>DAIQOA010000277.1:0-4539 GCA_036788095.1 bacterium | reverse complement strand
GCCATTCCCTCACCAGCTGCTCCTGGTTGGCGACAGAACAGACGATGACATCCGCCCAGGTGGAGACCAAAGCCAGACTTTCCGCCACCCCGGCAAACGGCGGAATGCCTGTCACCATGGCGTGCACCGAACGGTTGATCGCTTCGCTCCACTCCACGGCCTGGCGCAGGTCTGCGGCATCGCTGTTTTCGATTTCCCGGGCCAGCGCGGCATGACTCCAGCCGTTCGATTGCGCCACCCAGCGGCGTAAAGCCGGCGCAGGCGGAATGTATTGGCGCGCTGTTTGCAGATCCGGCCATTCCTGGAGCCAATCAAACAGCTTGATCAGAGCGGGAAACCGGTTCAAGCCACGAAAGCGCGAGCGCAGATTGACGAACTCGGCCATCCGGCGGACATGACCGCTGATCGGCTGAAGCTGCCAGCAGCGGATGGTGTTGGGGATAAAGCACTCCTGGTGCTTGATCTCCATGGTGTCGAAAGCGCACCCGTCCGAATCGACGACAATCAAGAAATCGTGGCGTTGAATCATTTTTTAAACGGATCGTCTTTCAGGCGATAGAGCATCTCGCCGGCTTTGGCCACATAGAGCACGCCCTCAGCCTCGCGGTCCATGAATTGACGGGGATCGATATCGGCCGGGTCGCGGTAGCCGAGGTTGATCTTGGCGCACAGGGACGCGGGAATCCCGGTGGCCAGGACGACCTGAATGCGCGGCTTTTCCACGCCGTTGTCGAACGTGCCGACGCCCTTCACATGAGTGGAATGCGCCAGTACGCCGGCGGGAAAACCGCTGAAGCGATCCCATTGTTTGACAAAATAATCGCGCACGTGATAGCCGATCTTTTCGATAAGCGCTCCATGAGTGACCGACACCTCTGTGATGTGCGGTGCATAGATGATCAGCGTGCCGCCGTCGGCCACCACCGGTTCGAGCTTGTACATGCATTTGCCGCCGGTCCACAGCTCGTCATACATTTTCGGCGCGCAGGAGAGCACGGTGTGATAGGGCCGCTCTTTATAGACGATGTGCAGCCGGTCGGAGAGGTCCGCTGCCGCGGACCAGGCCTGTTCCGGCGTACCGAAATAAAGGCCGGCCAGTTCATCGCCCTGGACCACCATACTGAAGCAGAGCCGTTCGACGGTCAGCAACGACGCCGCTTTGTCCACCACCCGGCGAACCGGCGTATCCTTGGTCCCGATAATGCGCGGGTTGGTGATCAGCGCGCCCAACCAGTGAAACATATCGATGATCTCCTGGCCGGCGATTCCGGGAAAAAGATATTTGTTGCCGCCGGAAAAGCCCACCACTTCATGGGGAAAGGTGGGCCCGACGATGACCAGTAGATCATACTCCAGCACCATCTTGTTGATCACCACATCCACCGCCTGATGCAGACGTCCTTCGGAAATCGCCTCCACTTCCGCGGTGTGGATTCTGCCGACGCTGATCAACTGATCCGGATCTTTCCAGTGATGGTTGAAAAACCGGGCCTTGGGATATTTCTCCTGCCGGTCCGCGGCGGTGATGCCGACGCGCTGGTTGATGGCGTCCGCGCTCATGGGCGGGTGCGTGCCCAGGGCGACCAAAAAATCCAAAGCAGTCAGACGCGGCGACAGAGTGCGATACAGGCAACGGAACATCACATCGATGGGCGCCGTGCGCGTGTGATCCGGAATGATGAACAGTATTTTCCGGTTGTCGAATCGTGCATCGGCGAACGCTTCGGCGATGATTCGCTGAACCTGCGCTTCCTGCAACTTTTCAGTGGCACTGCCATAACCGGTCATAAGCTGTCCTCTCTACGCCGTGTAGGTTGAAGAACTGGTGGCGCCGCCGCGACCGGTCCAATTGGTGTGAAACCACTTGCCGCGAGGTTGATCCACCCGTTCATACGTATGGGCGCCGAAATAATCGCGCTGGGCCTGCAGCAGATTGGCCGGCAGCCGCTCGCTGCGATAGCCGTCGAAATAGGCAAGGGCGGAAGAAAAAGCCGGAACCGGAATGCCCATTTTGACCGCTTTGGCCACCACCGTGCGCCAGGCGGTCTGATTGCTTTCAATGATCTTTTTAAAATAGGGGTCCATCAGCAGGTTCTGCAGATCCGGATTGCGATCAAAGGCCTCTTTGATCTTGCCGAGGAACTGCGCGCGGATAATGCAACCCTCGCGCCACATCAGCGCGATCTGACCGTATTTGAGATCCCATTTGTATTCAGCCGCGGCGGCGCGCAAGAGTTGGAAGCCCTGGGCATAGGAGCAGATCTTGGAGGCATACAGCGCCCGGCGCACCATTTCGATAAAAGTTTTTTTGTCGCCGGTGAAGCGAATCTTGGGGCCGCTCAGCACCTTGGCGGCCTGCACGCGTTCTTCCTTGATGGCGCTCATGGCCCGGGCGAACACCGCCTCAGCCACGGTCTGGGCGGGGATGCCCAGATCCAGCGCCGCCATGCTGGTCCACTTGCCGGTGCCCTTTTGACCCGCCGTATCCAGTATCAAATCCACCGTATATTTTTTATTATCCTCATCCTTCTTCGCCATGATTTCGGCGGTGATTTGAATCAGATAGCTGTCCAATTCGCCCTTGTTCCATTTCTCGAAAACCCGGGCCAGCTCTTTCTGGGTCAGGCCGATGTTTTTCAGCAGCCAGTAGGCTTCGGAGATCATCTGCATATCGCCGTATTCGATGCCGTTGTGCACCATCTTGACAAAATGGCCGGCGCCGTCATTGCCCACCCAGTCGCAACAGGGCGAACCGTCCGCCACTTTGGCGGCAATGGCCTGAAAGATCGGTTTGACGTGAGGCCAGGCCTGGGGGGAACCTCCGGGCATGATCGACGGGCCCAGCAGTGCGCCCTCTTCACCGCCGGAAACGCCGGTGCCGATAAAATTGAAACCCTTGGACTCGAGATAGCGGGTGCGGCGAATGGTGTCCGGGTAATGGCTGTTGCCGCCGTCGATGAGAATGTCTCCCGGATCCAAGTGGGGCAACAGCAGTTCGATGAAATCATCCACCGCCTGTCCGGCCTTGACCATAAGCATGATTTTGGCCGGCTTTTTCAGATGCGCCACCAGCTCTTCGATGGAATGACAGCCGACGATTTTTTTACCCATGGCACGACCATTGGTGAATTGGTCGACCTTGCTTACCGTGCGATTGTACACCGCCACGGAAAAACCGTTGCGCTCCATGTTGAGGATGAGGTTTTCACCCATCACCGCCAGGCCGATCAGGCCGATATCACATTTTTCCATAGATTTTCTCCTTTGCTTGGCGCGGCCAGCCGCACCGGATGATTTATCAAAACGGGAAAGAAAAAACAATTTCAATCGATCAAAGGACACAACCGCTCCCAGAAAGACGGGTTTAGATGGTCATGGCGGTAAAGCCGCCGTCCACACGAATCACCGCGCCGGTGACAAAGGACGAGGCCTTGGGCGAGGCCAGCCAGACGGCTGCGCCCACCAGCTCCTCCGCCTCGCCGAACCGGTTCATCGGCGTATGCTTCATGATATCCGCCACCCGTTCCGGAGTCAGAATCTTGCGATTCTGTTCCGCGGGAAAAAAGCCTGGAGCAATGGCATTGACCCGCACGCCCTGGGTGGCCCATTCGCGCGCCAGAAACATCGTCAGATTGTTGACCGCCGCTTTGGACAGACTGTAGGTGAACACCTTAGAAAGCGGAGGACCGGAGGAGGCTGAGCTGATGTTGATGATGCTTCCGCCTTTGCCGCCAGCCACCATCTGTTTGCCGAATATCTGGCAGGCCAGAAACATGCTCTTTAAATTCACCTTCATGATTCTGTCGAATTCCTCTTCCGGAATATCAAAGAACGGGGTGCTGGAATTGATGCCGGGCGCATTGATTAAAATGGTCGCCTCGCCGAGCGCTTCACGCACGACAGCTTCTGCTTTACTCAACCCCTCCTTGGAGGTGGCATCCAACTGCAGCGCAAGGCTGCGCACTCCCAACGCTTTGACGCGCTGAGCCGCTGCTTGAGCGTTTTCCAACGACAAATCCAGAATAGCGATATCCGCTCCGGCTCTGGCCAGGCCATCGGCCATGGCGCCGGCGAGAACCCCGCCGCCGCCGATGACCACGGCCACGCGGCCTTTGAGACTGAACATTTCTTCCAAGAAACTCACGTTGCGACCTCCTGCAATTGATGAATACCCTCTGTCTGTTTAATATAGGATGGGTCCGCGGGACTGCTGTGAAAAGAACCGCGGCTGAGCGCTCCGCATGATTCCCGAACGACCAGGCGGGTGGCCAGATATATTTTTTGCGTCTCCCCCCCGTTCTCCTTGGCCGCGATGCGCTGCAGCAAAAGATCGGCGCTGCATCGTCCGATCTCCTGGGCGGGCTGCGCCACGGTCGTCAGCGCGGTATGCAGATAACCACCCAGGCCGGCATCGTCGAATCCCACCACCGCCACATCATCGGGAATGCGAATGCCCTGCTCGGTCAGAGCGCGCATAAAGCCGATGGCCAGCGAATCGTTGTAACACAACACGGCGTCGACGCGGGCAGCCGAAAAACC
>DAIQOA010000276.1:0-4581 GCA_036788095.1 bacterium | reverse complement strand
CAGATCGGTACTCGCCACCAGCAGATCCGATTCCTCCATAACGCCGGCCAGGGCAAGCCCCAACAAACGGCCGAGGTCCGGACGATAGTCATGGGACACTACTGGCACCAGCTGAAACGGCTTATCCAGGGCGATCTGCAGAAACGGCAGTTGCACCTCCAGAGAATGCTCAGAACGGTCTCCGGCGGCATGGTGACCGGAATCGGAGAGAGTGATGGCCTGATCGAAAGCAGCCAACGCCTCGGCCTTGGTGCGGTCCACGCTGACCCGGCCCAACGGAGTCTCATAAAAATCGCCGCCAAAGACTGAAACGCCTTCAAACCATTCGGCATGGCTGGGCGCGATAACAAACACCGTCTTGATCGGCCGGTGCTTCAGCAGACGATAGGCATGGGCCGCGGTGAACCCGGAATAGATATAGCCGGCGTGCGGCACAATCAGACCGATCAGGTGGCCGGCGACAGGCGCCTCTTCAGCCTCCATCAGCATTCTTGTCACCTGCTTGCGCAATTCCGCCGGCTCCGCGGGATAGAACGCACCGGCCCAGGCGGCCGGACGCACCTGTTTGTCCGAATCAGGATTCATAAGGCCCTCCTGAAATCATGCGATAGGCTGAATACAGATTAGTTTAGAAAGAAATTAGCGAAATTCCAAGGATATTTAGCTTGCATTTCACCGGCAGTTTGCTAACTTTTTTCTCATGGCCCATGTGTGTAAAAATCATCCAGAGACCATCACCCGCAAGCGCTGTCACCACTGTCGCACTTTTATCTGTCCAGAATGCACGCGCTCCTTTCTCGACCGGCCTTTTTGCAGCACGCGCTGCCTGATCCGGTCGTTGCTGCTGGAAGCTACGGCTTTTTGGACCACGCCAACGGGGACGAAACCTAAAAGCAAAAAAGGCGGTTCTCCGGCCGCCCGCGCCACCAGCTGGCTTTTTCCGCTGATCACCCTCAGCCTGTTTTTGATGATCTGGCTGTCGCTTCGCGATCTGGCGCACGAGGTGGCGGCATGGAAGCAATCGACCCTTTCAACTCCGGCGCCGACTGCGGCTGTGCCGGATAGCCTGCAGGACCGAAGCCGGATTCAATGGTCGCAGCCGCAGCAGGCGCGGATCAGCGAAAACCGCATCACCATTGTCGGTGAAGCGGCGGATAACATCAGCCTCTCGCTGCTGGTCAACCACGAACTGCGGGCGGTGACCATCTCTAAAGACGGACGTTTTTCTTTCGAGAACGTTACGGTCAAAGCCGGGGACAACGAGCTGGTGGTCCGCGGCTTGGACGAGCACGGCCATGTCTCCCTGCTGGAAAAAATCATCACCATCACCGGCCGGCCCATCGCCGAGATCACGGCGGGCGATTTCAGCCGTGGCCCGGCTGACCGCAAGCACATCGCGTTGACCTTTGACGGTGGATCCGGGAACGGCAGCGCCGAGGCCATTCTCAATCAACTGGCGGACAAAAAGATAACCTGTACGTTTTTTCTCACCGGCGCCTTTATGAAAAGATACCCGGACCTCGTGCGTCGCATCGTCGCCGATGGACACGAAGTGGGCAACCATACCTGGAGCCACCCGCGCCTGACCACGGTGGCGCAAAATCGCAGGCAGGAGACGCTGGCCGAAATGAGCAAAGAAAAATTGCAGCAAGAGTTAAAGCGCACCGCGGATTATTTTACCCGGCTGACCGGCAAAGAAATGGCGCACTACTGGCGCGCTCCCTTCGGCGAACATAACCGGGAAATTCGAGCCTGGGCCGAAGAGCTAGGCTACACCCATGTCGGCTGGACCGTCACCAACGGCCAGAGCCTGGATGCGCTGGACTGGGTCGCGGATAAAAATCACCGGGGATATCAGACGTCGGAAAAAATACTCTCCCGGCTGCTCGCCTTCGGCCGCGACAGCGATACCGCCGGTCGCGGCGGCATCATCCTCATGCACCTGGGCAGCCAAAGAAAGGATGATCCGGTGCATCCCATCCTCCCAGCCCTCATCGACAGCCTGCGAGATCGCGGGTATGAGTGGGTGACGATTTCGCGGATGCGCGACATCAGCCCGCTCTAGCCGAACCGCCCGCCGGACAACTTTCTCTTGATCTTGATCCTTTGCGTGAGTATCTTATCGGTTCATTTTTCACCTTCCCGGCCGGCAAAGGGTCATCGTCAGCCAGGCGAAAGCGAATCAAAGGAGTGAAACACCTTATGCGTTTTGAAATTTCACGCGGCGGCAACGGATTGACCTACGAAATCCGCAATCTGGTGCCCATCGCCCAAAAGCTGGAAGCGCTCGGCGTTAAAATTATCTGGGAAAACATCGGCGATCCGGTGCAAAAAGGAGAAACCATACCCGAGTGGATGAGTCAGGTGCTGACGGACATTGTCTGGGAAAACCGTTCCTACGCCTATTCGCCCACCAGGGGCATGGACGCCACACGCGCGTTTCTCGCCGAACGCGTCAACGCCCGCTGCCGGGTGCACCTCTCGCCCGAGGACATTCTCTTTTTTAACGGCCTGGGCGACGCCATCGCCCGCACCTACAGCTCCATCCAGGTGGACGCCCGCGTGATCATGCCGGAACCGACCTACTCTACGCACTTGATGGCGGAAGTGCTGCACGCCTCCTTTCCGCCCAACACCTACCGGATGAATCCCTACAACGGCTGGCAGCCGGATCTGCGCGAGCTGGAGCACAAGGTGAAAAGCCATCGCGCGATCGTGGGCCTGCTGATCATCAATCCCGACAATCCCACCGGTTATGTCTATCCGGTGGAAACGCTGGAGACCGTGGTGCGCATCGCCCGGGAAAACGATCTTTTCATCATGGCCGACGAGACCTATATCAACATCGTCTACAACGGTCAAAAGACCGTGCCCATCGGCGATGTGATCGGCGACGTGCCGGCGATTTCACTCCAGGGGATTTCCAAAGAATTCCCCTGGCCCGGAGCGCGCTGCGGCTGGATGGAGGTCTATAACGCGGACAAAGATCCGATTTTTGCCCGCTTCATCAACACCATCCTGCAGCAAAAGATGTCCGAGGTGTGTTCCACCACGCTGCCGCAGATGGCAATTCCCCGGATCATGTCCCACCCGGAGTACCCCGGATACCTGCAGGACCGTGTTCGCCATTATGAAAAGCTGTCCAACATCGCCTATGAGCTGCTGAAGGACGTCCCGTTTGTGATCGTCAACCGGACCAACGGCGCCTTTTACATGACCGTGCTGTTCAACGAGTCGGTGCTCAATGACCGGCAATTTTTAAACATCGAATCGCCGGAGATAAAAAGCTATGTAGAGGGCATTGCCAAGGACATCGAGCATGACAAACGGTTCGTCTACTATCTGCTGGCCGCCACCGGCATCTGCGTCGTGCCGCTGACCTCGTTCTTCTCGCCGTTGCTCGGCTTCCGCATGACTCTGCTGAACAAGGATGTCGAAGAATTCGAACATGTCGTCAGAACGATTGGGCAAAAAATCAGTGAATACATTCAATCGAGCAAATAGCGGCTCTCGGCTGCAAGCCGCGTTGTTTGCAGCGAAGGATCTGCCTGGACATTGCTGGTAATGAAAAGACGGGCGAGCAACCTGACAGCCGTTTACGCTCTCGCCATGGCCGCGAGAGGCATCGTCTAACGATCCCTCTTTTCCAAAGCTATTTTCATTTCTATTCGGTGAGATCCAGGCGCGTATATGAGGATCTCGTGGTCCGTGCATTTTACGATACGCCAGTTGTCCGCATCCTTGACAAATGCGCCGGTGCTCTTTTGCAGGATGACATGGCCGCCGGGGAAGGGCAGCCATTCGCTCTTGCACGAATGGCCATGGCCGACGAGCAGAAGCCGAATGTTGGGGTGAGCGTTGAGAAGGCGAAGAAATCCGCTTGCGCAGGTTGAGTCGGTAAGGCCGGAAGCGGCGGCAGCGGAAAAAGCAATGCCGTCCCGGTTGTAATCCAACGCCGGCAGGTATTTATGCATGAACAGCAGAATCGGTTCCCGGTGGGTTTGCGCGAGCTCATGCTCCAACCACTCCAGCTGCGCCTGGTCCAACGAAGCGCGATCCGCCAGATCATAGGCATTGTCGAGAAAAATAAGGTGATAACGCGTTTCACCGATCCGGTAAGTGCGCCGGCTGTAAAAACCATCGTGAAAGCAGGCAAGATTGCGGATCCAGGCCGCGCGCGCCGGCTGTTGATTAAGTTGAAAACAGGGCGCCGTATTGGCCGCCTCATCGACCCAGTAGCTGCGAATATCATGGTTGCCGAGAACGGCATAGAACGGCACCGGGCAATCCGAGAGCAGAGAAGCGAACTGCTCGATCTGGCTTGCCTGGAACAGGCCTTCGCCGCTTGCCGCCTCATAAAAATGGATCATGTCGCCGGTGTGAACCACCAGATCGGCGCCGGTTTCACGGGGTTTTAAAACAAACCAGTCGGCCAACGACCGGCGGTCCGTGGTTTTTTCGCGTTGAAGCTTTTCCAACCAGGGGTGGCAGCCGGCCCAATAGCTCACATGGGTGTCTGAAAGGTGCAAAATGGTTAAAGTATCCGGATCAAGACCATAAACCAAACCCGTCGCAACAAGA
>DAIQOA010000275.1:0-4596 GCA_036788095.1 bacterium | reverse complement strand
TCAGGCGCTGTACCGAAGAACGCAGAGTCGATGATCATGCCGGCGTCGATGAGATCGCTGCCATCAGCCAGATGCAGAAACGGCATCTCCGGCAAACGGCCGTCATCGCGGCGCGGAGCAGCGGCCCACGCAGGATCGAGGCTGACGAAATCCTGGCCGGTCACATGAAAGGGGGCCATCCAGCTGTTGCTCTGTTGAACCGCGAACATGGCCAGGTTGACGCCGCCGTCGTAGGAGACGCAATTGGTCACCCGCAGCGATTGCCCGGCGCTCAACGGTTTGGTGATGCGATAATTGTCATTAAGGTTGCGATAGCCGGTGCACTGCAGCAGGGTCATGGATCCGACATTGTTGTTCTGATCGAATCCCTTGGACTTGTTGTTAAAGGCCAGACAGCGCGTAAGGATAAAGTGGTGCATCAATTGATCCCGGTTGCTGTTGTCGCCGCCGCCCATCTTGAAGCCATTGCCGTTGGCCTTTTCGCCTGGATCCGTGCCGTTGGTCAAGTAGCCGTTGCCCCAGGTCCAGCACTGTTCCAGAGTGGTCGTCACATCCGTGGCGCCGCGAAGATAGCCGTCCCAGCCGTCGTCGCAATTAACCCAGGCGCGGCAGCCGAAGAAATAGTTGCCCGTTCCCACCGTGAGCTTGGGTGCAAAGCCGTCGGCGTCGGCGTAATCCGGCGGATCGGCGTTATAGTAGGAATCGCAGTTGATGATTTCATTGTGCGCCGCGCCATTGCTCAACTGCAGGCCGGTGTCGCGGTTTTCATAAAAAGCGCATCGTTCGATGCGATTGTAGGATCCCCGGCTGATTTCCATGCCGTTGTCCCCTGCGCCCTTGACCTCCAGACCCTGAATAAACCAATAATCGGCCCTGAGGCTGAAGCCTTTTTGACCGAGCGGTTGGCTGGAAAAATCGAACACCGGCCGCTCCTGCGGAAAAGCCAGCAGATAATATTTATTTTGAGCATTTCCGCTTTTACTGATGGAGATGGTGGTGGTTCCCGCATGCAGTCCGCCGCGTACTAGAATGGTGTCGCCGGGGGTGGAAAGGCTGACGGCTTTGATCACCGTCGCGAGAGGCGAATCGAGGCTGCCGGGATTTGTGTCGTTGCCATCCTTCGCCACCATGCGGGTGGCGCTGAAAGCAGCGGTAACCAGGAGGGTGAGCAGGAGAATGATTTTTTTCATGCCTAGGCTTTCATGTGTCTGAATGAAGGCTGAGATGCACTGTTCCTCCCTACGCTAAGAAAGGTCCGTGCGCTGATTGCCCTGAGCGGATGAGCGGCTTGTTCCCATCGCGGAAGGGCTCATGCCGGTTCCTTCATGATTCGTCATATTACGGACAGACGGTTTTTCTGCATTGCGTATTCTGCGCCTGATAGCGGCAGTGAAATCAGGCGCAAGGATTACAGGTCTTTCTACTCAGCGAATCAGTAACATTTTTCGCGACCGGCTGTAGGAGCCGGCCTGCAGCCGGTACCAATAAACGCCGGAGGCCATGGCCAGGCCCTGTTGATCCGATCCATCCCAGGTCACTTTGTGCAATCCGACAGCCTCGGCCCGGTCCACCAGGGTCTTGACATGGCGGCCGAGCAGATCGAAAATCTCAAGGCGCACTGCGGCCGCTCGGGGCAATTCGTAGGTGATCGAAGTGGCGGCATTGAACGGATTTGGATAATTCGCGGATAGTTGCCAATCCGTGGGTTGGGTCGGTTCATCGTTGGTCAGCCGGGTGAGGAGAAAGTGATTGCCTCTGTCCACCGTGTTTTGCAGATCAGCCAGACTGTTGCCGGCCACAAGAGCGACGTGCAGAGTGATAAAAGTCTGCGGCAGCAGGGTGAAGGGGCCGGCGCTGATGACATGCGAGATATCCGCTGGACCGGCCTGGCTGAAAGCGGCGCCGCCGCTGAGGGATTGCCATTTTTCCTCATCGGTAAAGCCATCATACAGACCCCAGCTGGTGTTTTGCGGATGGTTCTGATCGTTGTAAATCGCGCGGCTGGAGACTCCGACGTCATCGAGCACCGCCATGCCGACATAGGTGTCCGGGCCCGCGCCGGTGTCATAGACGTAGCTCAAACGGTGGCCGCTGTCATAGTTCACCATATTGGTGTTGTAATGGCCGCCGTCGATGTCCCAGTCGAAGAAAAAGCCGAAATGAAAGGGCGTCAGGGTTTCGTCCCCCTGGTTTTGGATCGTGTAGGAAAAAAGGATCAGGTTCTGCAGTTCTTCCTCTTGGTCGGCAAAGGTCCTCTGGATGATGCGCAGATGCATGGGATGATCGGCCTTACTGTCATCAAAGATGCCGATGGACTCCTGGTCTGAACGACGTCCGGGGGTGAAAAACTGCAGATCGCCGTCTTCGGCGGTGACAAAATCCGCATCATAGATGATGGACGACTCACTCGGCGGAATAAAACCGCGCGCCGCGTTGGCCAACCGGTCGGGCCCAGTGCCGCACATCACTGCGCCCTCGAAAAGCAGGTTGGGGCCTTTGCGGTGTTTAAAACCGATTCCATCCTGGCTGATATCCGTCCGGCCAAAGCCGAGCCGGCCTATGCTGGTGATCGAAGTGGCCAGTGCGTTGATCTCGATATTACCGTACGTCGGCAGCACGGACAGATTGAAATGATCGCTGTCGCTGTAATAGCCGGATCGCGCTCGCAGGTCAAAGTGAATCGAATGACCGCGCGGGGCGTCCGGCCGGACGATTATTTCAAACGGTGTGGCCACTTCCTGCTTTTGCAGCGTCTCGAGCGAGGTCATGGTCGTTGTGCCGGCGAGGATGTCAATATAAGGGCTGTCCGCGGATAATGTGAGCTCAACGACATCGGCGCGGGCTAGGTAATTGACCACCGTGACATAGATGCGCACCCGTTCTCCGGGTTTGATGACGCCGTCCTCGCTCTCGTCGATATAGCGCACCTGCTGGATGCGGACGCTGGGTGTGACTGTGGTAAGGCTGGCATACGCATCGACCTGTCCGCGTCCCAGTTTGCCGGCGTATTTAGGATTAAAGGCATCGATATTGGTGCAGGTCATGCGCACCTGTTCAGCGGCCTGGAGATTGCTCCAATCCGGATGAATCGACTTGACCAGCGCCACCACGCCCGCCACCAGCGGGGAGGCCATGGATGTGCCGCTGATGGCTTTGTAGCCGTTCTGGCTGATGGCGCCGTAGAGGCTGTTGCCCGGCGCAGCCACATCCACGCTTTTCCCATAGTTGGAGTAACTCGCACGCACGGCATTGTTGTTCAATGCGGCCACGGATAAAACGCCATCGTAGGACGAGGGATAATGAAAAGAAGAGTCGTTGTCGTTTCCAGCCGCGGCGACCACAATGCTGCCAAGCTGCAGAGCGTGATTCACCACATCCTGTTCATACAGCGAAGATCCTCCAAGGCTTCCCCAGCTGCAATTGATGATATTCGCGCCCGCCTCAGCGGCATAGAGGATACCGTCGTATCCGGAGATGATAGAGTTATCGCTGTATGGAGATGAACAATTGACAGCCATAAGTTTGGCGTTCCAGGAAGAACCGGCCAAACCCCGCTGGTTATCCGTTACCGCGCAACAGATGCTGGCGGTGTGGGTGCCGTGCTCTGCGTTGATAGGGGTGTGGCTAAGGCCGGTGGGATCCGGTTGATTGGTCGCAAAGTTCCAGCCATGCAGGTCGTCGATATAACCGTTCGCGTCGTCGTCCTGGCCGTTGTCAGGGATCTCGCCGGGATTGTGCCAGAGGTTGGCGGCCAGATCTGCATGGCGGATTTCGGTTCCGCCGTCCACAATAGCGATGACCACCGGGCTGTCTTCGCCTTTGGCGATCTCCCACGCCCGGGTGAGTTGAATCTGATTGAAATAGGGCAGTTGTGCGTCGATCAAAGAATCGTTGGGTGCAGCAGCCAGGTGATGGATGTATTTAGGTTCAGCGTATTCCACCTGCTCATCGCTCTGCAGCGCAGCGGCCACCTCCTGGGGTGTGCGCGGACCGCTGAAATAGGCGTAGTAGACCCGCTCCAGCCCGGCGGAACTGTTTTTTTTTCTCAGACGCATGGTCTGGGGTAGAATGGGCTCCAGCCGGTCTATGCCGGAAAAAGCCGGCCGGCCGGTTGCGCTTTTATACAGTCCAGCGTTTTTAAATTTAACCACCACCACCTGATCGCTGCAGGGCCGGGACGCCTGCTGGGGCAAACCGGGTCGATCGGCGGCGGACGCTTCGTTGATCCACAGCCGGCCGAAGAGGCAAGCTGCAGCCAGCAGGGTTTTAATCGCAAGTTGCACCATATAGTCTCTGGTTTCAGTTTCATGGATCCCCCGAGCACCAATAACGGTCATCTTTATAAAAACGCGAAAGTCGGACCGCCTATTCCAACTCCTAGGCCAAAGCTGCTCCGGATCCGGCGTCGGCAGTGAAACAGCATCGGGCCTTGGCTCTGATTGAACGTTCGGCGGATCAGGTGGTTCCGGCGGAGCCTCTGTTGAACAAGAGGTGAACCGTTAAAGTTTTTCCATTAATCCCCGCCGGCGAGGGCTGGTCAGAAGGTAAGAACGGTAGAGCTTGTGGACGATCGTGGCGGGTTCGATGAAGAAAAAG
>DAIQOA010000274.1:0-4638 GCA_036788095.1 bacterium | reverse complement strand
AGAGGGCGGTGAATCGTGCGACCGGCTGGACTGGCGCCGGTTATGGACAAGGCCCGCGGTGCAGCCGCGAGGCGCCCTATAACGGATGAAGGATTGAGGCAGGATGCGACACTGTTTGATGTTGTTCATGGTGATCCTGGCGGCCGCGGCCGGCAGCCAGGAACCGTCCCCTGCGGTCGCTGATTCGACCCGGGGATTACCGCCGCCGTCCGCAGTGACGGAGGTGTCCCTGGAGGACATTCATATCGAAGCGGTGATCGAAAAACCGGCGGTCACCCTGATACCCAAGCGGGTGGCGCCGGAGGTCGGGGAGGCGGCGCCGCTGACGCGCTCCTTCGATGCGGAGCTCAAACAGCGGCCGGCGTTTCTCGATGAGGTGGTCCGGGAAAAGGAGGAGGGCGCGCGCATGCAAACGGCCAAAAAAAATCTTGCTAAAGAAAAGAAATAAGAATATATTCTTTTTATTTTATTCGTTCGGCACGCACTCTTTTATTGCTTTTTTGGGAGGCTTCCATGGCTGAGATATTCCGTAACTTTAGTCCGGACGTTGCCGGTTACCTTTACATGTGGGCGTTGATGATTGCGGCGGTGTTCGCGGTGGCGATTATGATCGAACGAGCGATCTACATCCTCGGCCGCAGCGACATCAATGCTGAAAAGTTCATGGGAGAGATCAGGAAATTGGTCACCGCCGGCAAGTTGGAAGACGCTCTGGATCTCTGCCTGCGCGCCAAGGACCGGGCGCTGCCCAAGGTTGTGGCCAGCGGGCTGCGCTCCGTGGTCAATAAGCAGCAGGTGGATTTCCGCTCCATACAGAACGCGGTGGATGAGGGCATGCTCGAAGTCATCCCCAAGCTGCAGGCGCGCACCAATTATCTGGCCATGCTGGCCAACATCGCCACCCTGCTGGGTTTGCTCGGCACCATCTACGGCCTGATCATCGCCTTCCGTTCGATTTCCGCGCCGGGCATCGATGCATCGGAAAAAGCCCGACTGTTGGCGGCCGGCATCTCCACGGCCATGAACACTACGCTGGTGGGTCTGTTCATCGCCATTCCGACGATTTTCGCCTACACCTATCTGACCAACCGCACCGGTAAGATCATCGATGAGATCGACGAGCACATGGTGAAACTGATTAACCTGTTAACCGGGAATCGTTAAGCATGGCTTATAAACCCTCTCAACGTCGTCATCTGGAAACGGAACAGGTGGAGCTCAACCTGTTTCCGGTGATGAACATGATGGTGGTGTTGATACCGCTTCTCCTGTCCACCACCCAGTTCGTCAAATACGGCGTCATCGAATTGAACCTGCCCCGCGCCGCCGGCGGCCCGGTGAGTCAAACCCTGCTGGACAAAGAGGCGCAGCCGGGACTGGACCTGACCATTTCCATCACCTCGCGGGGTTTTTATCTCTCCAGTTCGCAAGCCGTGCTGCGGGATCCGGCCACCGGCGGGCCCACCATCGGCCTGCTGGCCGACGGCGGCTATGATTTCGACGCGCTCAATC
The DNA here is from genome assembly GCA_036788095.1 of bacterium. Lineage (GTDB taxonomy): Bacteria > Zhuqueibacterota > Zhuqueibacteria > Residuimicrobiales > Residuimicrobiaceae > Anaerohabitans. The sequence goes on along the minus strand of DAIQOA010000274.1, from coordinate 3,126 downwards.
GCAAACTGTACGAGCTAAAGCAGCGCGTGGTCACCTCGCCGATGGACACCCGCAAGATTATCATCCAGGCGGAGATGAATATAGACTATCAGACTCTGGTCAGCACCATGGATGCGGCGCGCAGCATCAAAGTGAACGAAGTCGGTTACGAGTTGTTCCCTGAAGTGGTCATCAGCGCGGGAATTTTATAGAAATCGATTAGGTACCCCCTATGGCTTTTATACCGTCACGCATCAAGCGGCATAACACCGGCAATCCGACCAAAGTGGCGTTGAACCTCACTTCCATGATGGACATGTTCACCATCATCCTGGTGTTCTTGATTAAAAGCTACAACATCGAGGGTCAATTGACCCATCCCTCCCAGGACCTGACCCTGCCCAGATCCACCAGCGAACAGCTGCCGGAGGTGGCGTTGGACGTGACCGTGTCAAAGGAATGGATCCTGGTCAATGAGAAACCGGTGGAGCGGTTGAGCAATCTGGCGAGCCAGTCTGATCTGTTGATCCCCCGGTTGTATGAGGCGCTGCAAAAGTACGCGCAAGAGGCCAAAAAGATGGAAGAGAGCTATGGCATCAAGTTCACCGGCAAGGTCACCATTCAGGGCGATCAAAAGCTGCCCTTCAACACCTTGCTCAAGGTGATGGCCACCTGCGGCCGTTCCGAGTTTCCCAACATGCGCCTGGTGGTGTATCAAAAAGGTGGATAAACTTCGCGGTTTATCCGACGTTTCATGCCCACGAGGTCTGCCGCACGATCTGAACGTCTGAAAGTGATTAATCAAGGAGTTTTTTTACGGTCGCTGCCCTGCCGGAAAAATATTATAGAAGGCCCTTCGAGGAACTGGATCGCGAGTTTCTGCTCATTCTGTCGGCCTCGTTTGTTCTGCATGTGGCGTTTGTCCTCTATTTCCTGTTCAATCCGCCGCCGGTGACTGTGCCTGACAGCACAATCCGCACCATTCAGGATCGCTATGCGCGGCTGGTGCTGGACCGGGAGGAGCAGACGGTACGCATCGCCAATCGAATGATCGACAACCTGCCGGTGGATGTGCGGAAGAAAAGGGCGCCGCTCGCTGCGCGCCGATCGGCGGCAGGAGGCCGGAGCACCGCGGGGCAGAGCGTTTCCTCTGGTGAAGCGCAACCCTCTGGCGGCGCAGCCGGCGGCGGCTCCACCCTGAGGCTGCCGTCCGGACCTGGCGGCGGCGCGGTGCGTCGAGCTGAGGCAGAGGTCAGCGGCCAGGGCCTGCTCGCCATTCTTTCCTCCGGCAGTCGGCACGCACAGGATCAGACCGTGAGCGATGTGGTGGCCAGCGGAGGGCAGGCCTCCCAGGCCTTTGATCAGGTGTTTGACAACATCGACCGGTTGGCCGAAAGCGGCCGTTCCACCCGCAACAGCGGCGTAGCAGCCGGGACGGCGGGCGTGGCCGGCGTACGCGGAGGCCGTACCACCACCAGCGGCGTGAATAGTCATGATCTAATATCCGGTCCCGGCGATGGCGGACGCGGCGGCTCCGCAACCGGAGCGGGCTCCGGTTCAGTCGTGGCACGCAAAAGCGATATTGAGACCGTCGGGCTGGCGCCGCTCACTGAAGAGAGCGATCTGCAGGGCGGTGGTGGATCCGTCACCGGTGCGCGCGACGTCAACGAGGTGTCGGCCATTGTCTATGGCCACAGTCAGGCGATCCAGTATTGTTATGAACGGGAACTGAAACGCAACCCCGAATTGAAGGGCAAGGTGGTCGTGCGGTTCACCATTCTGCCCAACGGCACGGTGACCAACGCGACGATCCTCTCCTCGACGCTCGACAATGAAAACGTAGAACGCTGCATTCTGTCCCGAGTTTCACGTTGGGATGATTTCGGCGCCGTCGATGAGCGGTTGGGCAACGCCGTTTTCCGCCAGGTTTATACCTTCGGTTTTTGACAAGGCCGCAGCGCCGCCCTGTTCCCTGGGGGCGGTGGCGCACCCCTTCAGCTTTTGCTCCCGTCCCGGTTGCCTCATGAGGATCAGCGAAAGACAAGAAAGCGGTCAGGTGCTTCCACCTGACATTTTTTTATTTATGATCAAAAGTGAGAAGATAATATGCGTTGGAAACGAACACACACCTGCGGGGAATTGAGAAAAGAGAATGAGAATCAGACGGTGTCTCTGATGGGATGGGTGGATCGCCGGCGGGATCATGGTGGTTTGATTTTTATCGATCTGCGGGATCGTTATGGGACCACCCAAATACAGATCAACCCGGAATCGCAGGCGTACGAAGAGGCGAAAAGCCTGCGCAGCGAATTTGTGGTCGCCTTCAAAGGACGGGTGCGTCCTCGTCCCGAGGGCATGGTCAATGCCAGGTTGTTGACCGGTGAGATCGAGTTGATGGCGGAGGAGATGGAGATTTTAAACACCTCCAAAACGCCGCCTTTTCCCATCAGCGGCGAGAGCAACGTGTCCGAGGACCTGCGATTAAAGTATCGTTATCTGGACCTACGCCGTCCGGAGATGCAGCGCCATCTGCTGGTGCGCCATCAAGTCGCACAGATCGCCCGGCGTTTTCTCTCCGCCCTGCAATTTGTCGAAGTGGAGACGCCGGTCCTGAGCAAGAGCACGCCGGAAGGCGCCCGCGATTATCTGGTGCCCAGCCGGGTTTGGAAGGGCCGACTGTATGCTCTGCCGCAGTCGCCGCAGACCTATAAACAGCTGCTCATGATGGGCGGCTATGACCGCTATTTTCAGATTGTGCGCTGTTTCCGCGATGAGGATCTGCGCGCCGACCGGCAGCCCGAGTTCACCCAGATCGATCTGGAGATGTCCTTTGTCGATGAGGAGGACGTCATGTCCGTGGCCGAAGGATTGACGGCGAAAATTTTACAAGAGGTGATGAATATCTCCGTCCCGCTGCCCTTTCCCCGAATTCCGTACAGCCAGGCCATGGCAGAGTATGGCAGCGACAAGCCGGATGTTCGTTTCGATCTCAAGATCAGGGAGATCAGCGGTCTGGTGGGATCCTGCGAATTTCGCGTGTTCCGGGAGGCCGTTGCCGGCGGCGGCATCGTCGCCGGGTTGACCGTGCCCGGAGGCGGCCGATTCTCGAGAAAACAGATCGACGACTGGACTGCCTGGGCCAAGGGC
>DAIQOA010000273.1:0-4658 GCA_036788095.1 bacterium | reverse complement strand
ATTGTAACCGTCCGAGTGGATGGCAGGCCCGTACCGGCCATGGCAACGGGCGAGGATTGGATGCAAGTCCAGGTCGATTCCGGGGCGCACAGGGTGCAGCTGGTCCGCGCCTACACCCGCGTGCTGCAAACCAAGTCCGAGAATGCCGTCTCTTTGCACGTGTATCCCAATCCCAGCAACGAAGCGGCCAGAATCGCCTTTCAGCTGACAGAAGCGGGCGAGGTGACGATCGGCATATTTAACCTGCAAGGCCGGCTGCTGGCCCTGCCGGTGAACGGATGGTTTCCGGCCGGCAAACACGAATCAACCTGGCGCGCGCATGCTGTGGCCTCTGGGCTATATCTATGCCACTTGCATTCTTCCGCGGGCACGATGGTGCGCAAATTCATGGTGCAAAGGTAACCCGAATAATCTATGCGAACAATCGCAGAGAACATTATCTATTGCGCGCGAAGGAAGAGAGGCTGGATGGCTCAAGATCTTGTCGCTCTCTTCATGATCCTGCAGGTGGCTGCGTGGCTGCGGCAACCTGCTGTGTCGTTTTTATTATTGATGAAACAACCGACACCGCGCCGTGCGACATTCAGGGTGTCATAAACCGTATGTTTCGAACTTTTAATCATTCAGCCGTTGATTCCGGTTTATCCGGGGTGGATCCGATGAGTCGATTTATTATTTTCATTGTCGCCGGTTGTATTTTTTCGTTGCCTTTGTCGCCGGACACGGCGGTCGGAGCGGTTCGTACCATCTATGTTTCCCAGACATCCGGCGTGGACAGCGACAACGACGGCAGCGACCCCCTTCGGCCGGTCAGGACGCTGGCCAGAGCGCGGGTGGTGGCACTGACCTACTGGCGCTCCAGCGACGGTTTTGAAATACTGCTCCGGGCCGGCGAACGGTTCGACGATTGTGCAGCGATGACCAATCCGATCTTGAAAAACTACGATCCTGTACGCAACACCTTTGCCTTTGTCTGGGACCTTGACCGGCCTCTGTTACTCTCCACTTATGGCGGCAAAGAGCGCGCCATGCTGTATAGCGGCCGATACACTCATCAAGGCGGGCCGCAGGCGGCTATCGCCGTGACCTCGCCCAGCCGGCAGCCGGTCGTGATTAAAAATTTGCATTTCAAACGCTGGCAGGTGAGCGCCCTGTTTACTTATGAAACGCAAAATATATCCTTCATCGATAATGTGGTCGAAGAGATCGGCACGCTCTATTTCCCGGATGAACAGACGGCGGACATTTACGGAGCCGGTGCGATCTATCCCAAGAACTCGAGCCAGATTTTGATCAAAGGCAATTATGTGCGCGATGTGCATAATCAGTTTGACCGTTTGGATGAGATGCATGTGTTCTATTTTACCCGGCTAAGCCATGCGGAAGTGTGCGATAATATCATCATCAATGCCAGCGGGCCGCCGTTGAAATTTCGCCGGTCGCAAACCCAGGACATCCACGTGCATGACAACGCGTTTTACTACACCGGGCCTTCGCAAGCGCTGAACCGCGTGCAAGAGGGTTGGGTGCGTTACAGCGGCGATGCGGAGGAGGGGTGCCCCACGGCCTTGCTCATCGAGCGAAATCAATTTTATTACCCCTATTGCTGGCCGGATCGGGAGAGCTGCACGGGCGCCACGGCCAGCCGCTGCAGCATCAGCAATCCGGGCGTGTGCGGAGCGGATGCCTGTGATCAGGAGGATCGCATTCGCTGGATCGACAATGATTTCCGCTATATCTGGGAATCGATAAAAGTGCCGGAGCTGCCCACCACCATACAGACGCCTGAAATCTCTCACCCGATCACCCTGGCCTTGCTGCAAAACAGTCCCAACCCCTTTGCCGACGCCACTTCTCTACATTATCAATTACTGCACAGCGGTGTGGTGCACATCGCGGTTTATGATGTTCTCGGCCGTGAAATCGCTGTTCTGGTGAATCAGCATAGACCAGCCGGAAAGTATATAGCCACCTGGAATCTTCGTTCACCCCGTTTTTCAGCATTGCCCAACGGCGTCTACTTTTGCCGTCTGCGCGCTGATGGTCAAGACCAGGTGGCCAAGATGGTGTTGCGCCGAAACCATGCGCAGCCGCAATGAGCATTGATTTGTAAGTTTATTGTATGAAAGGAGTTGTCCGTGCAGTTCACTAAACGATTGGCGTCCTTGAGCCTGCTTATCGCTCTCCTGCAGGCAGGGCCTTCCGCCCAGACGGCGTACAATGTTTGCGACTATGGTGCGCAAGCGGATGGAACCACGCTGACCACCAAAGCGATTCAAGACGCCATCGACGCCTGTCATCAGAATGGCGGCGGTCAGGTGGTGTTCCCGGCCGGTCAGTATCTTTCCGGCACGATCGAGCTAAGGGATAATGTCTATCTGGTGCTGAACGGAGGCGCCACGCTTCTGGGCAGCAAAAACATTGCAGATTACGAGCCGAAATATCTCGTGTTCGCCCGGGATGCGAAAAACATCGGCCTGCTGGGCCCGGGCCTCATCAACGGCCAGGGCGATGCCTTTTGGCGGGATAAAGAACGACCCTATGTTCGCCCCGAGCGCACCATAGAGCTGGAGCGCTGCAGCAACGTCTTGATCCGAGACCTGCAGATCCGCAATTCGGCCGCGTTCAACATCGCGTTGGAAGAGTGCGATCGGGTGACCATCACCGGCGTCAGCATCATCAATGACCGTAACGCGCCCAACACCGACGGCATCGACCCGATCTCATCCTCCAATGTGTTGATTTCAGATTGCTATATCGAAACCGGCGACGACGCCATTTGTCCGAAATCCCATGGAACGGAAAAACCGTGTGAAAATCTGGTGGTCACCAACTGTGTGCTAATCAGCGATGACTCGGCCATCAAGTGCGGTACGCGCTCGGATGGCGCCATCCGTCACTGCAGTTTCAGCAATATTGTCATTCGCGACACCAAATACGGCATCGGTTTTTACATGAAGGACGGCGGCGTTTATGAAGACATTCAGTTCTCCAACATTTCCATAGAGACCACCCGCCGGGGCCTCGAGCGATCCTTCGGCACCAATTCCTACGCCATTTTTATGGATATTGAAAAGCGCGAACCGAGCGGAACATTGGGACGCATTCGCGATATCGCCTTCAGCGATATCCACATTGTCACTCCGGATGGCAATTGTTTGCTGGCCGGCATGCCGGAGCAAAAAATCGAGAATGTCGCCTTTGATAACGTCTGGATGCGCGTGACGGATCGAACCGATCTCTCCGGCCGCCGCAAGCCGCGCGGCACCCGTTCGCTCACCGACCGGGCGACCAACGATTGTGCCGATGTTCTGTCCCATTGGACCTTTGCCCATATCGACGGTTTGACGCTGCGCAACTTTTTCATCCAAGATGAGACCGGTTCTGCGGCTTTTGAGCGCCATGGGGTATGGGCCCTGAACGTTGCCGATTTTACCGTTGATGGTTTTCGCATCGAACAGGCGCAACCGAATGAAACGCTGGCCATGATCCACCTGCAGGACTGCCGGAACGCCCGGCTTGAAAAAACCATGGCCGGAAAGTTGTCCGTGCCGTTTGTACAAATTCTCGGCGAAGCCACACGAAGGATATCCCTCATCAACAACGACTGGAGCCTATCGGCCAAGCCGTTGGTGGTCGGGAAAGAAATCAAGTCGAAAGAGATTTTTCGACAAGGAAACCGCGTCGAATAGCAAAGACGAATGATCTATGAAATATCCGTTCGTGTTTTTTTTCTTCTCCGCCGTAATGGTATCCAAAATAGGGGCCGTGATTCCGGTTGTGCCGTTGCCTCAGGTGGTCATGGTACAGCGAGGTTATTTTCAGCTCGCTCCCACCGTGACGATTGGCCTGGCGGTCCCGGACACGACGGCGTTAACCGCCGGCCTGGCTGAGCTGCGCGAAGCGATTTCGGTTTATACTGGCGGAACCGCCGGAATCGTTCAGAACGGCGACGCCGCCCTGTGGATCGGCTTGCCCGATTGTGATCCTCCGTTCGATCAGCTGTGCCGACAAGGCGGTTCCTGGCCCGACACCCGCATCGGTTCCCAGGGCTATGTGCTCGTTATCGCCCGGGATCAAATCCGTTTGGCGGCCCAGGAGCAGGCCGGCCTGTTTTACGGCATACAGACTCTGGTGCAATTGCTGCGCAACAGCGACGACTCGCGGCTGTCCTGCATGACCATCGTGGACTGGCCGGAGTTGGCCTGGCGCGGGATTATGGACGACATCAGCCGCGGCCCTGTTCCCACCACGCCCTTCGTCAAGCAACAGATCCGCCGCTGCGCTGAATTAAAACTGAACCTGCTGACCTATTACACCGAAAACATAACCGCCACTTCCCGGCATGGCGATTTTGCTCCGGTCGGCGGCGGCGTCCCCATCGCGCAATGGCGGGAATGGGCTGCGTACGCTGCAACATACCATATTCAGCTGGTGGGCAATTTCCAGTCCTTCGGCCATTTTGAGAAAATACTCTCGTTTCCGCAATACCAGCACCTGGGCGAAGCCGGCCGCATGCTTACGCCGACTAGAGAGGAGAGCTACCAGCTTTTAGCCGACATCTACGGGGAAATGGCGCCGGCCTTCTCCTCGCCCTTTTTTCACGACAATTGCGATGAAGTGTGGGATCTGGGCCGTGGCGCTTCGAAAAAATGGGT
>DAIQOA010000272.1:0-4710 GCA_036788095.1 bacterium | reverse complement strand
TGATAGCCGGTATGCGCTTCATCGATGCCAATCCGCGGCAGAGCGTAGGGACGGCCGGCGTCTGCGTCGCCGGGCGTCAGCGTGCAGGCGGCGCGAAATCCGACCGTTTCGAGCACAGAGACCGTTTGGTCCGTATAATCACAGGGTTCACCATTGGGATACGAAAAAAAATGGACCGGCCTGCCAAGGCGATGTTCTATTTTTTCCTTGGACTGCTGTATCTCCCACCTCTGCTCATCCTCCGCCAGCCCGGACAAGATCGCATGGGTCATCGTGTGGGCGCCGAATTCCATGCCCGCATCAGCCATTGCGCGCACTTCTTCCCAGGTCAACATCTCCGACCGACTGGCGTCCCCACTGGGACAGTGCCGCTGCAGATAACGAATCAACGCATCCGTTTGATGACGGTCCAGATTCTTTTTCGCGTACAGCACAAGGGCTGTTGCGGTTTTCGCCTTTTGCCGATCGTCGGCCACCGTTTTTTCAGACAAACCAAAGGCCGAAAGATCGAGCGTTTCTCCCCGGCAGGAAAAAATGGAGCGGCAGATCCGATCATACCACAAACTGGTTCTGTTTTCGATCGGGTCCACCGCCAAAAAAAAGATCGCCGGCACTGCGTGGCGCTGCAAAATCGGCAAGGCATGGTGGTAATTATCCGCGTAGCCGTCATCGAATGTGATGACCACTCTGGCAGGGCCCGGCTCATTCAATCGCTGCCATATATCCGCCAGGCGGATGGGTGCATAATGCGTCGCAAGGTATTTGATTTGAATCTCGAAATCCCGCGGCGAAATCGTCATGTTTAAGGGGTCTGCGGCCCCATCCTTCACCCGATGATAGGCAAGAATGATCACGCCTCTGGCCGGCGCAACCTTTTCGACCAGGAATACAACACCTGTATAATACAAGAATTGACTAATCAGGAGCTTGATCACTTTTTTTAAGCTCATAGGCGATTCCGCGTTCGCTCCATTTTTCCTCATTCAGCAAGATACATAGAGTGACGTGATGATTTTTCTCTAATAAACAATACAGCCACGGACAATTCTCTGGAAAGGTCTGAACCAGCCATACTGCCAGCTCAAAGACTTTGCCGAGTCAATTGGCAGCATTTTTCAATACAAATAGGGACACAGAACACTCGATTTCCGTGTTCAACCGATTCATTCCATGAAAGTTATCCCCTGATCGCTGCCTGGGCGGTGCCATTGCGGCAACGACACAATAGTCCCTTGTGGAACCTTAAAGAACGTTCCGATCAAACTTCAAAAAAGTTGAGATTGGGCTGCGTCTGTCCTCACAGTTGCATAACTTAGGCGTGGTAGGGCTTTCGATGGTTATGCTTGTTCTCGCATTGCCTTGACCGGGATTGCACACCCTTTCGCAACTCGATGAAAAGCACAATATAAACCCTACACAAAATATAGCTCAGCATACAATAAAAATCAAGCATTATTTGTCATCGCCGCCCCCGCCTGTTTGCATCAGCCCCCGCATCAAGGGCGTACCGCCTTCAAGGACGCCCCGATCCGCCTTGCCGACGGCCTGGCGTTCCCTGGCGCGGGCTTGAACGCCAGGATCGGAAAATAACCGCAATAATCCACTGTCACTCATCGCTTTTTTTTCATACATTATATAATCCGCGAAGGACTGACAGCGGCTTACCAGGCTGCCCGGATCGCTGCGGCCGGCGTTGGCACGATCAGCGCCACGGCCGGCGCCAGACCCGAGGCTATCCATCCCGCTGTCCTGCGGATGCAGGTGGCTGGCATTCTTGTTATTGCGCCTGCTTTCTCGACCAATACAGCCAAAAAGGAGCATCCACCGTTGAACCCCACTATCGGCATCATCGGCGGCGGCGCAGCCGGACTGTTCGCCGCCCTCCACGCAGCACGCACGGCCAGAGAGGTGATCCTCTGGGAGGCCAACTCCTCTCTGGGCCGCAAACTGGCGGTCACCGGCAGCGGCCGGGGCAATCTCAGCCATCGCGGCCTCAGCGCAGACCGCTATGCCTGCGATGCGCCGGAGGCGCTACACGCTCTGCTGCACCGGTTTGATCACGATTGGCTGCGAGGCGAACTGCTGGAACAGGGCGTTCTCACCTATTGCAGCGACGACGGATGGTGCTACCCCGTATCCCATTCCGCCGCAGCGGTCTCTGCCATTCTGACCACCGCTGTGGCGCAACGTCCTGTCATGGTGTCGACAGGGTGCCGAATAACCGCGGTAAAAAAAAACGGCGCTGGATTTACTGTGAAGGATGATCAGGGCGGCGGCAGAACCGTGCAGCGTCTTATCGTCGCCACCGGCGGCAAAGCGCATCCGCAGCTGGGCGGCGACGACAGTGCGTTGGCCTGGCTCGCCGAACTGGGTGTGACGGTGCGATCCATGCGGCCGGCCTTGGCGCCGCTGATCGCTGAGGTGCGCGCACTGCACAAACTGCAGGGCGTTCGTTTGGATGTAGCTGCTGAATTATACGGAAACAGTCGTCTGCTGGGCCGATCGACGGGCAATTTGATCTTTACCCAGTTCGGTTTGAACGGCCCGGCTGCCATGGATCTCAGCCACTTGGTCGACGCCTCCCCGCATCAACCCATGCAACTCTTGCTAAATTTTCTGCCGAGTCACCTGGAGGCCTTTATGATGCTGGTTAGACAAAAAAGGAAACAGGGCTGGCCATTGCAGGCATTGCTCGAGTCGGCACTGCCGGCCAAACTGGCAGCCCTGATCGCAAGTGGAATCGGTTTGCCCTTGAATCAGGATATTGCGATGCTTAGCGAAGAGCAGGGCAACCGGTTGGTGTCGCTCCTGACTGCTTTTCCGATTTCAATTACAGGAGTCAAAGATTTTCATCAGGCCCAGCTGGCTGCTGGAGGGGTGCCGTTGAGTGAGATCGATACCGCCACAATGGAATGCCGTCGTGTCCACGGTTTATTTCTCGCCGGTGAGGTTCTGGATGTTGTAGGACCTTGTGGCGGTTTCAATCTCCACTTCGCGTTCGCATCCGGCGCTCTGGCAGGCATCGGTGCAGGACGACTTTGATCCACTTGGCCACGGCCTAATCCCGCAACGCCAGTTCAGTCTGCACACGATTAAAAAATTCAACCGGTGTGTCCGCCGCCAGGGTCTTGACCTTTGCACAGAGCGAGTCATCGGCGATGTAGGCGTAGGTCAGATTGGCCTGAGCGCGCACGATGGGCTCTTTGTCCTTTTTGCACACTTGGTCCACAGCCAGCATCACTTCGGAGAGGTCCAGGTCTGGAAAGCAGGATTTCAATTTAGCCAGCTGATAGAGGGCGCTGGTGCGCACGCCGAGATTTTCGGACTTTAAGCACACCTTATAGCCCTGCAGGGCTTTGCACAAGCGCGCCTTGTCCGGGCAATCGGACTTTTTCTGTCCAAAGGACAGACCGGCTGCCATGATCACAGCCACGACAAAAATCATGAAGCGTTTCATTTCGACCTCCTTGAAGCAAAAGCTTCAACATTTCCCCCTACTATCTGCATGTACGCAACAGGCCGTTTCATGTTACAGAATTGCTGAAAATAATTCATATTTTTTTCTTCCTTCATCTTCTTCGCCATCCGGCCGTCCGCGCTGTCGGACTGCCGCACTTTTTTTTGTATTGCCTGCTGCACTGGTTTTTCGTACATTGCAGCATGAATAGAGCTCTGACCTTTTACAAGATTTCGGCGACGGGCAACGACTTTATCCTGTTCGATAACCGCACGGCGCTGCTGGAAGGCCGGCGCGACGCGGCTTTTTTCAGCCGGCTCTGCCGGCCGCATACCGCGGTGGGCGCGGACGGAGTGATTCTCCTGGAACAGAGCGACCGGGCTGATTTCCGCTATGTGCATGTCAATTCCGACGGTTCCCTGGCGGAGATGTGCGGCAACGGCTCTCGCGCGGTCTCCTGGTTCGCCCGGAAACTGGGCGTGGTGCAGGAACGTGCCTCCTTTGAGATCAACGGCCATCTCTATCACTCCACCATCCAGGGCTTTACCGTCACCACGGATTTCATCCCCGCCGGCCGGCCCATGCTGTCGATTCCGGTGATCGAAGAGCCTGCGCTGCAGGTCGGCGGCCTGATCGATACCGGAGTGCCTCATCTGGTGATTTTCGTCGACCAAGTGGCTGAAACGGATGTCGATGGGCTGGGCCGTAAATACCGACATCACCCGTTTTTTCCCAAGGGGACCAATGTCGACTTTGTACAGCTTGGCGCTGAGAACGAGCTGTCGGTGCGCACGTTCGAACGCGGCGTAGAGGGCGAAACCCTGGCCTGCGGCACCGGCGCCGTCGCCTCAGCGTTGATCGCGCATGTGTGCAAAGGGCTGAGTTCTCCCTGCCGGGTACGCTTCCCAGGAGGCAGGTTACAGGTCGATTTCAGCGATGATTTCCACACCATCCGCCTGACCGGCGAGGTTACACCCGTGTTTCACGGCGTGCTGGAGGAGCCGTTCCATGCATAAAAAGCTCGGCCGGCGTCTGCTCACCGGCGGCCTGGTGGGTCTAGCTGCCGCCGGCCTCATCCTGCTGGCGACTTATGGCCTGCAGCGCACGCTGTTCGATGCCTTTGAAGCAAAATCGCTGGACTGGCGCTATCTCAAACGGATCAAACAGCTTTGGGAACAGCGGCAGGGCGCTGCCATCGAGGACATCATCATCGTCGATATTGATAATCGCAGCCTGGCAAAGCTGGGCCGATT
>DAIQOA010000271.1:0-4734 GCA_036788095.1 bacterium | reverse complement strand
GCTGGACACCGTTCTTGCACGCGCCTGTACAATGCTGAGGGGGGCAAGCGGCTCGGCCGCTTTTTTTAGGACCTGGGTGAGGAATTCGGCGAAGGTTTCATAGATTGCCATTTCTTTGGCATAAGCGGCCACATCCCGTATGTGCTGCTCGATCGGTATTTGGGATTTGTGGTGCATCGCTGTTCTCCCCGGTTTTTAGTTTGGCGTTTTATCCCGGATCATCTGCAGATCGATCCGGGCCAGGTACTTGGGAATCGAGGCTACGGTGTTCCGGTCCATTTCTTTGATCTTTTCATCCAACTCGTCCCAGGGTTTTATATGCGGATTGGTTCTCTGTGCCGGATTGTCCGGACCCAGCCTCCATCCGGCTTGTCGCCTTTCTTCCTGCCATCGGTCATGTTCGATCCGGGCCAATTCATCAAGCTCTTTGGCGGTGAACTTTTGCCGGTCCGCCTGCCAGTCACATAATGGTTTGAGCCGGTAGCCCACTTTTTCCAATTTGCAGGGCAGATGGTGGGCCTGGGCGCGGTTGGCATTACGATAATCCTCCGACAAGCGGGACCAGGGCAGGTGAGATGGTTTATCCTTTGAATAAATGCCATCCGCCTGACAACGGTTGATGTAGGACTCGTGTATGGCTTTGGCCAGTACATCGATGTAATCCTCCATCGCCTCCGCATGGCAGGTTTCATCCAACAGGTGAAAAATTTCGATGGCATCTGTCTGGGCCGATGAGCGCAACGAAAGCAACTCTGCCAGGCCGGATTTAACCGCCATGCGAACGATGATGGGGGTTTTACGATCATGCAGCACATTTTGCAGCACGCCGGCGGCGTGCAGGGCCAGCGCATCGTTATCGACACAGACATAGGCCTGGTGCACGCGAAAGGAGGTTTTGGCAATTCCTCGTCTTCCAGGAGCGTCCGTGCATAGCCAGCGGATATCATCTTCGACCGGCATAAGCCGACAGGCTTGCTGCAGCTGCGGATAACGCTGCACCAGTTGGCGGATTTTTGCTGTCGCTGCCTGATCGATGACGGTGATGGAGAGTTTGCCCGCCTTTTTGTCATCACGGATTTGACGGAACCAGCAGCGGGCGATCTGCACCAACAAGCTGCCGCCTAGTTTTCCCAGACCGACAATCAGCAGACGGGGAGGACGCTGCGACGGTGAAGTGAGAGCGGGCAGAGGATATTTTTCCATTATCCGTTTGGCGCCCCAATCGTAGATGTTGAAGAAATCCATGCGCATGGGACGAGTATCAAAAGCAAATTTGAATCCGTTAAGCAAATCCCACACGGCCGGTTCCACGATATGGACAAAGCAGTGCAAAGGGCTCCGGTTCTGACTGCCCAGCACACCTTGAGCGGCAAGGGCTATCTCGGCATTGACGCCGTCCTCCCCACAGACGCAGATAAGCCGCGCGGCGCGCGACAGGCGCGCCTGTTTGAGGAGCTTGGCCTCCGCCGCATTGCCCAGCACAACCGGAATGCCTGCGGCTCTGGCCGGCAGGACAAATGGCGTGTGCACGTCCTGTTCCAGGACGACGACGCGTTCGCCTCTGCTCCAGTACTCCCGGGCAAGCCGGTAGCCTTTTCGCCCCAGGCCGCAAAGGATGGTGTGGTCTTTGGTGAACGCGAGCCTGACAAGCATGATCTGACGGCTGAAAAGAAGCCCCAAGGCTTTCAGAGCGGTATAGACGGCCAGCAGCGGCGCCGTGAACCGGGCGACCTCCAGCATCCAGGTCTTGTTCCCCGGCAGCGATCCGGATTCCAAGGTGAACAGCTGTAGGGTTAGATACAGACAGTCAAGAAAAGAACAGGATTGCTGCCGGCTGCTGAAATACTCTGCAAATCCGATCACTCCAAAGGACAGGGTGAGGAGCGCCAGCGCGATCAGCAGCGGCCATTCCACCATATCCCACACCGGTTTCCACCGGTCTCGCCAACGGCTCAAGATCCTTTTGCTGAAAGAGTTCATACTTTGCACCCCAAGAGACCTGCCTCGCAGGAGGCTGCAGGCAGAAAAGAAAAAGGCGCAAGACCTGCTCGCGCCTTTTTGGACACGCTTAAAAACCTGTGACCATCCCCAGGACGATTCTATTCTGATCTCTGATCAGATCGCGCGTCAGCTCCAGCGATCCGCGCAGATTTCTGGCCATGAGGTACGTGCCGGCCAGGGTAAACGCTTGATAGACTTCTTTTTCCTGCTTGATGTCGTTGTACAGCGCGGAAAAGTAGAACCGGGAACGATCCAGCTGCGGCGCAAAGATCGCCTCCACAATTGCAGCTTTGGTCTTTAGCTCTTTTTCCACTTCCAGCATAAAGGGGTTGCTGTCGGTGCGCTCGAGATATTGCGCCGTCAGTTCCAGCTTACCCAGCACCAGGTTAAAATCAGGGCCTACATACTGGACCGTATTGTCCGTGGAGGCCAGGCGTTCCTTGCCGGTATAATAAAAGCCGCCGATGGTCAAGTTTTCGCCGATGCCCTGCGCGACCCGGAAACCGATGTTTTTGTAATTGTCGCTGTCAAATTTTTTCGTATCAGGGTCAGCAGGATCTTTGCCGTTGCCGTTGGTTACGCTCATGATCAGGTCGGTGCCGGTTTTGCTAATGCCGTAGACGAACATGACGCCGCGGTCATAGGTCAGATCGATGCCAGACAATCCGGGTTTGTATTTGTAAAGCTGGTAATCCTCAAAGGTCAAGCGGAGTTCACGTTTCATCAACGGATCGCTGGTCTGGAACTGGCCCACCATGATGTCAAATTCAGAGCCGCCGATGTTGTTAAAGTGCACATAGGCGTCTTCGATGCCGGCCACTTCGCCGCGTTCACTCATGTAGAAATAAAAATAGTAACCGATGTTTTTATACAGCGCGCCCCCGGAGAGCAGTTTCAAGCCCCAGGGCGATTGCAGATCCGTCTTGGCTTCATCGGCGTAAGAGATCGCATAGGCGTCGAAGCGTACGCCGATCGGAATGGTTTTGTTGAGCCAGAGTAGCGGATCGCCGGCGGATACGTAATCCCGCTCTTTTTCGTTTTCTTTCATGATAAAGCCGTCTCCGGCAAAGTCAGCGCCATAGGGCTTGAGCTTGGGGATCGGAGCGTGGCAGGTGCTACAAGATATGTTGTAGCGGCGGGCAAAAGCCGGAATCGCCTGCGTCTGATCAGCCAGGGCCGCCAGCATGATCAGAGCCAGGGTGAGGCCTAAAAGATTTTTTTTCATGCAGAGCTCCACAATTTTATTTCCTACGCAATGCGAGTGTGCCTATTCATACACTTCCACCCAAGTGGTGGCGGTGTTGACTGGAACGATTTCGCTCTCATCCGCCGGCACGTTCAAAAAGTCGGCCACCGGTTTGACCAGCTTTTGATAATTGAGCACCGCCTTAAAGGTCACCTTGCCGGGGGGGATGTCATCCGGCAACTTCCAGGTAAAGGTCTCGATCTTGGTCTCCCGCGGCCCGATACGATAGTCCACGCCCAGGGACTTGGTGTTCCATTGCATGATGGTCATGCGGCCGTCGGGATCCAGGTAGGGCATGCGAAAAATGCGGTCCCCGATGGGCACTCCATCCCTCTGCACGCCTTTGAAATCCGGCAGGCCTTTGGGCAAGCCCATGTCCTGATAAGCCAGCACATCGCCGGCGATGGTGTACTCTTCGCCCGCAAAGCCCTTTTTATCAACCGGCAGATGGTACTCTTTGCCGTTAACGTCGGTGGCGGTGACATGCAGCCAGACGATGCGATCCTCCACCGACCCGCTGGGGAATTTATGCCCCGGTTTGGCGCTGAACAATTGCACCTTGAGAGTGACGGCGCCGTCATAGCTCACTTCCCGTTCCTCCGGATGCATGCGCAGCTCGATGGCGCTGGCGATCTTGCCGTTGTCGTGCGCGCCGTGGAACAGGTGCTGGGCCACCATGTCCTCCTGAGCCATGGTGGCGTTCCGGTCCAGAGCTTTGGGCATGTGGCACTGCATGCACGGCACGCCCTCCTTGGCGTAGGGACCCTCTTTCCACTCCAGTTGGGTTGATTTCACCCAGACGCCGAAGGGATTTTTTTCATTGTGGCAGTTGCCGCAGTATTCGGTTTTCTGATAGATATCCAGCGCCTCGGTATCATGATGCGGTGATTGCAGACCCGGTTTGGCGCCATACTTGACACGGCCCGGCGACGATTGATAACTGAAATTGAACGGCGGCTCGCTGCCGATGCCCTTGATGCTGTGGCAGACCTCACAGCTCACGCCTTCGTTGGCACGAGAATTGACCTCGGGGCGCGGCGGCGTGACGTCGCCGGCCATGAAGGCCATGGGCGTGTGACAGCCGTTACAGCCGTCTACCGGCCCTTTCAGCGCAGGCACTTTTTCCATGTGCGGCACCGCCAGATCGAAATACTCAATTTCATCCCAGTGGTGCGTGTAGGACTGCGCCATCATTGACTGGGTCCATTGATGATAGATGTCCACATGGCAGCTTTTGCACACCTCGGGTTTTTCAAACGCGTCGTACTTTTTTGTCCCCTTGAGCGCATCGCCGAACGGCAAAGGCTGTCCGAATGATGGAAAGGCACATAACCAGAGTAGCAAAAGGAAGAACGGGCTTCTCATAGGGTCTCCTATGCGGCTGCTTCGCCGCTATATTATTTTTTAGCCCACAGTCCGTGCAGATTGCAGTATTCCCGTACGTTGACGACCGGTTCACTGACGTTAAATTCAGCCACCGGCTCTTC
>DAIQOA010000270.1:0-4853 GCA_036788095.1 bacterium | reverse complement strand
CACCAGGGTTCTAAGTTCTTGGGGCGTGGCCTTCTTGGGCATGTGCGGGTCCAGATCGATGGTCTCCATGCCATAGCACCAGCACGGGGTGACCGATAACGAGACGCCGACGCATTCGCGCTGAAATTTTTCCGCACACTGTGCCGCCTCTGCCGCGCCGCCGATGCAGGTGTCCGCAATCACACACTCCACCGGCAGACCGTTGGGATGACGCAGGTTTTCCGAGATCAGTCTGGCGGCCGATTTGGCCATATTCATGGTTTGGTTTTCCAGGGATTCCCGAACCCCCATGCGCCGGCCATCGATGATGGGGCGGATGCCGATTTTCGGTGGGTTGCCGTGCAACCGCTTCACCGGCATGGTCATTTTTACACTGTTGGTGTTTGCCATATCCATGCACTCCGATTATAATAATAGAATTAATGAATGTTGTTTGCAGCCAAAAGGACAGATATTCTTCCACTCAATCGCGTTAACTGCGCGCAAGCGTCACCAAGGATTAAAACTACAGCCATTCGTTTCTCAGCTCTTCTCCCTTGATGTCAATCACGATGACTTTTATCGGCGCCTTGCGTTGACATTGAGCGGCGGCGGTCTGCACCAGCCGCACCAGGCCGCCGCAACAGGGTACCTGCATGATCAACAGGGTGATGGTGTTCACGGCCGCGTCGTCGATCAGTGCTTTGATCTTTTCGAGATAAACCTCCTGCTGCGTGTCCAGCTTGGGGCAGGCGATGATCAGCGTTTTTCCCGCCAGATAGGTTTGGTGAAAATGCCCCAGCGTAAAAGCGGTGCAATCCGCTGCCACGAGAAGGTCTGAATGTCTAAAGTGGCCGGCTGAGGGCGATATGAGGTGCAACTGAATCGGCCAGTGGCTCAACTGCGATGGCTGCCGGCCGGCCGGCTCATGGCTCGGTGTATGCACTTGAAAGGATTGACTGCGCGATCCCGGACAGCCGCTGCCGCCGGAGAGCACGGGCTCGCCTTCGCTGACGATCTGATGCTCCTGTAAAATCTGCAGGGCCTGCCGATAATAGCCGATTTCGCCGTGTTCCTTCAAATGGTTCAGGTGAGCGCGTATGGTGTTCATGCCCTGCGGCATGATCTGGGCCATGACCTTGGCCTCGTCATAGGGCTCCGCCTCACGCTCCTCGATGGTGATAGCGCCCTCCGGGCAATAGCCCATACAGGCGCCCAGACCGTCGCATAGCAGATCGCTTACCAGGCGCGCCTTGCCGTCGATCACCTGAATGGCGCCCTCCGGGCAGTTGGGCAGGCACTGTCCACAGCCGTTGCACTTTTCCTGGTCGATGGTGATGATTTTTCGTTTCATCCGCCTCCTGAATTTCACTCCGTTTTTTGAATGTAGCATTTTTTTTCGCGAATACAAACAGATTTCAGCTTTCATCGCTTGAACCGCAAGGAACAGCAACGGCTGGTGGATACCTTTTAAAACCATCGGGGAGATGATGGCTGTGTTGCAAAAGCCGCTAGAGCGACGGATTTTATAGCGGCATCCTGTTGATGCTTTCTTTTTCCGGCTCAGCCAGATGGCGATCGGCTCAAACGGGATTCAGCCGACAAAGGGGATGAACCGCGTCCCTTCAGCTCGAGGCTATTCTCAACACCTTGGCTCCGCGTATTTTTCTCATCTTGAGCTCTTTGAGCGCCTCGTTGGCCTGCTCCATGGCAAATTCTTGCATTTCCGGTCTGATCTGCATCTCGGCGGCCAGGGTCAGAAAATCGGTCACATCGGCGCGAGTGACATTGGCGACGCTCTTGATCTCTTTCTCCATCCACAGATGGCTGGCATAATCCAGGGTGGTCAGTATCGCCTTGTCCTGCTCTTCTTTGCCGATCGCGTTGATGACCAGCCGGCCGCCCGGCGCCAAATTCTGTAGTGCGCCCAGCACCGGCCTCCACACCGGGGTGGTGTCGATGATGCAGTCCGGTTTTTCAGGCGCGGTTTCGTCGTGATCGCCCGCCCAGTCGGCGCCTAGCTCCAGGCTGAACGCTCTTTCACTTTCGCTGCGTGCGAACACAAAGATGGAAACACGTGGAAACAGATGTTTCACCATTTTCAGAACCAGGTGGCCGGATGCGCCGAACCCGGTCAACCCCAGATTCTGTCCATCCTGCAGGCCGGTCAGACGTAGGGAGCGATAGCCCACAGCCCCGGCGCACAGCAGCGGCGCCGCCTCCGCATCCGTAAAAAAAGCGGGAATGCGATGGGCAAAATTCTCCCGCACCGACAGATACGAAGCATAGCCGCCGTGATGGTCTCTACCGGTCGCTTTAAAGTGCGGGCACAGGTTTTCACTGCCGCTGCGGCAGTAGGCGCAGGCCCCGCAGGCGGAATGAATCCAAGCGACGCCGGCCCGGTCATTGAGAGCGAATTTCTCGACCCGGCTGCCGACCGCGACCACCCGGCCGACGACCTGATGCCCTGGAATGAGGGGCAGACGGGGGGGAGGCGTCCGCCCCTCGATTTCATCGATTTCGGTGTGGCAGACTCCGCAGACCGAAACCGCCAGCAAGAGCTCGTCCTTCGCAAGCGCCGGCTCCGGCCATTCGACGAGGCGCAGCGGCTCGGCATCGCTGGTGAGGATGCCGAGCTTTTCCAGAATCATAGCTTTCATGAAAGTCTCTGCCCCTTTCTGTCAGACGGTCAGGGGCGCCCACGGCTGCTCCGACCGGGTGCTCAGTCGGCGTTCCACTTCCAGTTTCTTACCTCCGGCATATCCTGACCGTATTTCATAATGTACTCTTTGTGCTCGATCAATTTGCCGGACAGCGCCTGTTTGGCATAGGCGGCGGCGTAGCCCAGCTTGGGCACCCGGTCGATCACATCCATGGCCAGGTGATAGCGATCGAGATCGTTCAGCACCACCATGTCGAACGGAGTGGTGGTGGTGCCCTCCTCTTTGTATCCGCGCACGTGCAGATTGACATGATTGGTGCGGCGATAGCAGAGCCGGTGGATGAGCCAAGGATAGCCGTGGTAGGCAAAGATGATGGGCTTGTTGGTGGTGAAAAGGGTGTCAAAATCTTTGTCGCGCAGGCCATGCGGATGTTCGCCGGCCGGCGTCAACGTCATCAGGTCGACCACGTTCACCACGCGAATTTTCAGATCAGGAAAAGTGCTGCGCAGCCAGGAGACGGCGGCCAGGGTTTCCAGCGTCGGCACATCGCCGGCGCAGGCCATCACCACGTCCGGCTCATGCCCTTTGTCGTTGCCGGCCCATTCCCAGATGCCGATGCCCGCGGAGCAGTGCTTGATGGCATCCTCCATGCTGAGGAATTGCGGCGCCGGTTGTTTGCCTGCCACGATCACGTTGATGTGGTTGCGGCTGCGCAGACAACGGTCGGTCACCGACAGCAGGGTGTTGGCGTCCGGCGGCAGATAGATGCGCACTACGTCGGCTTTTTTGTTCACCACGTGATCGATGAATCCGGGATCCTGGTGACTGAAACCATTATGGTCCTGGCGCCACACATGAGAGGTCAGCAGATAGTTGAGCGAGGCGATGGGCCTGCGCCAGGGAATCTCGCTGTCCGTGACCTTGAGCCATTTGGCGTGCTGGTTGAACATGGAATCGATGATGTGGATGAACGCCTCATAGCAGGAGAAAAAACCGTGCCGGCCGGTAAGCAGATAGCCCTCCAGCCATCCCTGGCACAGGTGTTCGCTCAACACCTCCATCACTCTGCCATAGCTGGACAGCCCCTCATCAGTGGGTTTGATTTCAGCCATCCAGGTGCGGCTGGTGACCTTGAACAACGCGTCCAGGCGGTTGGAAGAGGTTTCATCAGGACCAAAGACGCGGAAATTTTTATTCGGCAGATTGAGTTTCATGATGTCCGCGAGAAACTGACCCAGCACGCGCGTGGACTCGGCTTCGGTCTGTCCGGGTTTCACGACCGGAACCGCATAATCGCGAAAATCAGGCATGCGCAGCTCTTTGAGTAGAATGCCGCCATTGGCGTGGGGATTATCGCCCATGCGGTGCGTCCCTTTCGGCGCCAGTTCAGCCAGTTCCGGATTAAAGCGGCCCTCCTGGTCGAACAGTTGATCCGGCTGATAGCTCATCAGCCAGGCCTGCAACGCCTGCAGTTGTTCCGGTTTGTTTTTAGGATCGGTTAACGGTACCTGGTGGGAGCGCCAGGAATCCTCGACCTGTTTTCCGTTCACCTTCTTGGGGCCGGTCCAGCCTTTGGGTGTGCGCATCACAATCATGGGCCAGGCCGGCCGCTGTGGGTGATCGAGGTTCTGTTGCGCTTTTCTTTTTATCTCGCGGATCTCATCGAACACTTTGTCCATCAAGCCGGCCATTTTTTGGTGCATCGATTCCGGGTCTGAGCCGGAGATGAAATGGGGTTTATACCCATAGCCGCTGAACAGCTGATTCAGCTCCTTATCGCTCAGCCGGGCCAACACTGTGGGATTGGCGATTTTATAGCCATTGAGATGAAGGATGGGCAGGACCACGCCGTCGCTGACCGGATTGAGAAATTTATTTGAATGCCAGCTGGTGGCCAGGGGGCCGGTCTCCGCCTCGCCGTCGCCCACCACGCAGCAGGCGATCAGATCCGGATTGTCGAACACGGCGCCAAAGGCATGGGCCAGGGCGTAGCCCAACTCTCCGCCTTCGTGGATCGAGCCGGGCGTTTCCGGCGCCACATGGCTGGGGATGCCGCCGGGAAAGGAGAACTGGGTGAACAGTCGCTTCAGGCCCGCCTCGTCCTGCCCGATGTTGGGGTAGACCTCGCTGTACGTTCCTTCGAGGTAAGCGTTGGCCACCAGCGCCGGCCCTCCGTGCCCAGGACCGGAGATGTAAAGCATCTTCAAGTCG
>DAIQOA010000269.1:0-4938 GCA_036788095.1 bacterium | reverse complement strand
AAAAAGGCCGCATTATCACCCAGGCCACTGAGCACAAAGCGATCCTGGATACAGCCCGGTATCTGGAAAAAATGGGCTATGAGATCTATTACGTCAAACTAGACTCGTATGGCATGATCGACCTGGAGGATCTGGAGCGCAACATCACGCCGCAGACTCTGCTGATCACCATCCAGGCGGCCAACAGTGAAATCGGCACCATCCAACCCATTACCCAAATCGGCGCCTGCGCAAAAGCGCACGGCGTTCTGTTTCATACGGATGCGGTCCAGGCCATCGGCAAAATGCCCATCGACGTTAATCGTGACCAGATCGATCTGTTGTCTCTTTCCGCACATAAAATTTACGGTCCTAAAGGAGTGGGTGCGTTGTATGTCCGCAAAGGGGTGAAATTGACGCCGCTGATCCACGGCGGCGGTCATGAACGCGGCATGCGTTCCGGCACCTTGAATGTGGCCGGCATCGTCGGTCTGGGTAAAGCCGCGGAGATGGCCCACCACCAGCGTGAACAAGAGACCCGACGGCTGATCAAGCTGCGCGACAGGCTGGCCGACGGCATTCGCGCCAAGATCGATCAGGTGCAGCTCAACGGCCATCCACAGCAACGGCTGGCGAATAACCTGAATTTCAGTTTCGCCTATGTGGAGGGCGAATCCTTGATCCTGGCGTGCCGCGAGGTGGCCCTCTCCTCAGGGTCCGCGTGCACCTCCTCTTCGCTGCAATCGTCCTATGTTCTGCGCGCCATCGGCGTGCCGGACTCTTTGGCGCACTGCTCCATTCGCTTCGGTCTGGGCAAGAGCAACAACGAAGAACAGATCGACTTTCTCATCGATCTGCTGACAAAAAACGTCAGACGGTTACGAGAGATGTCGCCGCTCTACGATATGGCCAGGGAAGGGATCGACATTGAAACGTTCTCCTGGTCCAAGCACGATCACGAACATTAAAATGAGGACCCGCCGCTATGGATGCATGGGATGAGTATACCGATAAAGTGATGGACCATTACGAGCACCCGCGTAACGTGGGCGTTGTGGAAAACCCGAGCGGCATCGGCGTTGTCGGCAATCCCGCTTGCGGCGATGTGATGAAACTGAGCATTGAGGTCAAAGACGATGTGATTGTGGACGCCCGCTTCAAGACCTTCGGATGCGGTGCGGCCATTGCCACCAGTTCCATGGTGACCGAGATGATCAAAGGCAAGCGATTGGACGAAGCCTTGAAGGTGTCGAACAAAGCGGTGGCCGAGTCCCTCGGCGGCCTGCCCAAGGTCAAGATGCATTGCTCGGTGCTCGCCGAAGACGCTCTAAAAGCCGCGATCGACGACTATAATAAAAAACAGAAGCAGGAGAACAAGAAATGAATGATCTTAAATTATATATGGTGTACTACCTGGGCGGCAATCCGTGCTGGAACTTGCGCGTAGCACGCTCGCCCGAAGAGGCGCTGATGAACTGCTTTGAACATTCGGGTAAGCCGCGGCCGGAGGATGCCGCTGAATGCAGCTGCCGGGTGGAAGAGGTGACCTTGGCGGGCTACCGCATCTCCATTGAAAAGATCCGGTAAAGCGAAATATTCGGGCGGAAAAACAGGTTATTGAATCTGGAGAATGTGTGAATGAAACCGATTGAAATACAACCTCAGGTTTATTGGATCGGCGCTCTGCACCCGGATCTGCGCGTCTTTGATATCATCATGGCGACCAAGAACGGCACCACCTACAACAGTTATCTGATCAAAGGCGAGAAAATCGCCGTCATCGACACGGTCAAAGAAAAGTTCGTCGGCTCCTTCCTCGAACGCATCGGTGAGTTGGTAAACCCGGCTGACATCGATTATATTGTGGTGCAGCACAATGAGATGGATCATTCGGGGAGCCTGGGCGCTCTGCTGGACATCGCTCCTTCCGCCCAAATCGTCTGCGCCAAGCCGGCGGTTAAATTCGTTCATCAGATTCTCAACAAACCGGTCCCCTGCCTGATCGCCGATCCTGGACAGCCCCTTGATCTGGGCGGCAAGACGCTGCAGTTCCTGCCCGCACCATTCCTGCACTGGCCGGACACCATGATGACCTATCTGCGTGAGGAGCAACTGCTGTTCAGCTGCGATGTTTTCGCCGCGCATCATTGCGACAGCCGTCTCTTCAATGATCAGATCAACCGTGATTTTTGGCCGGACTATGAATACTATTTTCAAACCATCTTCCGGCCGTTTAAAAAACATGTTCGCAACGGATTGAAAAAGATCGACGATCTCCCCCTCCGCATGATCGCACCGTCCCATGGACCCATTCTGCGACGCGATGTGAAAAAATATGTCGAAGCGTACGAAGCCTGGTCCGCTCCGTGTCCAGCCAACGTTCCACCTAAGGCGCTGATCTTTTACGCCAGCGCCTACGGCAACACCGAACTTATGGCCAGGCACATCGCCCAGGGGCTGGAAGAGGGCCATGTGCAGGCCGTGCTGCTGGATGCCACCAGCCTCCAGGTGCAGGATCACCTGGAGAGCATTGAAACAGCGGATGCGCTGCTGTTCGGCAGTCCAACGCTTAACAACGATGCGGTCAAACCGATCTGGGACATTTTGACCAGCCTGGTCACTTTGGATATCAAGGGCAAGATCGCGGCAAGCTTTGGTTCCATGGGTTGGAGCGGAGAGGCTGTTGAAATGCTGGACCACCGGCTGGCCAGCCTTAAATGCAAAGTCCCGGTTCCCGGGCTCACCGCTACGCTGGCGCCCAGCTCTGATGATTTGCAAAAATGCATTGACTTCGGCCGCTCCATCGCCCAGCAGCTTGGTTAAGCCGAAAGCTATTTGGTGCGGTCTGAATACATTACGGGAGTTGTACATGGCAGACAAAGTGGATCTAGCGGTCATCGGTTCTGGTCCTGGCGGGTATGTAGCTGCAATCCGCGCCAGTCAATTAGGTCTGAAAACCGTTGTCGTGGAAAAAGCGGAGCTTGGCGGCATTTGCCTCAACTGGGGATGCATACCCACCAAGGCGCTGCTGCACTCGGCTACTTTGTACAATCAGATCAAACACGCCGGTGACTTTGGCGTGCGGGTACAGGAAGCCACGGTAGATCTAAGTAAAATGGTGAAACACAGCCGGGCGACTGCTCAACGGCTTTCCAAGGGCATCGAATTTTTATTTCGAAAAAACAATGTGACCGTCATCCACGGCCGGGCCGTTCTTGCCGGAAAGGGCTGGATCACGGTGACAACCACCGAGGGCAAAGAAGAGCGGATTGAAGCCAAGAACATCCTGATCGCCACCGGCGCCCGGCCGCGTACCATCCCCGGAGTAGAGTTCGACGGTCAGCAGATCATCACCAGCCGTGAGGCGATGGTTCAGGAGCAGTTGCCTGCATCGATGATCATCATCGGCGCCGGAGCCATCGGCATCGAGTTCGCCTATTTTTACGCCTCCCTCGGCGTTCAGATCACTCTGGTGGAAATGCTGCCGCAAATTCTGCCGATCGAGGACGCCGAAGTGGCTGAAGTGGTGGCCAAAGCCTTTAAAAAGCTCGGTGTCACGATCCTCACCGGAACCCGGGTTGAGCAGATCAGTAAAACCAAAACCGGCGTGCAAGTCAAGGTCAGCAACCAGAAGGGGGAACAGACCCTGCAGGCCATACAAACTCTGGTGGCCATCGGCGTCGTCGGTAATGTGGAAAATCTGGGCCTCGAAGCCCTGGGCGTTAGGACGGAAAAAGGATTCATCCCGGTTGATCGCCGCACGTTTCAAACCAATGCGGCCTCTGTCTACGCCATCGGCGATGTGATCGGCGCCCCCTGGTTGGCGCACGTGGCTTCGGCAGAGGGCATCGCTGCGGTGGAACACATGGCCGGCAAAACCCCGGTTGCCATCGATTATGATCATATTCCGGGATGCACCTATTGTCAACCGCAAGTGGCCAGTTTTGGTCTGACCGAGCAAAAGGCCAAGGAAAAAGGGCTGGAAGTGAAAATCGGCCGCTTTCCATTCCGCGCCAACGGCAAATCGCTGGCCATGGGCGAAAGCGAGGGGTTTGTCAAATTGATTTTTGACGCCCGCTACGGAGAATTGCTGGGCGGGCACATCGTCGGCGCAGAGGCGACAGAACTGCTCGCTGAACTGGGGGTGGCAAAAACCCTGGAGACCACCGCCGAAGAGATCATCCAGACGATTCACGCGCATCCGACCATCTCTGAATCCATCAAGGAAGCGGCTGAGGACGCGTTTGGCAAAGCGATTCATGTTTAGCCGCATACTTTTCATTGAATGACTTTTCCAAGGCCTATGCTCGGCATCTCGGACGAGATTAAAATCAACCTGCTTACGGTGATGCTCAAAACTCGAGCCACTGAGGAGAAAATTGTTTCACTGTACCGACAGGGTCAGATCGTCGGCGGAGTGTACACAGGGCGCGGCCTGGAGGCGACTACCGTCGCCTCCGCCCTGACTCTGGAAAAGCAGGATTATCTGTTTCCCATCCATCGCGACCTGGGCGCGCATTTGGCCAAAGGCCAATCGGTGCTCAATATTATGCTCCAGTACCTGGGCCGCGCAGAGGGTCTCAGCCGAGGCAGAGAGAGCGGTATTCATTTCAGTGATACCCGTCTGCGCATTATCGGCAATGTCAGTCATCTGGGCGCCATGATCCCGGTGGCTGTGGGCGCCGCCCTGGGCGGACGGATGCAGGGCGAGTCCTGCGTTGCGATGAACTACATCGGCGAAGGGGGCTCCAATATCGGTGATTTTCACGAAGGCCTCAACTTTGCGGCGGTGCAAAACGCACCCTTTGTGTTGATTATTGAAAACAACCGCTACGCTTACTCCACGCCCGCGTATAAAAGCTCGCGCTGTGAAAAATTAGCTGATCGCGCCATCGGCTACGGCATGTCTGGCGTTCAAGTAGATGGCAACGACGCCCTGGAAGTCTATCGGATCGTCAA
>DAIQOA010000268.1:0-4989 GCA_036788095.1 bacterium | reverse complement strand
TGGGGCCCCAAGGTCTGCCTCATCGACGAGTTCTCCGCGTCCGACGGCGATCTCTTTCCCTATCAATTCAAAAAGCTGAACATGGGCAAATTGATCGGCAAGCGCACCTGGGGCGGCGTGGTCGGCATCCGCGGCTCGCTGCCGCTGTTGGACGGCGGCTATCTCAACCGTCCAGAGTTCTCCCGCTATGATGTGGAAGGCAAAGAGTGGGTGATCGAAGGCGTGGGCGTGGAACCGGATATCGTGGTGGACAACGATCCGGCGCGCGAGTTTGAAGGCATCGATGATCAGCTGAACAAGGCCATCGAGGTGGTGCTGCAGCAACTGCAGACAGGAGAAAATGCCGTGCCGTCCGCGCCCCCTTATCCGAAAAAATAATCAACGCCGGGCCCAAACTATCCGGTCTGAACAGGCCAGGCATGCTGTGGCTGCTTTCAGGTCAGCCGCCGGCGCGGCCTTTCCTTCCGGCCGTTCCACCTGTTACAAAAGGTTCGATTGCACTATGAAAATAATGACCATTGTCGGCGCCAGACCGCAGTTCGTCAAGGCGGCGCCGGTCTCTCGTGCGCTGCGTAAAATCGGCGATGAATTCCTGCTTCATACCGGCCAGCATTACGACGCCAATATGTCACAGTTGTTTTTCGATGAGCTGGAAATCCCTGCACCAGACCTCAATCTGGATATCGGCTCTGGTCCACATGGGTTGCAGACTGGACAAATGCTGGTGGCCATCGAAAAGGCGTTGATGGCCCAGCAACCAGATTGGGTGCTGGTGTACGGCGACACCAACTCTACTCTGGCCGGCGCTATGGCAGCCGCAAAGCTGAACATACCCATCGCCCATGTGGAGGCGGGCCTGCGCAGCTTTAATCGGCTGATGCCAGAGGAGATCAATCGTATTTTGACCGACCGGATCTCTGCGCTGCTCTTTTGTCCCACACGCACTGCGCTGACCCATCTGGCCGAGGAGGGCATCCGCAGCGGCGTCCATTGGACCGGAGATGTGATGTACGATGCAGCGCTTCATTTCGCCGCTCTGGCGGAAATAAAGTCGACGGTGCTGCAAAAATTGAATCTTCAGCCGCGCTCTTACGTGCTGGCCACCGTCCACCGGGCGCAAAACACCGATGAGCCCGCGGCGCTGTCCCGCATCATGGAGGCGTTGCTGGAGAGTGGACAGACTATAGTGTTTCCGGTCCATCCGCGCACTGCCGGGTTTTTGCGCAAATACGGACTGATGGAAAAACTGACTGCCTCCGGCCGCATCAGGTTGTTGGAACCGGTAGGGTATCTGGATATGATCTGTTTGGAAAAGAACGCCCGGCGCATCGTTACCGATTCCGGCGGCGTGCAGAAAGAGGCCTATTTTTTTCAAACGCCGTGCATCACTTTGCGTGAAGAGACCGAATGGAGTGAAACCGTGGATGACGGCTGGAATGTGCTCACCGGGACTGACCCGCAGAAGATCGTCCACGCTGTTTCCTCTTTTAATCCGACCCGGCCTCAGGGCCGGCATTACGGAGATGGTCAGGCGGCGGATCATATTGCAGAAATAGTATCCAAGACCGGGCGTTAGCCACCCGTCCGCAGGTCTTTGACCGGTTGCGTTGTTTTGAGAGTTGGCAGGAAGCTTAATTATTCAAACAAGATATAGGAAAAACCATGTCTCTTCCCGCTTTGCTGAATTTTGACCGCTGTTGTCTACATACCATGACCACCAAACCATGGTCTCTGAGTCAGGCCGTAGCCAAGTATGCGGCCGCCGGCATTAAAGGCATCACGGTGTGGCGCCAATGGCTGGACGGCTGGGAACTGCCCGCAGCCCGGCGGGCAATCGCCGATGCAGGCTTGGTGGCGGTGTCCACCGCTCGTGGCGGTTTTTTCCCTTCAAGGACCGCCCAGGGACGCCGGCAGGCCATCGATGACACCCGGCGCGCCGTCGATGAGGCGGCAGCCATCGGTGCGCCGCTGGTGGTGCTGGTGTGCGGCGCTGATCCCGGACAACCGCTGTTCGAATCGCGGCAACAGATCGAGGATGCCATCAGCGCGCTGCTGCCGCACGCCCAGGCTAGCGGCGTTACCCTGGCGGTTGAGCCACTGCATCCCATGTATGCCAATGATCGCTCGGCGATCAACACGCTGAAACAGGCCAACGATCTGTGCGATCGTCTGGCCCATCCCTCTTTGGCTGTGGCTGTGGATGTTTATCATCTGTGGTGGGACGCGGACCTGCGAGAGCAAATTTTACGCTGTGGACGTTCGGGTTACTTGTCGGCTTTTCATGTGTGCGATTGGCGCACGCCGACAGTGGATTTTCTCAATGACCGCGGTCTGATGGGCGAAGGCTGCATTCCGATCCGTGAAATACGCGGCTGGGTGGAAGAGGCCGGCTTTGGCGGATTCATCGAGGTGGAAATCTTTTCCACTCGGCTGTGGCAGATGGATCAGGATCAGTATTTGCAGAAAATCAAAGACGCCTATCTGCAGCATGTCTAACACGAGAAACGATACACGGGACACGTGCAACGTGTATCGTGCTTCGTACAACGTGCAACGTGGGTCATTTTTACCGATGAAATCCCTCCGAGAGAAATTTTAATCCCTCCACAATACCGCTGCGCCAATAGGACCAGGTGTGTTTGCCGTCGCGCATGCGGAACTCGTGTGGCACGCCCTTTTCCGTCAGCGCGATGTGCAACCGGCAATTGCCGATGGTCAAAAAGTCATCATCCCCGCAGTCAATATACCAGGCGATTTTTTTCAGGGAATCCGCAGGCAGGGATTGCACGAGTTCGGGCACCATTTGACGGCGCAGGTGATCGGTGAAACGGTCCCGGCCCTTGAGTCCGGGTCCGACCAAATCGCCGAACCGTTTATCCCATAGCGCCTGGTCCATCTTGAGCAAATCCTCCTGATAATACACTGCAGCGCTGAGCGCCACACAGCGGCTGAAGAGCTGCGGGTTGTGCAGCGACCAGAGCAGGGATCCGTACCCGCCCATGGACAATCCGGCGACCGCACGGTATTCCCGCGATGGCCGGGTTCGATAGGTCCGGTCGATGAAAGGCAGCAGCTCTTGCATGACCATGTCTTCAAAACGTGCTTTGCCGCCGTGATCGTTCATATACCAGGTGACGCCGCCGTCGGGCATGACGATGATCAGCGGCGCAATGGCGCCTTCGGCGGTCAATCGGTCGGCGATTTGCGGAATTTCGCCGAACTGGATCCAGCCCCACTCCCGGTCTGTATAACCATGCAGCAGATATAAAACCGGGTAACGCCGGTTGGAAGAATCATAGTCCGGCGGCAGATAGACGGCATAGCGGATGGATTGGTTCATGAGCGTGCTCTTGAATGCCAGGTCTTCCAGCACCTTGGCGGTCACGGTCATCATGGGGATCAAGAGCGCAACAGCCAGCAGTTTCAGATAGCGCATTAAATTTCCTTTCTCAGTCTTTGGAGGGTGATCGAGCGTCCATGGGTCATCGCGGTTGAAGGATATACTCCCCCTGAACTTCCGCGCTTTCCTTATAGCCGTAACGAATGGCCTTGCAGCGTAATGTGGCAGAGGCCGTGAGCTTTACTGGGGCGCCATACAGATGCCAGTGCGGTTTTGTGCCGGGTTCGGTCGTATAGACGATGGAGGCGCCGCGGGTGGTACAGGTCATTCGCACTTGCACAGGCCTAACGAAACGGCCGGCCGCAGGACGCAGGCTTGGCGCTTCGGTCTGCGGCTGGATGCCGCCAGGCCACATCGTGGCGATCATCTTCGGTTCCGGCGTATCAGCCAGATCACGTATCTCTTTCCGCCATCGCAGGCAGGCCCGTCGTAAGCGCAGCAGATCAGCCTGATGATCCGGGTCTTCGGCCAGATTGTTCACCTCGTGGAGATCCTGCTCCGTGTCATACAGTTCTTCTTGTGGTTTTCTTTCGCTGAAAAAAAGCGTCTGTGCGCCGGTCAACCGGCCTTCTGCATGCCATCGGCGCCACTCTTTCATCGAGGGCATTTCATCCATGTAGCTGATCTTTTGTGCATAAGGTTTCTCCGGCTGCAGATTGGCCAGATACTTGAATCGTTTGTCGCGTGCCGCGCGGATGCAATCATAGGTCTCATCCATGCGATCGCGGGCGGCAAAGATAAAACGCCGTGCGGGTTTGGTTTTTTTACCGAGAAAGGCTTCGCCTTGCATGTGTTTGGGAACAGGTACGCCGGCCAGAGAAAGAACGGTGGGAGCGAAATCCACAAAGCTGACCAGGCGGTCCGTCGTTGAACCAGGCTGCACATGCCCGGGCCAGCGGATCAGCAACGGCACACGCAGTCCGGAATCATATAGCCATCGTTTGGCGCGCGGCAGGCCGCGGCCGTTGTCGCCGAAAATAAACACGATGGTGCTGTCGCGCAAGCCGTCCTCATCGAGCTCTTGCAGCCTTTGGCCGATCTGGCTGTCGGCGGTGGCGATGTTGTCATAGTAACGCGCATAGTCGTTGCGTACAACCCCGGTATCCGGATAGTAGGGCGGCAGAACGATGGAAGCCGGATCCGTGACCGCTTTTTTTTCCAGCGGCAGGCGAATCTGGCTTTCATGGGTGATGGTGTGATTGATCACCGCAAAGAAAGGCTGATTTCCAGACCGGTTGCGCCAATGGGCGCCGGTCCGGCAGTCATCCCAGATGGAGATCGGATTGCCGAATTGATAATCGGTTTTTTCATCATTGCTGCAGTAATAGCCGGCCAGACGAAGATATTCCGCGAAATGTTTCACCTGCGGCGGCGGCGCCGCTTCGTAGGGTTTCGGCAGCCAGGGGAAATCCTTGGTCCGCGTGCGCATGTGTTGCGTGCCGATGCTGTTGGAATACATGCCCGTGGCCAGGCAGGCGCGGCTGGGAGCGCATACGCCGGATACGGAGAAACAGTGGGTATAGCGCACCGCTTCCCGGCTGAAACGGTCCAGGCAAGGCGTTTGCGCCACAGGATCGCCGTAACAGCCC
>DAIQOA010000267.1:0-4989 GCA_036788095.1 bacterium | reverse complement strand
GGTACGGTGAGACCATGCGCGCGTACCATCATCACCCCTGTTCGCTGGATCAACATCGGGCCAAAGGCGAGGAATACGGCAGAGCCGCGGTGCTGTGGAGCGCCAAGCATCCGGCCGACGCAACCAACCTTGCCCTGCGTACCGGCGTTTATTCGCCGCAGTTGTCGCTGCGCCGCAAGGCAAAACACCTGCTCAAGGTTCTGCTCGTCAACCGCTGGACGGTTCCGGCGCTCAAAGGCCTGGCGGTGTGGATGCATGGAAAGAAACTGGCGCTGTCGGACTTGGCGATCACGCAGCTGTACCGTTACCATGTCCGCAGAACCTTTACCCGGAATAAAAGCCGGGCGGCGTTGTGTCTGCGCCGCAAAGGATTTCTGCAGGTGTTTACCGCATTACCGTTGGAATCGGTTTCAGGTCTTGATCCTTATCGAATCGGGCTCGAATCCTCCGATCGGTTGCTGGTGAAAAGTTCCTGATCCGGTCGGTCACTCGGCTAACGAATATTGAATACGGAGCGGTTATGAAAATCGGTGTGTTCGGTTTGGGGTATGTCGGGTGCGTGTCAGCCGGCTGTCTGGCGCAGATGGGACATATGGTTTATGGCGTAGATGTCAATCTCCGCAAGGTCAACTTGATCAGCCTGGGTTTTTCTCCGATCGTGGAGAAGGATCTGGACCACATCATCGCAGAGCAAAAGCGTGTGGGCCGGCTCAAGGCCGGGATGGACGCGGCGGAGGCGGTGCAAGAGTCGGATCTGATCTTTATCTGCGTGGGCACGCCCAGCAACGGCAACGGCAGTATCGACCTGCATTATCTGCAGCGGGTGTGCGCCGACATCGGCCGGGCGCTGCAACACAAAAGCGGCTATACCATTGTAGCGCTGCGCAGCACGGTCCTGCCCGGCGTGGCCGAGGAGCTGGCGTTGCCGATTCTGGAAAAAAGTTCGGGCAAGAAAGTGGGAAAAGATTTCGGCTTTGCCCTGAATCCCGAGTTCCTGCGCGAAGGCACTTCGGTGCATGATTTTTATAATCCGCCCAAAACGATCATCGGCGCATTCGACGAATGTTCCGCCAAAGTGCTGGCGCACCTGTACAGCGAACTGCCCGCGCCGGTCTTTCAGTTGCGGCCGCGCGAGGCGGCCATGATCAAGTATGCGGACAATGCCTTTCACGCCGTCAAAGTCAGCTTTGCCAATGAAATCGGCCGGTTCTGCAAAGCGACGAACGTCGACAGCCGCATCGTGATGGATGTGTTTATTCAGGACACCAAGCTCAACCTCAGTCCCTATTATCTCAAACCGGGCTTTGCCTTCGGCGGCTCCTGTCTGCCCAAAGATCTGCGCGCGGTTTCACATCGCGCCAAGCAGTTGGACGTCTCTCTGCCGATGATGAACGCCGTGATCGAAAGCAATCAGGAGCACATCCGCCACGCGCTGGAGATGGTCCGCGAATACGGCCGCAAACGCATCGGTGTCCTCGGGCTCAGCTTTAAGGCGGATACGGATGATCTGCGGGAGAGCCCGATGGTCTCTCTGATCGAACAACTGATCGGCAAAGGGTATGAAGTAAAGATCTATGACACCAATGTGACCTTGCCGCGGCTCATGGGCGCTAATAAAGAGTTCATCGAACGGGAGGTCCCCCACATCGCCAAACTGATGTGCCTGTCCGTGAAAGAGCTGCTGGAAAAAACCGATGTGGTGGTCGTCGGCAATCGCGGCAAAGAGTATGAAAGCATTTTTCGCGAGCATCGCAATGGCCATCGCATCATCGACCTGTCCGGTATCGGCGAAGCGAAAGATCTCAATCTTGACGAGGTTAAGTATGAAGGAATATGCTGGTAAAATTCTCATCATCGTACAGAATCTGCCGGTGCCGTTCGACCGCCGGGTCTGGTTGGAGAGCAAGACCCTGACCGCACACGGATACAAAGTGTCGGTCATTTCTCCGAAATCAAGCGAGTATGCCAAAAGCCGCGAGGTGATCGACGATATCGCGATCTATCGCTATCGTATTCCCTTCGACGCCGAGGGCAAGCTGAGTTACGTCGCCGAGTTTTTATACGCCTGGCTGGCCACCGCGTGGCTTTCTCTGCGCGTACTGGTGCGCGAGGGCTTTGATGTGATTCAAGCCTGCAATCCACCGGACACCTATTTTCTCCTCGGCCTGATCTATCGGCTGTTCGGCAAAGTTTTTGTCTATGACCATCATGACCTGTCGCCGGAGATGTTTCAAGCCAAATTTTCCCGGCGTCATCGCCGGCTCTACCGCATGCTGTTGGCGTTGGAGCGGATGACCTTTCGCACCGCCAAGATCGTCATTTCCACCAACGACTCGTACCGCGAGGTGGCGATCCGGCGCGGCGGCAAAAAGCCGCAGGACGTCTATGTGGTGCGCACCGGGCCGGATATGAAAAACCTGATCCTGCGCGTGCCGGACCCGGCTCTCAAACAGGGTAGACGCTATCTGGTCTGCTATCTGGGCGAAATGTGCCCACAAGACGGGGTCGATTATCTGCTGCGCGCGATCCATCATCTCAGCCATCATTATCGTCGTCAGGATGTTTTTTTCACCCTGATCGGCGGCGGGCCGGCGGTTCCCAAGTTGAAAGAGCTGTGCACCGCCATGCATCTGGACGACCGGGTTTTGTTTACCGGCCGTCTGCCGGACGACCAGGTGTGCCGTTACCTGTCCACCGCCGATGTGTGCGTGGATCCTGATCCATGGTCTGAATGGGCGGACCAGTCGACCATGAACAAGATCCTCGAATACATGGCCTTTGCCAAACCGATCGTGGCGTTTGATCTGAAAGAGGCGCGCAACACCGCCCAGCGGGCAGCCCTGTTTGCCAAACCCAACGATGTGACCATGTTCTCAGAAAAGGTCAATTTTTTGCTCAACAGCCCGGCTCTGCGTAAGGAGATGGGGGCATTCGGCAGAAAACGCATCATCCGCGAATTATCCTGGGAATACTCGATCGCCAATCTTCTGGCCGCCTATGACCGGGTGTTCGATAAACAGGCAGCGCCGGCGGTGCAACCGGCGATTCAACCAGTGGTGGAGGACAAGCGGTTTATTCGACCCGCAGAGATCGAGCTGAAACATGCGCCCCTGCATGTCTGATCAATGGCCTGTGGCCTTTCGGTTAGCCAGAAAGAGCCTGGTGCTGCTGACAGCCCTGACAGCCGGCTTTCTCGGGTGCGATAAGAAAAATCCAGTCAGCGAAAAACCTGATGTGTGGGAGCCGGTGGGCGGCGCTGTTGGCACACAGACGGTGCAGGTGATCAAGGCGGATTTGCACACCGAGGGCACGCTCTATGCCGGCAGCCAGGAAGGTATTTTCAAGTCAACCGACTATGGCAAAACCTGGTCTGCATCCAGCGAGGGATTGAGCAATCGAGACGTCACCAGCCTGGCCGTCAGCCCGGTGAACAGCAGTCTGATCTTTTGCGGCACCTGGGGCAAAGGTGTATTCCGCAGCCGCGATGCCGGCCACTCCTGGCAGTCCTGTTGGCCAACAACGCAGAACATGCTGATCACCGACCTCTGCATAGAATCCGGGGCTGCCATGCCCAGTCTTTGGGCCGGCACTTCTGCCGGACTGTTCCGCAGCCGGGATGAAGGCAACACCTGGAGTGAAGTGGGCCGTTTCGGCTTTATCAATGTTGTACATTCTTCAGGCGTTGCGTCACAGACCCTGATGATCAGCATCAATAAATTCGGTGTTTACCGTTCAGTGGATAACGGTGTTTCCTGGCTGCCGGTAAATAACGGTATGCTTCAGGACAGTTATGGCCAGGAAGCTCCGTTGGCCATGTGCACCGATCCTTTGAATCCGCAGACCTGCTTTGCCATCACGGACCGCGACCGTTTCTATCGAACGCAAGATGGCGGAGGAGCTTGGCTGCAGTTGGATCTGGATCAGTACCGTGTACCGGAACCGGTCAGCCTTTACAGCGAAGCCAATCGGAGCGGTTATCTCTGGCTGGCAGGGCGATCGGCAGGCGTTTATCGCAGCACTGACAGCGGCGACGGCTGGTCCCGGATCGACACTGGTCTGGAAGGTGTGGAATTAAAAACCGTGATCGCCGGCTGCTGGGAGAAAACCATCGTCCTGGCGGGCACGGTCGGCAAGGGGATCTACCGCTATGAGGAATAATACGGTCCGATACGAACGTCTTTGGGCGCTGGCCTGGGTGCTGGTGGCCCTGGCGCTGCGCCTGGTGTATGTCAGCACTCTGCCTGATCAGGTGCTGTACAGCGACGAGAGGGATCATTACCAACTGGCTGTGTCACTCGCCCAAGGCCATGGATATGAGCTGGAGGACGGCCGGCCGACAGCCGTGCGGCCGCCGGGCTACCCGCTGTTTCTTGCGCTATGGTATCGTCTGGGCCTGCAATCTCTACCCGCCCTTCGTATGGTGCAAGCGGTGGTGGGCGCTGCCACGGTTTGGATGATGTACCTTTTGATCAGCACCCTTTTTTCAAACCGGCTGTGGGCGCTGGTCGCTTTGGCGATGGGCGCCGTGTATCCGTATTTCATCTATCTGCCCGGCGCCATTCTGGCGACAACCTGGTTCAGCTTTCTGCTGATTCTGTCCGTGTTCTATCTCTGCCGGGCGCAGAGTGGAGGAGGACCGTATGCTCCTGCCGTCGCCGGAGCCAGCGCCGGTCTGGCGGTTCTCACCGTGCCCACTACGCTTGTGCTGGTCCTGATGACCGTTCTTTGGTTCTTGCGCAGTCAGGCGCCGTGGAGAAGGATCCTGATCTACAGCGTCACGGTTGCCGTGGTTCTGGCGCCATGGCTATACCGCAATGCAACCACGCTCGGTTTGATCAATGTGTGCAGCACCGGTGGCTATAATTTCTGGTTGGGAAACAATCCCGACTCGCAGATCGATCTGCCGTGTTCGGTGGCGCCGCCCTCCGCTCTGCGTGAAAAACTGCACGATGCGGTTTCAGAGCACCAGGTCGATCGGATCTACCTGTT
>DAIQOA010000266.1:0-5017 GCA_036788095.1 bacterium | reverse complement strand
TATCGCGTGGCCAATACCGGCAGCCTGGCCACCTACGTGCCCGGTGTGGCAACCACCCATGGCCTTTTCCGCGTCGCTCATCCGGACAGCTCAGTTATGATGGACGACAGCGACAATGAGATGACCTTTCTGGATCCCGGCAACTGGAAACAGACCATGATCAAGGAAGCCGAAGACGGTATTCTCGCCGATCGCATGCAAACCAGCGTGGACGGTCGAGCGTTTGAGTGTGGCTTTGTTTTCAGCAAAAAAGAAAACGTCGGCACTGTCTCGATTCCCTTCACCGTCAACCAAGCCGGGCTCTATGTCATTTGGGGCCGCACCCGCGCCGTAGGCGGATCGGCCAACTCTATCTACTGGAGCATGGACGGCGGTGCGGAGAAAATATGGGACACGCAAAAAAGAGACCGCTGGATCTGGGAGACCTTGGCCGATCGCGGCCATTCATCTGGTTTTCCCGAGGCAGAGGTTAATCCAGTGCTGTTGAATCTGTCCGCCGGCCAGCACACGCTGAAATTCCGCGCCCGCGAAACACATTGCCGTTTGGACCAGATCAGGATCACCAACGACCTCGCCGCCCGCATTTCGGCCTCTCCCGCCAAATGGATCGAGCTGGCCAGCCCGCACGGCTGGGAGCAGGTTCCTCATGGCAGTGCCTTTGAGATCAAATGGTCCTCTTCGGGCATCAGCGACAAGGTCAGCATTGAATACTCGTGTGAACGGACCTATGACAATCCGGTTCTCATCACCGATCAGACAGCTAACGACGGATAGTATCTCTGGCAGGTTCCGAGTGAAAATTGCGAAGATGCTTTCATCCGGATAACGGCCGGAAGTCCGGGCCATTGCCCGGCAGACCAAAACCACAACGAATTCATGATCATCGATCCTCCGCCCCAGGTCATCGTACAGATGCCCAACGGCGGAGAAACGTGGCAGGCAACCAGTGCCCAGCAGGTCGGCTGGATCAGCAAGCAGTTTACCGGGCTGGTCAATGTTTTGTACAGCCTCGACAATGGTAAGAACTGGAACACCCTGGCGGAGAATCAGGCAGCGTCCGACACCATTCAGTGGACTCTGCCGGCCACCCTCTCCGATTCGTGTCTGATAAAAGTTTCTGCGGCCGGCAGCGGAACGCCGAGCGATCAGAGCGATTCGGTTTTCGCCATCATTACCAAACCGCCTCTTCCGAGTGAGCATGAATATGCGCTGTACTTTGACGGCGTCAATGATTATGTGGAGATCCCCAACGCCGCCAGTTTGAACGTGTCCACCCGATTCACCATCGAGTTCTGGATGAAGACAAGTACGCCGGCGCAGAAATGGACCCGCATCATGGAAAAGGGTTCCTGGGACGAATACTATATGGGCTTTTACGGCGCCGGCGCAAAAATGAGCGGCGCATTGCGCACCGCCATTCCGGGCGGTTCTGCGATGACTACTCCCGTGGGTCCTTCCACCACGGTTCTGGCCAAGGATACCTGGTACCATGTGGCTGCGACTTTTGACGGCGCCATGGCCAAAATCTACATCAATGGCACGGAAGAAAGCAGCAAGGCCGCAACAGCAGCGCCTCGTTCGCTGGTGAACAGCCTGATTCTCGGCGCCAAAAAGAGCGCTGCCGGCACGGAATATCATTATCAGGGCTGGCTCGATGAAGTGCGGATCTGGAACGCGGCACGCAGCCAGTCGGAGATCGCCGCCGCCATGTATCAAACCCTGACCGGCGCCGAGTCAAACCTGGTCGCGTGTTTCTCCTTCAACGAGGGGGCGGGTCAGGCGGCCATCGACAGATCCGCGAACGCCCACAGCGGCCGACTCGGCAACCTATCGGTAAGCGATGATGCGGATCCCCTGTGGGTGGTAAGCGACCGGCCGACCGCCGCGGTGCCGAAAAAGAGCGAACCGGCCGCTCCAGCGGCGGAAGCTCAGCTGATCCTGCCGGAGCGGTTTGCCCTGAACCAGAATTATCCCAACCCCTTTAACGCCGGCACGCTGATCACCTTTGAAATCCCGGCGCAAAAAGAGGCGGTGGATGCCTCTGTGGAAATTTATGATCTGAGCGGCCGGAGGATCGCCGAGATCTGGCATGGAACCGCTCAGCCGGGTCGACATCAAGCCTATTGGAACGGCATGGACGCCAACGGACAGACGGCAGCGTCAGGCGTTTATTTCTATCGCCTGCGCGCCGGCCAGTTCAGCGCCACCAAGCGAATGTTGATGCTCAAATAAACCGAGCTGAAATCTTAATTACGGCACGAGGCATGAACATTGGTTCATCCCCGTGCCGTTTTTTTTGCCCGCAAACGGGGCTAAGGATGCCCCGTTGTTGTAACGGAAAATTCAGCCGTCAGCTGCTGATGGGCGGCCTCATCCACCAATCCGCGTTTATACATGGCTTCGGCCAACCGCAGCCGCTGCCGGCTCATGCGCCGGTTCGTGTCGCGGACCGGAGAGTAACGCAGAGGATTGGGCAGCACGGAGGCGAGACGAATGGCCTCACCGGCCTGCAGCGCTCCGGGCGCTTTATAAAAATAGTGACGGCTGGCCGTGCCGATGCCATAGATGCCGGGCCCCCACTCTATGACATTGAGATAAAGCTCCAGAATCCGCTTTTTACTGCACATTCTTTCGATCTGCACCGCCAGCACCGCCTCGCGCAGTTTGCGCAGAGGATTTTTTGACGGGCTTAAATACAGATTTTTTGCCAGTTGTTGCGTGATGGTGGAGCCGCCTGCGGAAAAGCGTTTTCGATCCAAATCCTTCTCCAAAGCGACCTTGATGCCCTCCCAGTCAAAGCCATCGTGCTGGAAAAACTTGTCGTCTTCTGCTATCAGCACGGCCTGAATCAATAGCGGCGACATAGAGGACAGCGGCGACCAATTGGACAGCCGAACGGGTTTGCCATGCTTTCGAGCAGCCTGCTGCTGGCGGAACCGCATCATGGCCGTCTCCGTCGGATTTTTCGTCTTTAGTGAACTGATCTCTTTGTAGCCGGACACAGCCGTGACCACGACAACGCTCAAAAAGACCAGCAGCAGGATGCCCAGCGCGATCAGGATCCATCTCCAGAGAGGGTTCCGGCGTGGCGCCGCCGGACTGTCTATTACGGGGTCCATGACGATTCCTTTGTTCGATTGATTCAATTGAAAATATAATAAAAACCGACTGGGGTGCAAGCTTTTTCTGTTGAATAGCACGATGGAGATACTTATTTTAAGGCCTTGCAACGCTTTGAGATGAGGGCTTGTTATGCGCATCATCGAAATCATCGGCAAAAAACGCGATGGCCTTTCCCTGAGCGACGAGGAGATCCATTTCGCTATAAACGGGTACACGGCCGGCGACATCGCGGACTATCAGATGTCCGCCCTGCTGATGGCCATCTATTTACAGGGTATGAGTCTGGAGGAAACCCTCGCGCTTCTGGACGCCATGATTCAATCCGGGGATCGCATCGATCTCTCACAGGCGCCAGGCCCCAAGATCGATAAACACAGCACCGGTGGCGTGGGCGACAAGGTGTCCTTGGTGCTGGCGCCGCTGATGGCCGCCGCGGGCATCACGGTGCCCATGATCTCGGGGCGAGGCCTGGGCCACACCGGCGGAACCCTTGATAAATTGGAATCCATCCCCGGGTTTCGCTGTTCCCTCAGCATGGCGGAATTCAAAACGCAACTGCGCCGGCTTGGTGTGGCCATGATCGGCCAAACCAGCCGCATTGTGCCGGCAGATAAAAAAATCTATGCGCTCAGAGATGCCACGGCCACCATCGCCTCTGTTCCGTTGATCACTGCCAGCATCCTGAGCAAAAAACTTGCAGAAGGCGCCACCGGCCTGGTCCTGGATGTAAAAATCGGCTCCGGCGCATTCATGAAGGACATGCCGTCGGCCCGAACTTTGGCGGAAAATCTCGTGCGCACCGCCAATGGGTATGGACTGCCCACCTGCGCCGTGCTCTCGTCCATGGAACAACCACTCGGCAACGCCATCGGCAACTGGTTGGAAGTCCAGGAGGCCGTGCAGGCGCTTCAGGGCCGAGGCCCCTCTGATCTCATGGAGATCACCTATGAATTGGGCGCGGAGATGCTGCGTTTGGCTGGTTCGAGAAAAACCAGAATGGATCTCGAGCGAATCATCGCCAGCGGCGCTGCGCTGGAAAAATTTCTCTCCCTGGTTGTTGCCCAGGGCGGCGACCCGTCCTGTTTGCTCAAGCCGGAGCTGTACCCGACGCCCAAGTATCAACACCCACTTAACAGCCAGGGTGAAGGATATCTCTGTTCCATCAACGCCTTAGCCGCAGGCCAAGCTTGCGTCACCCTGGGCGGCGGACGCAATCAAATGCACGACACGATCGATCACAAAGCCGGCATACTTTTATGGAAAAAATGCGGTGATCCAGTCCGCAGCGGTGATCTTTTGGCCATGCTGTACTCTGACCGGGAAGAGGCTCTGACCAACGGCGCCCTGCAACTAAAACAGGCCATTCGACTGAGCGACATCCAACCACAGCCTCCACCACTCATTCATCAAGTGATCCGCGGCTGATGCAGGCCGTGAGCGACAGCTCGGCCCAGATAGACAATCGCGCATTCCTGCTGATCCATACCGCTGCAAGGCCTCATTTTTAACTATTCTCAAAAATGACTTTTTGTACCGATAATAAATTACATGTTTAATGTTCTGCCCCCCTTATACTATTTTGGGCACTGCCGGACTCGCAAACCCCGACTGTCCTATTATTACACCGGTTGTCGCAAAAAAATGTTGACAATAAGGCGACAAAGAAGTATATTTCAAATAGTATTGCGCTAAAGTATGATGTTTTTTTGATGCGCCATATTTTTCTTTTATCAGCCAAATTCATTACATCCAAACATAATCTTTTTGAAAGGCGGGTGATAAAAAAGGCGAAATCCGCTCTGCAGGATTTGCCAAGAACAGTGTAATGGCAACAAAGAATCATTCCGCCAGGAGTGGTTCTAGGATTTGCAACCTTTCCTCAATTGTGTGGAGA
>DAIQOA010000265.1:0-5143 GCA_036788095.1 bacterium | reverse complement strand
TTGAGAAAGCGGAAGAATAAACTTTGCGATAATAAAGGCCCTTGCGGGCCCCGAAGGTATTCACCTTCCACCTCCAGAAACTGGATTGATTGAATATGCAAAATAAAGGGCCCGATGTCAAGAACTATCGTAAATGTAGCTTACCTGAATAATTTGTAACCGCCAGAGTGTGTACGTTTCGTGCTTTAGCAAAATTGGGAAAGGATCAAGGCGAATAATAAATGTATTGACTGAAATATCTATTGTATGTAAATTACATACGATTGTATTAATTAAGCATACATTAAAAAATTATCACTCTCTGGAAGTACTATTATGCTCAAGCAGCTCTTTTCAAGTCAAACGCGCGTCGATCTTTTAGCCATCTTTTTCATGCATCCGGGTGAGGAATTCTACCTACGTCAACTGACCGGCATGCTGCAGTGCTCGCCGCGATCCATCAGCCTGGAACTTGCAAATCTCCATGCGATCAGCCTGGTGCACAAGCGCATCTCCGGCAAACAACATTATTATGGCATCAATCAGGAACATCCCATCTATTCAGAGTTAAGCGCCCTTTTCCGCAAAACAGTGGGATTGCGGGATGTAGTAAAAGAAGAGCTGCAATCCGTGGCCGGGAACATCGAGTTTGCCTTTATCTATGGTTCCATGGCGAGAGGTGAATTTTCTCCAGCCAGCGATGTTGATGTGATGATCATCGGCCAGCCGCCTCTGCGCCGAGTGGCCTCAGTGGTATCCGCGCTGCGCACCAAATTGGCCAGAGAAGTTAACTATCAAGTATTCGGCAAGGATGAATGGCTAAATCGTATGCACAGAGGCGATCATTTCGTCGCATCTATTTTGAAAGAACCCTTATTGTTTGTAATGGGGGATGAAGATGAGTTTAAGCGAATGGTACAAGAACGGCTGGCTCAAGAAGCACATGACAAGTCGCGATGAGATACACAACCTCAT
Source organism: bacterium (assembly GCA_036788095.1). Taxonomy (GTDB): domain Bacteria; phylum Zhuqueibacterota; class Zhuqueibacteria; order Residuimicrobiales; family Residuimicrobiaceae; genus Anaerohabitans. Next base: position 4,189 of record DAIQOA010000265.1, on the reverse strand, counting down.
TGCGATCATCGAACGCGATTTAAGGGACTGTGAGCAGGATGCCGTTTCTGAAGATTGGCGTTTTGCCATGGCTTACAACGCTGCGCGTCAATGTTGCGTCGTCGCACTGTTTTGCAGTGGGTATCGTGTCGAAAGAGGAGGCAGCGAGCACTACCGGGTTATTTCAAGCCTCCCTCTTACCATGGGGCAGGAGTATAAAGAAATACGAGATTATCTGGACAGCTGCCGCAACAAGCGAAATGTAAGCGACTATGACTTTGCTGGATCCATATCCAGTGAGGAGACCAAAGAGCTCATCAAAACAGCCCATGAATTATATTCCGCTTTGAGAACCTGGATCAAAATAAATTACCCCGATTATTATCCATTCTGAGGTACGGAACTTGATATGCCCTTGACTCCCTATACTACTCTCCTTGAAGCCGTGCGCAAATCACTGGTATCCGCCGCGCGCTCACACCCCGGCGATAGCGTCGCCCCGGCCGCTCTCCTCTGGTGCGATCCGGAGGGTGAGTGGAAAGCCCTGACACCCTTGCTGCATCCACATCTACCGGAGCTCTATACGCTGGGCGACTATGAACCGGAGAAGCGAACCGGCCCGGCCATCTGGCTGCGCTGCATCGTGGATCGCGCGCTTGATGAGTCCATCCTGCCGGAAAACAAAACGCCGATTCTCTATCTGCCCGGCATCAGCCGGCAGACCCTGCGCGCCGGTGAAGCGTGCCCGGACGCGCTCAAGCCTTTGGTGGAGCTGCAATATCGCGGCGCGGTCTGGATGCAGCGCAACGGCCGCGACTGGTCCGTAGAAGCCTTTCTGGTCTCCGACGAGGGATTGGGACTGGATCTCAGCCGCGATCGTCAGACGCATCAGGCCATGCTCGGCGCGCTGCCCCAACTCGCCATCACTCCCATCGCCCGGCTGATCGGAAAAAAGCTGGAGGCGGAGGATTTCGACAAGCTGATGGTCATGGATACGCCGCGAGACCTGCTGGCTTGGCTTGACCAACCCCGGAAAATCCGCGAGACCTGGGATCAGCCCAGGTGGTCGGCTTTTTGTTCGCGCTGCAAATCCGATTACGGCTTTGACCCGGAAAAGGATGGCGAACTCGTCGCCGCCGAAAAGCTGGGTTTGCAGTCCGAGGACAACTGGCGCGGCGTCTGGCAGCGCGTCAAGGAAGCCCCCGGTCTTTACAATACTCTGTACGATCAGCTTCGTCGCGCCAAACCAACCGGCCAACTCCTCTTTGATAAAGAACCCTGGCCGGACGAAAATGAGAAGGAAGAAGAAAACCTGCGCCAGGCGCTCCTCTCTTTAGGCGATATGCACGATGATCAAGCCCGCCGGCAAATCAATACGCTGGAGGAACAACATGGCTTGCGGCGCTCCTGGATTTGGGCGCAGCTGGGCCAGGCCGATCTGGCCCTAGCTTTGCAGCATTTACTTCGTTTAGCCGAGGAGACGGCAGCAGTCATCGGCGGCGCCACGCCCGAAGAGATGGCCGGCCGCTACCGGGAGAGCGGTCAATTCGCCGACCGGGCGGTGTGGCAGGCCCTGTCCGCGGCGTCCAGCAGCGAGGACCGGAAAGCAGTGGGCGCAGCCATCCGCGCGCTCTATCTGCCCTGGCTGGAAAAATCTGCGCTACACTTTCAAAAGGTGGTGCAGTCACATCCCCTGCCCTGGTCTGCAGCGGCAGAAAACGACGCAAAAACCTGCTGGCTTTTTTCCGATGGTCTGCGTTTCGATCTGGCCCAGCGTCTGCAGGAGATCCTGAGCGGGCAAAGCTGCTCCGCTAGACTTTCGAGTCGCTGGTCCGCCCTGCCTACGGTGACCGCGACGGCCAAACCCGCCATATCTCCCATTGCCCCGGCACTCTCCGGCCAGGGTCTCGGTGATGATTTTGCACCCATCCTCACCGCTTCCGGGCAGTCCTTGAACCATGAGCGGTTCAAAAAAGTATTGATGGAACAGGGATTTCAGGTGCTGGAGAGCAGCGAGACCGGCGACCCCAACGCCGGCTCATGCGCCTGGAGCGAATGGGGCCAATTCGATCGATTGGGGCACGATCTGGGCGCCGGCCTGGCGAACCAGATTGAAGAACAGCTGGGCTTGCTGGCCGGGCGCATCCAGGAACTGCTCAGAGCCGGCTGGGAGCGCATCCGCCTGGTCACCGATCATGGCTGGCTGCTCGTCCCCGGCGGATTCCCCAAAGTGGAGCTGCCCAAATATCTGGTCGCCAGCCGTTGGCTGCGCTGCGCAACCATCAAAGAGAGCGCCCATGTGGAGATGCCCACGGCGCCGTGGCACTGGAACAGGCGCGAGTCTTTCGCCCATGCGCCCGGCATCCACTGTTTTGAAAAAGGACACGAATACGCCCATGGCGGCGTGAGCCTGCAGGAATGCCTCATCCCGGAGCTGATCGTACAAGCCGTTCGCAGCAGCGCGCCGGTGGCCATCGTCCTCAAGAGCATACAATGGACAGGCATGCGCTGCCGGGTGCAGATCGATCCGGTTGAAAATGTCAAAGCCGATTTGCGAACCAAGCCCAATGATCCCTCTTCATCCATCACCACCGCAAAAGAGATCGATGAACAGGGCAATGTGGCGCTGCTGGTGGCCGACGATGCACTCGATGGAACGGTCGTGAGTCTGGTGATCTGTGACAGTACCGGGCTGGTTCTGGCAAAACATATGACCACAGTTGGAGGGAAAGAGTAGAATGGAACTCGATATTCTGGATAAAAAAGCCGCCTCTGTATTTGACGGCTATCTGGTGCGCAAAGATCTGGTGAGAAAATACAGCCGCCAGTATCCGGTGCCGACCTATGTGGTCGAATTCCTCCTCGGGCGATACTGCGCCACGGTGAATGAACATGAGATCGAAGAAGGCCTGCAGATCGTCGAAAGGCAGCTCAAGGATCGTACGGTGCGCACCGGCCAGGAGGGCTTGTTCCAATCCTGGGCGCGCGAAAAGGGATCGGTCAAGGTGATCGACATCGTACGCGCCCGGCTGGATGCGAAAACGGACAGCTATGTGGCCGAGCTACCCAGTCTCACGCTGCGCGATGTGCGCATCAGCGACCGCCTGGTACACGAGCACGAGCGCATGCTGACCGACGGTTTTTATGCGGAAGTGACGCTGTCGTACGATGCCACCATCGCTCAGGAGCAGTACGGCCGGCCTTTTGCCATCGATTCGCTGCGCGCCATCCAGTTGAGCAAATCGGATGTGCTGGATCTTCTTTTTGCCGCGCGCAAGTCGTTTTCAACCGAAGAGTGGAAGAATCTGCTCATCCGTTCCATCGGTCTGGAGCCTGAATCGCTGAGCGAACGAGCCAAATGGGTGGTCTTTATGCGCATGATCCCATTTGTCGAGCGCAATTTCAATCTGGTCGAATTGGGGCCGCGCGGAACCGGCAAGAGCCATATCTATCAGCAGATTTCGCCCTATTCTCATCTCATCTCCGGCGGCAAGGCCACCGTGGCCAAGATGTTCGTCAACAATGCCAGCGGCCAGCGCGGACTAGTCTGTCTTTATGATGTGGTCTGCTTCGACGAAATCTCCGGCATCTCCTTTGATTCCAAGGAAGGTGTCAACATCATGAAGGGCTACATGGCCTCGGGCGAGTTTTCGCGCGGCAAGGAGAGCATCCGCGCTGCCGGCAGCATGGTCATGGTCGGAAATTTCGACGTCGATGTCGAACAGCAGCAGCGCATCGGCCATCTCCTTTCGCCTCTGCCGGAGGAGATGCGCGATGACACGGCCTTCATGGACCGGCTTCATGCCTACGCAGCCGGGTGGGATTTTCCCAAACTAAATCCCCATGAGAATCTGACCGATCACTTTGGCCTGGTCAGCGATTATCTCTCGGAATGCTGGACCAAACTGCGGGAGACCAGCCGGCTATCAGCCATTCAAGGGCGGGTGAATTGGGGCGGCGCCTTGAGCGGCCGCGACATCGAGGCGGTGAATAAATCGATCAGCGGTCTGGTCAAGCTACTGCATCCTGATCCGGAGATGCCCATTGCCGATGCGGATCTGGAGTCGATCGTCCGCATCGCCCTGGAGGCCCGGCGTCGGGTCAAGGAGCAGCAGAAACGCTGTCTCAAGACCGAGTTCCGCAACACCCATTTCAGCTACTTTATGGGCGTGGAGGGGATCGAGCAGTTCGTGTCCACGCCCGAGCTGCA
>DAIQOA010000264.1:0-5195 GCA_036788095.1 bacterium | reverse complement strand
CGAGGCCATGATGCGGATGCAGTACAGCGAGCTCTTTCCCGATTCCTTGCATATGCACCTGCCCGGCTCCAATCCGCCGGTCTCCCAGGCCGTGTCCGTGGCCGGCAGCCGGCGCTGGCTGACCGCCATTGTGCCGATCACGGGTTTGAACGACGGACCGCATGCTGTGCCGGTTCTTCTTTCGGATAAAGCCGGACAGATGGCGGTTGACACCCTGCGCCTGGGCGTGGACGGAACGGCGCCGCAGGGCAGCCGGGCGCTGTCGCCGGTGGTCAGCATCAGCCCAGAGTTTGAGGTCAGCTGGAGCGGCGTCAACGTCGGCAGCGATGGCGATGGCTCCGGATTGTCCGGCGAATATGACATACGCATGCGCGTGGACAACGGACCATGGTACCTGTGGCAACAGCGCGTACGCGCCACCTCTCTGCGTTATATCGGCGTGCACGGTCATCGTTATTCGTTTGAAATCGCCGCCTGGGATCAGGTGGGCCTTCGCGAGCTATTCGCCGATCAGGCGGAAACCGTCACTTTGATCGACACCGCCATGGTGGATCGCACTGCGCCCGATGCGCCTATAAACCTCATGGCCGGAGGCGCGGCTCCAAGCCCCTGGCAGAAGAGCAACTTGTTTTTACTCACCTGGGAAAATCCCCAGGATCCCAGTTCCATCGCCCGGGTTTTCTGGAAATTCGATACAGCGCCAACCAGCCAGACGGACACCTCCGGCACACTGGCAGCCGTGCAACCGTTGGCGCTGACGATCCGCAAAACAGAATCGCAAAGAGTGTATCTCTGGCTGGCGGACGGCAAAGGCAATGTGGATTACAAGAAAACAGCATCCGTGGTACTGCGTTATGACCCGGTGGCGCCGGTGATCGACAGTCTGCGCTGGGTGTCTCCGGCTCTGCCCCCGGATTGGTTCAATCAGAAAAAGACCGGCCGGCTTGCGCTCCAAGTCCATTTTCAGGAAGTTCATCCCAATCAGTGCACTTTATCCCAGGCGCAGCTGCCAGAGCCGGTGCAGATTAAAGCCGTGCCGGCAACCGGCGCCTTGACGACAGAGCTCAAGGTGATCAATGCCGTGGACGGCCGTTATGAGCTGCAGGTGACGCTGAGCGACAGCGCTGGCAATCTCTCTGCGGCGAAAATTCTGCCGCTGGGTCTGGACAGCACTCCGCCACGAATCAAGTACACTGCTGCGCAGACGCCGGTGCTGGAGAACACTCCGGTGGGCGTTCAGGCGATCATCCACGACGAGAACCGCATTGAATCCGCCAGTCTGCAGTACGGTCCAGCCGGCAGCCGCTTTCGCACCACCCTGGGGATGAGCCGGATCGATGACAGCACCTTTAGCGCGACCATCCCTGCTTCAGCCCTGGGAGCGCGCGGTCTGGAATATGTCCTTTGGTCCACTGATGGGTTGACGCTGCGGCGAGAGCCGGCTCTGGAACAGACGCCGTCCAGCTTTAGTCTGCGCGTGCGCATGGTCGGCGCCAACAACAACGGCCTGCTGCGGCCGGCGCCGCCTGCAGCGGGCACGGAGGTCAACCGTTATCAGCTGGTGTCTTTTCCCATCCAGATTGATGACCCGCGGCCCGAGGCGGTGTTCGAGGATGACCTTGGCGCCTATGACAGGCGCAAATGGCGATTGTTCTCCTGGGAGACCGCCGTCTCTGCATTCAACGAGTATCCGCAGTTGGGCCGGGTTGAACCTGGTCGGTCGTTCTGGCTGATCACCGCCCTGCCGGATGTGGCGCTGGACAGCGGCCCCGGCGTTTCGGTGGCTGTATACCCATCGTTTGCCATCACCCTGACCAAAGGATGGAACGATGTGGCCAATCCCTATGCCTTTATTGTGGATTGGAGCGATGTGTTAAAAGCGACAGGCGCGGATACGCAAAAAGTGATCGGCCCCTATGCTTACGAGGGCCGCTGGTTGTTGCCGTTTGAGGTCGAGCAAATGAAACCTTGGCAGGGGTACAGCTTTTATTCCGATCATGATCAGGCCAAGCTTATCATCCCGGCGCTCGAGTCAGCGGCAACGCTGCACAAGATACCGGCGGAAGTCGCTTTCAAGGGTGCAGACTGGCTCTTCCACATCACGGCGAGGGCAGCCGATGCGGTGGACGACAACAATTACCTTGGCGTGGCATCCGGCGACCGACCCATGGCCAAGTACCCCGAGCCCTACCCGGTGGGCGATTTTGTCGCTTTTGCGTTTATGGATTCAAGCGGCCGGCCCTGGGCTACGGATTTCCGCCGGCCGGCCGAAGGCTACATCTGGAATATCGCGGTCACTACCAATCAATCGGAAAAAACGGTCCAGCTGAACTTTCACCGCTCCGGCCAGTGGCCGGAAACCTTTTCCGCCGGTCTGTGGGATGAACGCGATCAGGTGTGGGTCAATCTGAAAAATGATTCGGTTTACTATTTCATCAGCGCCAAGAACGACACCGTCCGCCGTTTTCAACTGCTGGCGGGCAGCAGCCGCTTCATGGCGGAGAACAGCCAGAGCGGCATGGCGACCACCACCGAACTGCTGCAAAACTATCCCAATCCCTTTAACGGACAGACCGTGATCACCTATCAGGTCGTCAGAGAGGGCAGAGTGGAGATCGCTGTCTATAATCTCCTTGGGCAGAATATACGCGTGCTCTATTCCGGCGTCCAGACCGCCGGACGCAAACAGATGCTTTGGGACGGTCGTGACGAAACCGGACGGATTGCGGCTTCCGGCGTTTATCTGATCAAGATGAACGGACCTGATTTCAGCGCACAAAGAAAGATGATCTTCCTAAGATGAAAAAGATACTATGGCTGGTGCTCATGCTGGCGGGGACCATGGTCTATGGTCAATCCGCTAAGGGTGATCGAGTCCAAAAGGGCGTGGAAGCGTTTTATCAAGCCGAGTTCGAGACCGCGCTGATGCTAATGCGCCGGGCTCTGTCCGACCCGACCCTGCCGGTTTCCGATCGCTTTGATGCACACCTGTATTATGCCTTTTCTCTGATCCGGCTCAACGGGCAGCCTGACAGCGTTCGCAGCCATTTGCAGCAGGCGGTCGACATCGATCCGGGGCGCGAACTTGACACCCATCTGATTCCACCGGATCTGTACGAGCAGTATCATTTCGTCAGACAGGCCAACATGGGCAGCCTGTGGATAGAGTCCGATCCACCCACGGCCATTGCAGTCTGCTATGACCGTCGTTCCGGCAAGTCGGTGTCCATGAACACACCTGCGGCTTTTATGAACCTGAATGCCGGCGAGTTTGACTTTTTGCTGCATGCCCCGGGCCACGACGATCTGCAGACGGTCATTCAGGTGAACCCCGGACGCACGGACACTCTTTTTTTTCAACTGGAAAAATTATCCAAGCCATGGTATCGGTCATGGTGGGCTCTGGGCGGAGGCAGCGCCTCGATTCTGTTGGCCTGGTTTATTTTCAACCGGGAGGACGATGCCGGCGGCAAGGATGCCAGCGAACTGCCGCTTCCGCCGTCGCGGCCCTGATCCCGCGGCGCCGGACCGGAGACAGGAGTGGTCCTGCAGTTTCCGTCGAGTGCGGCGCCGTCGCCGGCGCCGGTAAAAGCGCAAGAGCAACGGTGGAGACCTTTGTTTGTACCATCGTTCTCTGCCGCATCGGCGCAGTGTCCGAATCCGTCGGAACGGCTTTTCCTCCGGTCATTCATCAGATGGGCTGGTCTGTGGCATGAAGAACGTGGATCTCTTACACTATGAGCGTCTGCTCTGGCGGCAGGGCTCTATTCAAGTCGCCGGAGTGGACGAAGCCGGCCGCGGTCCTCTGGCCGGACCGGTGGTCGCGGCGGCGGTTATCTTTCCCCAAGGCCAGACCGTGTTGCCGGGCATCGATGATTCCAAGAGATTGACCGCCAGGCAACGCGAGGCTGCAGCCGTTTTAATACGAACCCATGCCTTGGCTGTGGGCGTCGGTGTGGTTTCGGAACAGGTCATCGACCGCATCAATATCCTGCAAGCCACCTATCGCGCCATGCTGGAAGCGGTGCGCCGCCTTCATCTGACCCCTGACCACTTGCTCATCGATGGCCGCGGCAGTCCGGAAACTTTTATCCCAACCACGACGTTAATAAAGGGCGATCGTCTATCCCTGAGTGTGGCGGCTGCCTCCATCATCGCCAAAGTGACGAGGGATCAGAAAATGGTGGAATATCACGCCCTGTATCCTCAGTACCGTTTCGACAAGCACAAGGGCTACCCGACCGCCGAGCATTTGCGCGCGATCCGGCGATGGGGCTGGTGTCCCATCCATCGTCGCTCTTTTCATCCCAAACAGCTGCAGGATCTGTCGTTATGGCCGCTTCCAGCTACGCCAAACGGTTAGGCGCCTTTGGAGAACAAAAGGCAGTGGAGTATCTCCAGGCGCAGGGCCTAACGATTCTTGCGCGTAATTTCCGCGCCGGCCACGGTGAGATCGATATCATTGCCCGCGAAGGAGAATATCTCTGCTTTGTCGAGGTGAAAACCTGTCGTTCCAGCAGTTTCGGCGAACCGGAAGCCTGGGTCACGCCGCGCAAACAGAAGTGCATGATCTCTGCTGCCAGGCGCTACCGTGCGCTGCATGAATGCTACGATGTGGACTGCCGTTATGATGTGATCACGTTGCGCCTGCAACGGGGCGTGTTGTCCATCCATCATATCCGAGATGCCTTTTGGTTGAATGAAGAGAACGACGATGAGCGCGATGATCCGTAAAGGAGCGATGTGGTCTGGAGCAAAATAAAACCGTTTGTCTGGGAGGTTGTTAAGTGGGGGCTGTTGATCTGGCTGCTGTCTCCCATCGCCTGGATGCATGAAAAGACGGTTTCCTTTCCCAGAATCATGCTGGGGATCATGCTCTTTGTGATCCTGTCGGGTAAAATGCTCTACGATATCATGGTAAGCCACCGATACAGGCAGGTGGAACGGAGCCCAGCCGCGGATTTGCTGGCCACCGTCGCCATGGTGACGGTCGTCGCCCTGGTGGTCGGCCTTTTTGTAGTGACCATCGGATACCTGCTGCTCAGCGGCATGCAGCAGGCCTCTGCGCCTCAGGAGTGAGCTGAAATTTTTCTTGCTTTAATAACGGCTTTTAACTAAATTAATTGAAAATAAAATACTAATCAGTGCTGTCCAAAATAGATTGGTTTTGTAAATTTGTTCTATGAAAAACCAAC
>DAIQOA010000263.1:0-5222 GCA_036788095.1 bacterium | reverse complement strand
ATTCAGAATAAATGAAGAAACAGAGACGGAAGTTTATGATTATGAAGAGATGATGATCTTTAACATGGTGCGCAAAGGCGTGCTGGGCGAAATTTTGCACGGCGAGGCCGGATATCTGCACGACCTGCGCCAGCTGAAAATGACGGCGGAAGGAGAGGGGTTGTGGCGTACCGCTCACTCTATCAAACGAAACGGCAATCTCTATCCCACGCATGGTCTGGGGCCTATTGCCCAGTGCATGGACATCAACCGCGGCGATCAATTCGACTATCTCGTTTCCATGAGCACGGTCTCGCGCGGATTAAAGCTGTATGCGACCGAACATTTCGGCAGCGACGATCCTCGCGCCCGGCAGAATTATAAACAGGGCGATGTGAATGTCAGTCTGATCCGCACGCATAACGGCCGCGTCATCACCTTGTATCACGATTGCGACACGCCCCGGCCCTACACGCGCATCAACATCGTGCAGGGGACCCGCGGCATCGCTCAGAAATGGCCGGAACGGATTCATATCGAGGGCAAGAGTCCGCAGCACGAGTGGGAGCCGTTGCAGAACTATGCCGCGGAATATGAACATCCGTTATGGCGCAAGCTGCGCGCAGAGTCGGCCGGCGCTGGGCATGGCGGCATGGACTTTTTGGAGGACTATCGGCTGATCGAGTGTCTGCATCAGGGCCTGCCGACGGACCAGAACGTGTATGATGCGGCGGCCTGGAGCGCGGTTTCGGAATTGAGCGAACGGTCGGTGGCCAAAAAGAGCCGGCCTGTGGATTTCCCGGATTTCACTCGCGGAAGATGGAAAACATTGCCGCCGCTGGGGATCGTCGGCGCCTAGTAGGATTGAATCCGCACCGGCGGTGAAGTATAAAAAGGTGAACTCAACAATCAGGCGAGGTGCATGATGAAACAACTACTTTCCCGGCGTCGTTTTCTCGCCGCCGGCGCCGCTGTCTCCGCAACTGCGTTGGCGCCGGTTCCAGCCGCGGGCATCGCCCGTCCCGGACGCAGCGCCGGCAAACTGGCGCTGCTGGGCGGTGAGCCTGTGCGCACCAAAAAGTGGAGCCCCTGGCCCATCTGGGACCGATCCGCGGAACCGGATATCCTCGCGGTCCTGCGCAGCGGCGTCTGGTTTCGCGGCCAGGGAACACGCGTCCCCGAGTTTGAAAAGCGCTATGCCGAACTCCTTGGCGCGAGCAAGTGCTTGGCCACTTCAAGCGGCACGACCGCGTTGATCACCGCTCTGCATGTGCTGGGTGTAGAGGCCGGAGACGAAGTGATCGTTTCTCCCTATACCTTCATCGCCACCTACAATGTCGTTCTGATGCTCAAGGCGTTGCCGGTTTTCGCCGATACCGATCAGGAGACCTTTACCATCAATCCGCAAAAGATTGAAGAGCGTATCACCGAGCGGACGCGCGCTCTGCTGCCGGTGCACATCCTCGGGCTGCCGGTGGAGATGGACCCGGTGATGGAGATCGCCCGCAAACACCATCTTGTGGTCGTGGAGGACGCCTGTCAGGCGTGGCTGGCTGAATATAAAAATAAAAAGTGCGGTCTGATCGGTGATTTGGGCTGCTATAGCTTTCAAAATTCCAAACATCTGCCCGCCGGCGAGGGCGGCGCCGTGGTGGGCAATGATCCGATGGTCGTGGATCAATGTCACAGCTTTCACAACTGCGGCCGGGCTTTCGGTTCCTTTCAACCGGCAGGCCCCAACGCCGTGCGCGGCGTCAACTTTCGCATGCAAGAGTTTCAGGCGGTCATCCTGATGTCGCAGATGCAGCGGCTGGAGAACGATACCCGGTTGCGTGAGCAAACCGCCCGCTATCTTTCATCGCGGCTGCAGCAGATCCCCGGCATCATTCCCTATAAACTCAATCCGGGCGCCACACGCGCTATTTTCCATCTCTATCCGTTCCGCTATAAAAAAGAGCAGTTCGACGGCGTGCCCCGTGCCAAGTTTATCTCCGCCCTGGAAGCGGAGGGAATCCCCTGTTCCTCGGGGTATGCCTCACAGCATCGCGATGGATTGATTCAGGAAGCATTGAACTCGGAGAGCTACAAGCGGCTTTTCTCCGCAGAACGGCTCAAACGCTATTGGGAAGAGAACGTACTTCCAGAAACAGATCAGCTGTGCAGCGAAGCGGTGTGGTTTACCCAGAATATGCTGCTGGGATCGCGGCGCGATATGGACGACATTGCCGATGCGGTGCAAAAGATATATGAAAAGCGGGATCAATTGGCTTGAAAGAGCTGTAAGCGTTTTCGGCAACGGTCATTGCACAGTTTTACAGAGCAATCCAGTGGAGCAATCCACCGGATTGCTTTTTTATAGCCCAAGCCAGGGGCTTGGGCCACGAGGGCTATCGATATTGCTTCAATACCACCCCGTTATGCATTTGGCTCGTCAAATTTATAATTGTCATTTTATTTCTTCGACGTCGCCAGGGCGATGACCCGTCCCTGATCCCCCACCGCACAGTAGAAATGATACACGATCCCCTCATGTGTAACCAGCCAGGGTTTGTGCGCATAGGTGGCGTCCCACGGTTCCGAGGGTTCGATCAGATGCGGCCCCTTCCAATCGGTCCAATGCACCAGATCATAGGAACAGGCAAAGGTGTCAAAGGCATCGGGCTGCCAAAAGGCGCCGAAATAAAACATGACCCAGAGATCATCGATCTTGACGATCTGTGGATCGCCGCAGATGCCCGGCTGCGGGCCATGATCGATGACCGGTTCGACGCCATAGCGCTGCCAATGCCGCAGATCTTGCGATACCGCCATGCCGATGCGCTCCACTTTCGGACCTTGCTGACGGGCGTTGTAGAACATCACAAAGGGATACCCCAGCGTTTGCTGAGGATCGTGCAGAATGTGACTCTTGAACAGGGTGTCGCGTTCCCAGTCGCGGCTATCCGGCTGAGAGGGGGTGAGCACCGGGTTTTCTGCAATCCGGGTCCACATCGTCTCTGCTGTTGGATTCTGAGCAGCGGCCAGGCCGATGGCCAGAGGCGGCGTCTCATAGCCCGGCAGCGCGCCGCCCAGATAAGAGAGCCAGTAGCGGTCATCATGCTTTTGCAGACGCCATTCGCCCAGCCAGTGATAGTCGATCAACGCCAATCCCGCGGCCGCCTGTTCCGCATCCCAGCCGGCGCCGCTGCGCTGCAGAATAGGACCCTTGGGTGTCCAGTTCAGCAGGTCCTCACTCTCTGCCAGACGGGTCTCATAGCCACGGCCGTCAAAAGCGATATAGATCATGTACCAGCGGTCGTGATGGCGAAAGACATTGGGACAATCTATCATCTCCTCAGCGCTGCCGCGCAGCACGATGCCGTATTTATATGGCGTCTTGACCAATGTATAGATATCCGCCATGCGGCGGTCATCCACAGTCGCGCCGCTTCCTTGGGCTGGAATGACTTGACGCATAGGGGCCTCCTTTTGTTTGCAGGCGGAAATCAGCAGCAGCGCAACGAGCACCACCATCCGGCCGGTCATCACTCTGGCCAATCATCTGAGCGAAAGGAGGAGGCGGGAAGACCCTCTTTGTTGAACAGAGAGGCGTCAGCGGTGTTGCTCCAGGCGTATCGTACTGCAACCGGGTGCTTCACCTCCACAGATTTAACGATGACCTGATCCTTGTTGAGGCTCGCCTGAGCCGGGTAAAAGCGACGGTCAGCGCCGGCGATTTCGAAATGCTGCAGCCCGGACGGGCCTGCCGCCAGTCCTGTGCCGCAATGATCAAAGTAAACTTTGAGTTGATCACCCTGGATTTTAATGCGTTGATAGAGAGGGCCGGAATATACTGTTTTTTGTTTGTAGTCTTTGGCCAAGGCCCACAAGGCCAGTCGTTTTCCAACGTCCAGCTTGTTGGCTGGATGGATGTTTTGCGGATTGCCGATATCCAGGGTGACCGCCATGCCGCTGTTCTGCACATCCAGGCATTGCCTCTGCACGTCCCGCAGTTCCTGGGAGCGGGTCCCTTCGCCATACTCCCATGGCGCGATCTGGACATAGTAAAAGGCAAAGTCGCCCTGGCCCCAGTGCTGGCGCCAGTTCTGGATCATCAGTGGAAAGAGCGTACGATATTGGCGTGGATCGCCGGTGTTGGCTTCGCCCTGATACCAGATGGCGCCTTTGATGGCATAGGGGATCAACGGGGCGATCATGGCATTGTATAAAAAGGTCGGCGTATAGGCCGAGATCTGCACCGGGACTTGAGGATGCGTTTGAAAGGTATTGCCGGTCAGGGGAAATAGATAAAAGATCCCGCTGCGAAATTCAGCCACCGGCAGATACTTCCATTCGCCCGCCAGACTGAGCGTTTTAGCCGGTGAAGACGCGAGGTACAGCTTTAGCTGCTCAGGCTTGCCGAAGATGCCGCCGCCGCCCAAATTGTCTACACAGCGGACCGCGATGACGTTTCTGCCCTTCCGCAACAGAGCCGCGGGAATGGTATACGTGCGTGCGGTCTGCCAGAACCCCACCATTTCGTGACTGCCCACCAGCTCGCCGTTGAAAAAAGTGCGATCCATGTCGTCGATGGGACCGAGTTCCAGCACGGCGTCCTCACTGGTCCATTCGGCCGGGATATCGATGGTCTTGCGGAACCAGACGGCGCCATCGAATTCACCCATCTCGGTCTGTTCCCAATAAACCGGAAGGTTCATCGTTCGCCACTCGTTGTCGGCCAAGTCCGTGCTGCAGCATGTTGCATCGTTGAAATCCAGATTTGTCCAGCGGGTCTCCTCTGAGCGATCCGAGACATTCAGCGTGGGGAATTGCGTCAGCCATTTCTGATAGTGCTCGATCGTGCCTCTGCTTTGTTCGATCTTTTCGACCACCGGCTTGAAATCAGGCATGGTCCGCAGAAATTCGGCGCTGGTCCAGGACTGTGCCGGAGTGCCGCCCCAACTGGAGTGAATCAGGCCGATGGGAATATTGAGCTTTTCATTCAATGTGCGGCCGAAAAAAAAGGCGGTGGCGCTGAAACTTGCGGCCGTCTCCGGGGTGCACCGCGACCATGCGCCGGAGCAGTCGCTGAGCGGCACAGCAGAGACCTCGTGCGCTACGGTGAACAGCCTAATCATCGGCAGATGGGCGTTCTGAATTGCCTGCTCAGAGCCTTCGATCAGGTCATGGGGCGGCCATCCCATCAGCGGCATTTCCATGTTGGACTGGCCTGAGCAGAGCCATACTTCGCCGATCAGCACATC
>DAIQOA010000262.1:0-5222 GCA_036788095.1 bacterium | reverse complement strand
AGGTGGTGTCGCTGATGCCCTGAGTGAAGACGATGTCGAAATCGAGGTTGACGGCCGTTTCCTCGAGACTGGGTTCGGCGGAGAGTACGGCCTCGAGATCGCATTGGCTGCCCTTGCTCCAGCCGTGGCTGAGGATGGCGCGGGAGGTGTCAAAACTGATTTTGAGGATGAGGCCGTCGAAATAGACGGTCTCGTTGTCCAGGCGCTCGCAGGGACGCAGGGATTGAATGGTTTCCGGTTGTGCGCCGGCGATGGTTTTAGTGATTTGATAGGAGGGCAGTTCGCGCCAGCCGGAATCGGGGTAACTGAACTCGAGACGGTAGGAGGCGTCGACGAGTTGCCGGGGATTAAAGATTTCGTACTTAATCTGGGCGTTGGATTGGGGCCCGAAATGTTCGACGCCGGCGGCGATGTCCGGCGCCTGATAGCCGGCGGCCGGAGCCGTGGGGGTGACGATGGCGCAGTTGGGCGAATGGGCTTTGATGTCGTTGAGCATGTCGATTTTGATATTGAAGCTGCATTCCGTGGGCAGCACGGATTCGTACAACACGGTGTTGATATAATTTTCATTCACCCCTGTGGCCGGCACCGGCGGCATCCAGCCGTTATCGAATGAACAGAGGGCGTAGTAATAGGTCTGGCCGTTGATGATATTGGCGCTGTCGACATAGCTGTGCACCAGGCCGCTGTTGTCGCCGAGGTTGAAATGAAGGCCGTTGTAGGTGCCGGGGAAAAAGCCGAAGAGGCTGTCCTTTTTATCGCAGCGAAAGATGGGCTTATTCATGGTAGCCACCCCATAGGCGTCGGTGATGATATGGGGATCGGTGAACGACGGATCGGTGGAACGGTAGAGAGAATAGCCCTGAAAGTCATAGACGCCGAAAAAGCGATCGTAGGAATCCTCGGCGCTGTCATCCCAGTAAAGATAGACTTTGCCGTCCCCGGCCACGGCTTTAAGATTCGGTACCTTGGGCGGCTGCGCAAAGCTATAATTGGCGTTGTAGATTTTCTGTACGGTCTCTTTTTTGCGGATGGCGTCCTCGAGCTGTTCTTTGCCCGTCTGGCCGTCGGCGAAAAACAGAGTGAAAGAGAATTGATTTCTCGTTTTGGCGGGCAGATAGACCGGGCCGGAATGAAACCAGACGCCGAGGTTGTCGGCAAATCGATATTCATCCGCGCCAAAGTTCAGAGTTTGCAGACACCACTCCAACACCTTTTCGTCGTCATTATGTGGCGCGCGATCGTGATGGGCGCCGCTCCAAAAGCCGGTCAGACCCAGTTGATCGCCCTCATCCAGATCCTTTTCGTCGAAATCAGGCTCTCCATGTGTGGGTTGACCATCTCCCTCACCTTCGTCACGACCGGTGTAGGCTTCGTCAAAGGGCCCGATGCCGTCTGCGCCGAGGTCGTCGTTGAGCGGTTCGCCTAGATCCCACTGACCGTTGCCGTTCTTGTCTTCGTATCCCAGCCAGTCGCCGTCCTCGTCGCCGGACCAATGCCAGGAGGAATAGAACTCGCCGGTTTGCGCTTTTTGACGTTGCTCATCCAGCTTGCCGTTAAAGTAATAGCCCGTGGGTCCGAACAGCCAGACGCCCGGGCCGCTGTCGCGTCTCTCGTCGACAAGACCGTCTTCGTCCGAATCGATGGTGTCATAGCCAAGGGTGGGGCTCTCCAGGAATCCATAGCACATCGCCGGCACCGGGCTGTAGTTGCCCGGTTTGCCGACGTTTTTATAGTCGTAGCAATAGGCCACGTCCAGGCGGGTGTTATAGCCGGCCACGTCGTCGTCGTCGCCGCCGATTTTAAAATCCGCATAGAGAGCCAGGAAGACCGAATCGTAGGTGGTGGCGCCTTCATTCTCCACATCATAGAGCCAAAAGTTGTGGGTTTCGGTCATAACGTTGCGCCACTGCAGGGAGCGCACATACATCTGCGTGCCCAGTCCACGCCGGCTGGAATCGGTTGCATCGGGATAATAGTCAAACTCTTCATCCGGATCATCGTCGACGACGAAATAGGTTTCCAGGTCCGCGTTCATGATGCCTTTTCCGAAATAACCATTCCAGGTTTTAGGCCAGCCCGGATCGATGCTGTCGTCCATTTTGTCCGGCCAGGTGTCCGGCCAGGTGTAGGGATCGTCGCTCATGGCCGCTTCCAGCTGCGAAGGATTGCAGTAGCCGCCCAGGGCTTCATAGCGCCAGCGGGATGAGCCGTCCGGACTAAAATCAGGAATGTAATAACACGTTTCCACACAGGCATGTTTTTCGCCCTTGGAATCCGTGATGGTGGTGATCACCACCGGCGCCACCTGATCCATCTGATTGTGGCCGCTGCCGATGGGATACTCGATGACATAGCCCATGGTCACCCCGCCGACAAAGCCGTCGTTCCAGAATGGAATGCGCGTGAGATTGCCGTCCATGACGCCATATTTCCGGTGGTTGATGTGGCCGTCCTCCGCGCGCTGGGAAAAAACAGCCGTGCTGGAAAAAAACATAAAGAGCCACACCGCATTCAGGATGGTTGCTGTCCGTATCGTTATCGTTGTTTTTCGCATGATATCCTCACCGTATCGAAGAAGTGTGTTTGCGGGGTTGGTTGCCGATTGGGAGCGCCTGCGGGTAAAACGGTGTTGGCATGGTCTCGGTAGAGTTTTTGAAAAAGCAGATTTCCAGATATCGGTAATCAGGTCCGACTGTGAGAACACTTTGGCAGGTAGGCCTGAGGGGCGGATAGCGTCGGGCATAGGCATGTTCGTTTCCACTCGTTCCGGGATTAACAGCGGCAGAGAAAATACGTTATGCTTCGGACGTACAGGTAGAGAGGACGATGGATTTTAAATTGTATGTACAATTAAGCATTTTAAACTATTTTGTCAAGGTTTATTCCTTTGGTCGGCAAAATTTTTATCCGCGGAAAAGGTTTTTGCCACGGCGCCGGCACATTGGCGTCCGGAGCCATTCTTGCTGAATGTGCAGAAGGACGGCGGAAATGGCCTTGTTGTTGCCTTTACGCTGGTTTGTTCATTCCTTTTCGTTCAGCTGAATGTGCGGTGGTATGATCCGCCGGCTTCTTCGGGCTGCTGCCGTCGATTGAGATGGTTTGGCTTGGCAGAAAGTGAATGACTACAAGTATTTTTTTACAAAATGATTGCATTTGATACTGTTTTTTTTTAGAATGTATACGTTCAGCTGGTAAGAACCATCGGCTATCGCGCCGGTTTGATTTTTTATTAACCCTACAAAGAGGAAGCTGATATGGTGCGTATCATTTCTTCTCTAATAATATTGGCATCGCTTTTGGGGAGCGGGCTGGATCCGCTTTACGCGGCAGCAAACGGCAGAATAGTCGGCACCGTCACGGATGCGTCTACCGGCGCCCCGTTGCCGGGAGCGAATCTGTTTCTCGACGGTACGGCCATCGGCGCGGTTTCAGACCTGAAGGGCGCCTATCAAATCCAGAGAATTCCCTCTGGCTCCTTTATTCTCAAAATCAGATTTGTCGGATACAAAGGCAAAGAGGTCCCTGTAAACATCGCCGAAGATGAATCGAAAAATATCAATATAAAATTAGAATATGATGTCCTCAAGGGTGAAACGGTGACCATCACCGCGCAGGCCGAAGGCCAGGTGGCCGCCATCAATCAGCAGCTGCGGTCCAACACCATCACCAACGTAGTTTCTGCTGAACGGATTATGGAATTGCCGGACGCCAACGCCGCCGAATCCGTGGGTCGTCTGCCCGGCGTCTCCATCCTGCGCAGCGGCGGCGAAGGCAACCGCGTGGTGATTCGCGGATTGGCGCCCACCTATAATGCCATCACCATCGGCGGCGAAAAAATTCCGGCCACTGATCTGGACGACCGCAGCGTGGACCTGAATATGATCTCGCCGGAGATCCTTGCTGGTATCGAGGTGACCAAGGCTTTGACGCCCGATCGGGACGCCGATGCGTTCGGCGGCACCGTGAATTTTCAACTGGCGGATGCGCCCTCTGGAGGATTTCGTTCCAATTTCCGATTTCAGGAGGGGTATAACAATCAGCGCGACGAACTGGGCCAGTACAAGGCCAGTATGACGCTGAGCAATCGTTACTGGGGAGAAAAATTCGGGCTCATGATCACCGGCAATCTGGAACGGGCGCAGCGAGGCTCCGATCAGTTCAACGCGGAATACTCGGTGGAGCGTGAAAAAAGACCAGGCGAGGAGTACGCGCCGATCTCCGTCACCGATGTCGATCTGATCTATACGGATGAAATCAGAAAACGCTCGGGCTTTAGCGTGCTGATGGATTACCGGCTGCCGAACGGCAAGATTCTGTTCAGCAATTTCATGAGCCGGCTGGATCGCAACGAGGATATTTACACCAACCGGTTCAGCGAAGACGACAACATGCATCAGCTGTATTTCCGCAACCGAATTCGCCAGATCGATGTGCTCACCAATACCCTGAGCGGCGAACACAAGTTCTCGCTCGGCGCCATGGACTGGCGCCTATCCCGAACCGCCTCGATGACGAGACATCCCTATCATAATTATATTCGTTTCCGCGAGCTCAGCGCCTTTGACCGTTCCAACCTGCCCGAATACTTTGGGCCGGATCAACTGATCGATGCGGCGTATAAAAATTTGAACAACACCTTCATGTACGAAGGCATTCTGTACACCGAGAAAGCGTTTGAGCGGGATCAATCCGCACAGCTCAACTTTCAATGGCCGTTCACCCTGGCGCGTTTTCTCGCCGGCAAAGTCAAGATGGGCGGCAAATATGTGAACAAGGCAAAAGATCGGGACCGGGGAAGCGCCATCGACCGGTTGGATACCGACGCTGAGGAGTTCGCCTGGCACCATACGCGTTATGGGCAGCCGGGTTTTGTCTACCAGCTGTATCAGTCGCAATATCCTTCCATCTCCAATTATCTTGACTCCCCATTTCAGGCGAAGGATTTTCTTGGCGGCAAATATGATTTCGGCGTGCGCCTGGATGGCGACGAGCTCAATCATCTGTTCCGAACTTATCTGGCGGACTCGAGTTATGTCTTTTCCTCCTTGGCCGATGCCGACGATTATGAAACGACGGAAAAGGTGGGCGCCGGCTATATTATGTCGGAGATCAACATCGGCCGTTTTTTGATGTTTCTACCCGGCGTCCGCTACGAACACACCAAGGCGGTGATGACCGGCCGTAAGGCGAATGTGCCGGATGACAACGATGAGACGGAT
>DAIQOA010000261.1:0-5279 GCA_036788095.1 bacterium | reverse complement strand
GCCATGGGAGCCGCCTATGTGGCCCAGGCTACAGATGCAACGGCTCTGTATTGGAATCCGGCCGGCATCGCTTTTATACCGGGGTTTCAGATCGAATTTATGAATTGCCAATGGCTGGCGGAAACGCAGTATAATTTTTTCGGCCTTGTGGCGCCCATCCCGGCCATCCGCTCCTCAGTGGGAGTGAGCCTGATCAGCCTGGATTACGGGGAAAACCCGGTGCGCACCGTGGATCGGCCTGAGGGGACCGGTGAGAAATACGGCGCCCGCGATCTCGCCGTCAGCGTCAGTTATGCAATGGCCTTGACCGACCGTTTTTCTTTCGGCCTAAGCGGAAAATATATCAATCAGCGCATCTGGAGCGAAAGCGGTTCCGCCGTGGCCATGGACGTCGGCGTCTACTACAACACCATGCTCAAGGGCCTGCGATTGGGCGCTTCAGTCAGCAACTTTGGTTCCGACATTCAGATGGCCGGTCGCCATCTCACCACCGTGGTGGACCCCGATGCAGCGGTGCAGAACTTTGACCGTGTGCCGGTCAATTATAAAGTCGGCAGCTATTCGCTTCCGCTGTTGTTCAGGGTGGGTTTGGCGTATACCCGCAGCCTGGGCTCTTTTGGCGTCCTCACCGTGGCCGGCGACGTCAATCACCCCAGTAACACGACCGAGAGCATCAACCTGGGCGCGGAATACGGCTTCGCCAACATGTTCTATGTCCGTGCCGGCTATGAAAACTTGTATGAACGGGATCACAAGAACGGCCTCACGGTTGGCGGCGGCGTGGAATATTTCCGCCGCGGTATGATGGGTTTTCGAGTGGACTATTCCTGGGCTGATTGGGGGATCCTGACCAACACTCAACGCTTTTCCCTGGGTTTGATGTTTTAGCAAATGGCAAGAGGCTTACACTGCGGTAAATGCATGGCGTCATTGATGAAAACCGTATTTCGCGAAAGGAGGTCCGGGGATTCGTTCAAAGAACTCGTGAGTAGTTATAAACCGTTCGGTTGTTCACTCTTTTAGGAGGAAAGCAATGAAAAGAAGTGCTATCATGCTGGTTGTTTTCATGCTGGCGACCATTTCACTGCTCTCGGCGCAGACCTTCCTGGCGCCGGCTAGCGAAGCAGAACCCAACAACTTTTTCAAAACCGCGACTCCGATGCCGGAAAACACTCTCATGTTTTCGAGTTTTTCCAGCAACGGGGATGTGGATGTCTACACCATGAACATGTCCGTGGACAGCATCTACCACATTTACTCTGATTCGGTAAGCCTCCCGGCTAGCATGCACGTGGAGCTCTTTTTCAGCCAGGACACCACTAAAAACCTGTTTGTCGGCAAACCCGATGGCCGCGCCGGCTGGAGAAATTTCCGCGTCGCCGGCTGGGTGCCCAGGGAATATGGCTCCGGCGTTTACTATCTGCGCGTCACGCATCCTAACTCTATCACCGCCGAGTACAACGGCTCCTACCGGATCCGCTACATCTCTCAAGGACTGAGCTATTGGGCCGGGCTGCATGAACCGGACAATACCTTCCAGGAATCCTTCAGCCAGTTCCCGCTGCCCATCGACGGCTCCCGTTTTAACGGCATGCTGTACAATATGGACAGTTTTCCGCACGGCTGGGACGACCGCGATATTTTCTACATGGTCGGCGAGCAGGGCATGCGCCTGTGGGTGGAAACCGAGCCCGTGCAGGGGAATCCGCACACCCGCGATATGGACAGTGCCATCGATATCTGGGACGGCGACGGCAACACCCGCTTTTTGCAGAATGACGATAAAGACAATCAGGAAGAGGATTTCGGCGAGAACAACGTGTTCTCTTTGGCCGTGATCGACAGTTTGCCCTATAGCGGCTTGTATTATGTGACCATGATCACCTGTTATTCTTCATGGTACGATGGGAGCGCCAGCGAGACCGATGAGGATCCTTCCACCGGCGGCTATATCGCCTACGCCTGGATGGGTGAACGCTCCAAGGAGCGGGAACCCAACGACGTCTCTGATCAGGCGACGCCGTTGTGCGAACCGGTGACCGGCTCGAAAGTGGGACCGGCCAACAATTTTCTCATCAACGCGCAGTTCAGCAGCGATGGGGATGTGGATTGGTTCGCCTACAACCTGAAAAGCACCAAGATGTATTTCTTCACCACCGCTCATAACGGCACCATCGGCGCCAATGTGAACCTCGAAGTCTACAATCGCAAGGATATGACCACCAATCTGGCCGGCAGCCAGGTGAACGGCCGTTACAACAACGGCAACTTCCGTTTCTGCGGTTTCGTTCCGCCGGAAGACGGCATCTATCTGTTCAAGCTGACCCCCTCGGCCGGTACGGTCACCGGCGCCTTTACCGGCGAGTACCAGCTGCGCATGGGCTGGACGACGCCGCGCACGACCAACCTTCTCAACGAGCCGGTTAACAATACCCAGAGCGGCGCCGTGGCTGTGGCTTTCGATTCCAGCAAAACCATCGGCTCCATCTATCCGGCCGGCGACGAAGACTGGTATAAATTCGAAGGCAAAGCCGGCGACATCATCGACGTCGAGCTTTTCAGCGCGCTGGATGCCGAAGGCAAACTGTGGGCGCGGGATCTGGATACGGTGCTAGAGCTCTATGATCCGAGCGGCAATAAAATGGAAAACGACGATTATCGCCCAGGTCCGGAGCGCCATTCCGGAAACGTCTTTTCCGGCATTAAAAACTATGTGCTGCAAGGCTCCGGCACTGTAAACATCAGAGTGGCCTGCGGCTATACCGATCCGACTCACAAAGGCAACAATCCGGTCGGCATGTATCGCCTGGTGGTTTATTCCAGCGCCGCTTCTCCGGCATTTAAAGAGAAAGAAAAGAACGACGTGGTGGCTATGGCCATGCTGTTGCCCGAGGGCAAAGAGGTGGAAGCCACTTTCTCCAGCGCCGCGGATGTCGACTGGTACAAGGTAGAACTGCAGGCTGGTCGCATGTATTTTATCAACACCACCAACAGCGAGTTGGGCGCCAACATTCACGCCGAGTTTTTCGCAGAAGCCGATACGGCTGCCAGTGTGCTCGATGCGAGTGTGGATGGCCGCTACAACAACAAGAATTTCCGTATCTCGGGATTCCTGCCGCCGGCTAGTGGCATCTATTACTTGAAATTGACCTGCCCGACCCCGGGCGCCGGCACCTATGTGCTGCGCATGCGCAGCAGCGACGTGTCAGAAGTCGGTTCTTTCCATGAACCGGACAATTCCATCGCCGAAGCGGACGCACTGGGCGACTATCCGGTGGACGGCGTTACGGTCAAGAGCGCTTTCTACAATTCGGCGGATCCCAAGGGTTACAACGACATCGACATCTATCGGTTCAATCTAACCAAGGGACAGGTCTTTGAGGCCAAACTGACGCCGCTGGGCGGACCCACCTGGCATCGGGACACCGACTCTTACATTTTCCTCACCAACGCCAATGGAGACACGCTGGCCGACAACGATGACGATTCCGGAACCACCCTATCCAAGGTCGCCATCGAAGTGCCTGCGGACGGCGTCTATTATGTCCTGGTGGCCGCCTGCTACTCCACGCAACTGAACGACCCGGCCAATGACAGAAACCCGGGCACCGGCGACTATCTGCTCACTTTCAGCGGTTCGGTGAGCGAGTCGGAACCGAACAACTCGGCCGAGCAGGCGAACCTGATTCCGATCTCCAACAGCAGTCTGGTGGAAGCCAAGTTCGCCTCCGACGATGCCGAAGATTGGTTCAAGGTGAATCTGGAACAGGGCCGTTTCTACTATTTCAACTCGGCGGATTCCAAGGTGGCCGAAAACATCACCCTCGAGCTCTACAAAGAGGCTGATCCGAAAGAAAACATCATCGACAGCACCCCCATGGGCCGCTACAGCAGCAAGGATTTTCGTCTCAGCGGCTTTAATCCGCCCGAGACCGGAACCTATTTGCTCAGACTCACCGTGCCCATGGGCGCCATCAATGATCAGAACATCGGCACCTACAAACTGCACGCCGCCGGCGGCGAACTGATCTCCGAAGTGGCAGCGCTGCACGAACCCGATAACAACCTGCAGCAGGCTAACGGTGTCGCCAAATTGGCCACAGACGGCAAGCCGGTCAAAGTGGCTTTTGACAGCGACGCCGACTTGGACATTTTCGCCATCGACGGCATTGCCGGCCAGACTCTGACCGTGACCATGTCGCCCGGCACCGGCCCGCGCTGGATCCGTGAGCTGGATACCGGCATGCGCCTGTTGACGGCGGACAGCACCCTGCTGGACGACAGCGATGATTACGACGACTGGTACGAACTTAACTATTACCTGGGCGAGATCAGCTGCACCTATTCCCAGGTCCAGAGCGTTTCGCTGCCTTACACCGGCACCTACTACGCCGTCGCCATGCCCTACTACGGCAAAGCGTATCAGGGCGGCACTCCTTCCTTTGGCAACAACGCCACCGGAAGTTATCACATCTCCGCGACCATGATGATGCCGACCGGAGTGGAGACGCAGACGGAGATGCCGCAAGAGTTCGCGTTGGATCAGAACTATCCGAATCCGTTCAATCCGACGACCACGATTCAGTATCGTCTGAAAGAAAATGTGCACGTCAATGTGTCCATTTACAACATCCGCGGCCAGCTGATCGCCACGCTGGTGGACCGCCTGCAGAGCGCCGGCAGTTACTCGGTGCGCTGGAATGCGCTGGATCAGTTCGGTCAACGGGTGGCCAGCGGCATGTATCTCTACCGCATTCAGGCTGGTGATAAATTTATACAAACTAAAAAACTGCTTCTCATGAAGTAAGTGTTGGAATGCTCAAGCCTCAGGAAGCGATTCCTGAGGCTTGATTATTTAAGGACCCTTCGCTTTGAAAAAAATCGTCTTGCTTCTGGGCGCCGCTTTTCTGTTTTTCGCCGCCTGTGGAAAACGGGCGCCGCGGTCCCCTGTGCTGGCTGAGATAGGCGATCGCACCATCACGGTGGAGGATTTTCGCCGCAATTATGAGTTCGGCTTGTCCCATCTCAAAACCGGTCCGGACCGCAAGCGAACTTATCTGAACTATATGATCAACGAGGCGATCCTCGCCCAGCAGGGATACAAGCTGGGGCTGCAGAACTCGGAGCGGGTTCGCCGCCTGGAACAGGACCTGATGGACGAGTTGCTGGTGGAGGCCTGGTTTGATCACGAGGTGGCGAGCAAGATCACGGTGACGCCGCAGGAGATTCGAGAGTCCATCACCAAAGCCAGGGTAAACGGGAAGCTGCGCTACTGGTAC
>DAIQOA010000260.1:0-5313 GCA_036788095.1 bacterium | reverse complement strand
CGCACCCTTTTTCTCAACTCTTATCAGAAAGCGCTGGACGCCAGCGCCACTCGCGAGCAAGAGGCGATTCTGGACAGCATCCTTTATAACTACCGCTGGTTCAATCGTGAATCAGAGGCGTTCGTCCGCTTGTGCCGCGAGGGCCGGCCCAACGCTCGTCAATATCACAATGAAAACATCAGCACCTATGAACGACACATCCGCCACCTGTTTCTCGGCCTTCTCGACACCTATCAGGCCGCCATCGCGGAGAACAACGTGCGCACCAAAAAGCTGGTGGACCGCGGCACCCTCACGCTGATCATTGCCGCGGCTTTGGCCATTGGCTTCGCCATTCGCTCCAACCGGGCGCTCTCCCGCAGCATTATCCGGCCGGCGGAAAAGCTGACCGCCACCGTGCGCCAGATCAGCGCCGGCCATCTATACCCCAAGATCGACATCACCACGGATGACGAGCTGGCGCTGCTCAGCCGCGAGTTCAACAAGATGACCGAACGGCTTCGCGGCTATGAGGAGATGAACATCCATCAGCTGATCGCGGAAAAAAAGAAATCCGAGGCCATTGTCTCGAGCCTGGCGGAGCCCATCATCGTCACCAGCGTGGACCAGCGCATTCTGCTGATGAACCAGGCGGCGGCTCAGCTGTTCGACATCGGCGGCAGCGACCGGCAACAGCAACCCCTCGCCAGTCTGATTCAGGACCCCAAGCTGTTGCATATCCTCAGGACCGGTCCCAGGGATCAAAAGGACGAACTTTTTACCGTGACGCACGACCAGACCACCTTTTATTTTCGTCCACGCCAAACCTTGATCAACGACGAGAATAAAAAGCTGCAGGCGGTGGTCACCCTGTTCGAAGATGTCACTCGATTCAAAGATTTGGACCGGCATAAATCGGATTTTATCGCCACCATGTCCCACGAGTTCCGCACGCCGCTGACTTCGATCACCATGTCTATCGACATCCTGTCCCAGGAGATCCTGGGACCGCTGTCCGGCAAACAGCACGAGCTGTTGGTCAATGCCAAGGACGACTGCGAACGGCTGACCAAGCTGGTCCGGGAGCTCCTCGACCTCTCTCGATTGGAGTCTGCCAAGCATGAGACCAAGCGCGAGCTCATCAACCTGGCCTATCTCGTCGAAAGCGCCCTCAAGCCGCTGCAACTGCCCTTCAGGGAAAAGCAGATCGACCTCGAGGTGCTTGTGGATGCAGGCCTGCCGACGATTTTGGGCGACCAGGAGCAGCTCACCTGGGTGCTCACCAACCTGATCAACAACGCGCTGCGCTACACCCAGGAGCACGGTCACGTGACCATAGCGGCGGAACAAGTCGATGAGGAGATCCAGGTGCGGGTTTCGGACACCGGCCGCGGCATTCCCCAGGAAGCGCTGACGACCATCTTTGAAAAATTTGTCCAGATTAAAAAAGCCACCGAGACGACGCCCGGCAGCGTGGGGCTGGGACTGGCCATCGCCAAGCAGGTGGTGGAGGATCACGGCGGACGCATCTGGGTGGTCAGTGAAGTCGGCCACGGCAGCACCTTCACTTTTACTTTACCCCTTACGAGAAAAACCTGATGGACCCTCGTTCTGCCAAAGTGCTCGTCGTCGACGACGAAGCGCACATTTTGAAAACCATCGGCATCTGCCTGGATTCGATCGGATTTCAGACCTATCTGTTCACCAAACCACAGGAGGCCTTGGAGGAGGCGCAGCGTCAGCCCTTTGATTTGGCCTTTGTCGATCTGAAAATGGCGCCGCTGGACGGTATGGAGGTGCTGGCCCATTTGCGCTCCTTTTCGCCGGAGACCACGGTTATCCTCATCACCGCGCATGGCTCCATCGACAGCGCGGTGGAAGCCATTAAAAAAGGCGCCTACCACTATCTGCAAAAGCCGTTCGAGTTCACGGAACTGCAAATCTTTGCGCAAAAAGCGTGGGAGTATCATCAACTGCGGCAGGAGGTGCAGGAACTTCGCAAGCAGGTCGATGAGTGGTGCGATGCCGGCGACTTTATCACCCGTAATCGGGATATGCTGGCCATGCTGGATCTGGCCGGTCGCATCGCTGAGAGCAACATCAGCGTGCTGATCGAAGGCGAGAGCGGCACCGGCAAGGAACTGGTGGCGCAGTTCATCCATCGTAAAAGTCAACGGGCGGACAAGCCGTTCATCCGCATCAACTGCGCCGCGTTGCCGGAGGAGCTGCTGGAGAGCGAGCTGTTCGGCCATGTCAAGGGCGCGTTCACCGGCGCGGTGCGCGACCGCCGCGGCCGGTTTGAACTGGCGGACGGCGGCACCATTTTTCTCGACGAGATCGCCGAAGTGCCGCCTTCTATTCAAGCCAAACTGCTGCGGGTGATCCAGAGCAAAGAATTCGAACTGGTGGGCGAGAGCGTCAGCCGCAAGGTGGATGTGCGCATCATCGCCGCCACCAACCGGAATCTCGATGAGGCGCTCAAGGAGGGCGCCTTCCGCGAGGATCTTTTTTATCGCTTGAACGCGGTGCGTTTAAAGCCCACGCCGTTGCGCGAACGACCGGAGGATATTCCGCTGCTGGTGCAGCATTTCATCACCAAGCTGTGTTCAGGACAGGCGATGGAGGTCGCGCCGGAGGCCATGGCCGCTTTGCGCTGTTATCGCTGGAACGGCAATGTCCGTGAACTGGAGAATGTGATTGAACGAGCGGTCATTCTTGCACGCCAGGGGGTCATCGAGCTCCCCCATCTTCCCGAAGAGGTGCGCAGCAGCACGGAGAAGCCGACCTTTGCGTTCTCCCTGGAAGAGATAGAAAAGATGCACATCAAAAAGGTGCTGCAGCACAGCAAAGATTACGATGAAGCGGCGCGGGTGCTGGGCATCGATCCGGCGACCCTGTGGCGCAAGAGAAAAAAATATCAGCTCTAGACCGGCGCGACCTGCCGCAGAAAGAATCAAGTGAAAGACATTCATTGGTTGCAATTTGCAAAACAGTTTAGTATTTTGTTTTTTTAAAGAATAGAAAACACTCCTCGAGCGCGGCCAAAATCATCTTGCGAAATGCAATCCAATGAAGATGGTCCAGAAAAAAAGACGAGCGCCAAGTAACTGAAATACAAATCCTTGTGCTCGTGACGCTCTATGGCATGAGATTTGATCGTGTGATGGTGCAAATCATGCGGTCTCGGTTCTGTTTTTTCTATCGAGGAGTGTACCTTGGCTGTTCGTGCCATGACGATCAATAACCTGGACATTGCCACCCTGGAGCTGCGGGGCTCGTTCACCGGCGGCGATGAAACCGACGAGTTAAAGTTCGCGGCATCGGACCTGTTTGAGCAGGGCAATCGCAAATTGATCATCGATTTAGCCAACGCCACCTATTTCAACAGTCTGGGCATTGGCGCTCTGATCAACATTCACGCCCGCTACACGCGCGGCGGCGGCCTGATCAAATTGTGCAACATGGGCAAAGGCGTGGAGAACGTTTTTGTCATCACCAAGCTGCTGAGCATCTTCGATGTGGAAGAGACCCGCGAGGAGGCGATTCAAAATTTCAAGCGTCTAGTACCACCTAACCCACTTATTCAATTCAACTCAAAGGAGACTGTATCATGAAACAAGGTGTCTTCATCACGATCCTGATGGTAGCTGCGTTTATCATCGCGTACCTCATCTTCACCTACATGTTGCCCGACTACATCAAAGCCGGTGGACCGCTGGTCATCATTTTGATCATGCTGTCGTTGATGGTCGTGACCTTCATCTTTGAACGTCTGCTGGCGCTGAACAAGGCCAAAGGCAAAGGCTCCCTGACCACTTTTCTGCGCAAGGTGCAGGCGGAAATCAGCAAAGAGAACATCGACGGCGCCATCGAAATCTGCGACAAACAGCGCGGTTCCTGCGCCAACGTGTTGCGCGCCGGTTTGGAAAAATACAAACTGGTCAAAGCCTCCAACTCTAAATCCTCGATGAAAGAGACCCAGGAAGAAATTCAGCACGCCATCGAAGAGTCGATGATGCTGGAAGTTCCGCTTTTGGAGAAGAACCTGGTGTTTTTGTCCACCATCGCCTCCATCGCCACCCTGACCGGTCTGTTGGGCACCACCCTCGGTATGATCCGCGCGTTCAAAGCCCTGGCCAAATCCGGCGCTCCGGATGCGATCGCCCTGTCCCTTGGTATTTCTGAAGCCCTGGTCAACACCGCCGGCGGTCTGTTCTGCGCCATCCTGGGCATCATTTTCTACAACTATTTCGTCACCCGCATCGACAATTTCACCTACATGATCGATGAGGCCACCTATTCGATGGTCACCACCCTGGCGGAAAAACAAGCAGGCATCAAATAAGCCAATCGAGGAAAAACCATGGCACACAAGAAGAAGGGTCGTATCAACATCTTTATCGACATGACGCCCATGGTGGACGTGGTGATGCTCCTGCTGACCTTTTTCATGCTTACCACGCATTTCAAACCACCCTCTGAGGCGGAAGTCGCGTTGCCGAGTTCGACCTCGCAATTCAAACTGCCGGAATCGGACGTTATGACGGTGACGGTAACCAAAGACAACAAGATGTTTCTCGGGCTGGATTCGCAGCGCTTGCGCGCGCGCGTTTTCGGCGAAGAGCACCAGTTGAAATCCGGCATTGAACTCGAGGATCGCGAGACCCTCGCCAACATGCTGGTGCAGGCTCGTATGGCCAATCCGAAACTTCGCACCGTAATCAAAGCGGATAAAGAGACGCCCTACGGACCGATCGAAGACATCATGAACATTCTGCAAAAAGTAAAGATCACGCGGTTCAACCTCGTGACCGAACTTGAAAAAGAATCTCTATAAGGGAGCCCACATCAATGGCTGGTGCTGATCTTGCCGCTGCATCCGGTGCAGCAAAAGGCAAAAAGAAACATAAGAAAAAGAAGCGTTTGAATGTACGCATCGACATGACGCCCATGGTGGACGTAGTCATGCTGCTGATCACCTTCTTTATGCTTACTACGGTGTTCAACACGCCGCAGACGATGGAGATCAACCTGCCTCCGGATGATAAAACGGAAGTGGAAGTTGCCGAGTCGAGCCTGCTTACCCTACGGGTGCTGGCCGACGGCTCCATCTATTGGAATCAAGGCTTTGAGAGCGCCCAAACCGTTGCGTTCAAGGACCTGCATAAATTGCTGATCGAACGTCTGGCGGCCAATCCCAAGCTGATCTGTCTGGTCAAAGTGGAACGGGAAGGCACTTACAAGATGATGGTCGATATCATGGACGAGCTAAGCCTCGCCAACATCACCCGTTTCAGCTTTGCGCCGTTCAAAGAGTTCGATAAAAAGTTTATC
>DAIQOA010000259.1:0-5389 GCA_036788095.1 bacterium | reverse complement strand
GGGTCGAATCGACTAAATTCCGCGTTGCTTACTACATAGGCATCGATGAAATAGGCGCCCGTTTCCGCAACCTGCTGCGGACTTTCATCCGCATCTCCCACCCGGCTGCCCATGATAAACGGGCCGGCCGGGACATAGACCATGCCGGCCGGCGGCTGAGGAGAGGGTTGGGCCAAAGCCGCGGCGCCGGCCAACAGAATCAGAAAAAGAGGTTTCATAATTTTCTCCTTTCACCAGGCCGGATCGATGAGGCCGTAATGCCGGCCGAACCAATACGTGTGGATCAGCGAAGTGGCGTCTCCCTCTTCTTCGGCTTCAACGGTTTTCATACCCGGAGGGGTGGGAATGGCAAAGCGGCTGCGCCGGCGGTCGAATCCCCACATCCCCTGGATCGCTTGCACCAGCGTGGGGTTCATCACGTTCTCGCCGCTGAGCACTTGATAGAGCATATGATAAAAGATCTCTTCGTTGGTTTTAAACTCGGAGGTCCTCCAGTCATTCCAGTGGCGGTTCAAACACATGCGATACTTGATGCGAAGGGAAGGGTCGGTCTCCCAGCGGTAGAGCATGTACAACGATTTGGCCGCAAGTTCGTCATCCCAGGGCGTTTTCCATTCCTCCGGCCATAACACTTTGGCCAGGATAGCGTCGTCGTCATAGTGGTAGCGATCGATGAGCATGGCATAGGCGGCGCGATAGCGGTCCTTTCCGGTCATGCGCCAGGTGACCTTGAGTCCGGCCAGCATTTCCAGCGAGTTCAGCGGCTGATGCGGCAGGTCAGGACAAAAATTGCCCCACAGGGTCATCTTGTTGTCCACATCCACCATTTTGAAATTGAAATCTACGCAGCGGCCCACAAAGCGATCCATGAAATCCGCGGCCACTTTTTTGTGCGCTTCGTCTGCGCAGAGTTCCCAATACGTGCCGACGCCGAAAAGGAAATCGGTGAATTTGTCGCTGCTCAGATCGCCTTGCCAGCGATAGCCGGGCAGGGCGGAAGACCAGTGCCACTCTTGGGGAAAAAAGTAGACCTGCTCATGCCAAAGCGGCGTGTCGGTCCGGTTAAAGCTGCGCGCCACCACACCGGGAACGCCGGTGACTGCCTCCAGTTTGAGCAGGCCGGCCATGACCTCGTCCGCCAGGTAGCGAACCTGTGGGTCTTGCGTCGCTGCATAGCGATGAGCGCAGGCAGCCAGGTACATCGCGGTGTGGCCGGCGCAGTCCTCCTGGCTGCCGACGATGGGGGTTTCCCGGCCTGCCGGCGGAAAGATGACATGCTGCATGATGGCGCCTTCATTCCAGTGGTTGCCGCGCACCAGCTCGTCGAACAGCGTCGCCCGCACATGTAGAGGATCGTTCCGTTTGGGAAAACGGTTCACCTTTTGCGCCAGCGCCGGTTCGCTGCTCAAACAGAGAAGAATCGTCAGGACCACCGCTGAATGGGGTTTCATGCGTTCCTCCATGACCTGGTTGGTCTTAATGTCAAAATTGCTTCTCTATAAAATAATAAATTGCTACCTTAAATAATTTACTTGGTTCATCCAGCAAATAGGCCGCTGAGCAACCGCCAAGGTCTCCATGAGCGCGGAGCAGCAATATATTCATGTCTTTTCCATTCCCTCGACCTTGCTCTACGCTTTCTTTACGATTCAACTCGCATTAAACAGCGAGGCCTAAAAAATTTTGTATTTCAACTTGCCGTCGGAATCCACGACACGCAGGTACAGCCCCCAGCTGGCGCCGAGGTTTTGCACTTTGACCAGCAGCCGGTTTATCCCAGAGTGCAGTTTCACACTCAGAATGTCGCGATCGGCGACGGCGTTGTGTCCCCCTTTATCGTTATGGATCACCTTGCCGTTGAGCCAGACCTTGGCGCCGTCGTTACTGCCTATGGTCAGTGTGGTTTGGCGGTCATCCGGACTTTCTATCTCCGTGTAGGCATAAACCATGCCGATGGAACCGGCCCGGCTGTCCGGCTGGGTCCGGGCAAAATGGGCGATGAAATTCAGATACCCTGCGCTGGATGCTTCAGCCGGCTGCCAGTTCACCTGGCCGCCAAGCCCGGAATAGCTTTGGTTGAAATCGATGTTTTTTTCTGGCGGCAGCTCCTGATCCAGTCCCTCTCCGGTTTCAAACGGGCCGATCACTTGCCACGATTTGACAAAGCCCTCTTTTGATTTATGCAGCCGCCACCAGTCGTGCAGCGGACCCGGCTTTTGCAGAACCGCCGGGACCTTGGGGCCTTCGCCCGCCGGCGCGAGTTTAAATACGCGCAGCGCATTGGTGCGCAGGATTTTTTCCGCGATGCCAAGCGCCTCCGCCTCAGTCATATAGCCGGAGCGCACTTTTTCGATCAACACCTCGGTGATGCAGCGACGGGCCATCACCGCATGGCTGTAGACCAGCTCCACCACGCTGTAATCGCCGCCGAACGCCATGATCTTGTTGCTGGGAACAGTCTCGAGCCATTCGTGCAGATTACGGATGCTGTAAGAGGGGGAGATCACATAATCCCAGCAGAGATCGATAAACACGTTGGGAAAATTTTTCGCCAGGGTTCCGAGCTCCGGCCCGTAGGGGTAGGCGCCGTGAAACAGGCAAAAGTTGACTTCTGGATATTCCATAAACAGATTGACCAGGTGGATGGGATGCGAGTTGGTGATCAGATTGCCGTTGCCGGCCTGCAAGCCGGTATGGATTTGCACCGGCAGGTCATACTCATCCGCCAGCTCCAGCACCCGATGCATCATATAATCCTGAAACGCCTTGATCTCCTGGCCGGAGGCTTCTTTGCGATCCAGTTTGCCGAACACCTCCAGCGCTCTTTCCCGCGAAATGTCTTCATATTTCAAAATGCGGTTATAGGCGAGTCCGGATTTCACTCCGACCATGCCGTAATCGAGTCCGGCTTGAAAGGCCCGGCGCAGGGCCTGGAGGTAATCCTCAAGGGTGACGCCGGATACGCCATATTGCAGGCACAGCTGTTTGATCTCCGCATGGGAGGAGATATCGATAAAGTGGTCAAATCGTTCCACGGAACGAAAAAATTCCGGATCAAGTTTGCTGTGTCCTACATCGTTCAACGATAGGTCGATGCCCGCCTTTTCTTTTAAAATCGAACGGTACAGCCCCGGCCGGGTTGCGGCCTGAAGTTTTTCCGTCAGATTGACGCAGGAGGATTCGGTCAGCTCGTCGATCCCATAGAGGTCGTGGACCGCCAACCAGGAAGCCCGGCCGTAGCCCGTGGTGCGGACGGCATCCCAATAAGGGGCGAATAGACTCCAACGATCCTGGATGGGAAAGCGGTTGTTGAACACGACTTCGATGAGGCTTTTTTCATTTGCAGCGGAGATCAAATCTTCCTTGGTGTAATGGCTGAACAGCAGGGTAAAGTCAACATCCGCTTTTTTGTCCACGCGTTCTTTTTCACTGAGCAGATGTTCATGGGTGTCGATGATGCGTATGGATTGTACGGCATCGGAAATGCGTTTCTCAAACCCCGCTGTGGCCGGTTCCACCAGGGCGATCTGGCTTCGGCAGATCGTGGCGGTGATTAAGATGATCCCCCAGTGGCTGGCTGTCGTTCGCATCGGGTTGGTCCTTTCCTGCTAGGTCACTTGCATGCATAACGCTGTCCGGTGCACGAAGAATAGGGCGGTTTGGTTTCGTCGAGGCTTATCGGATTACGCGTGGCTACTGCTCGTTTGCCTGTTGCGCCGTTTTCTATTGCCGGTCATTCGGCCCGTTTTTGCTGGTTGTGGTTCCCGCCCGTTCAAACCGGTGATGGAAAATAAAGAATTATTCTCCGAAAAACAACATGGGAAAGGGCTTTTTTACCATCACCGGCGTCTGTGCGGAAGAGCTCGTCGCGGTTGCGGCCGGTGGTGGCAGTTCTGCCGGCGTGTGGCCTCAAAGCCAACGCCCGATTTTGCATGGGTCTTGCCTTTATGGGAATTATTTCGTAAAATGAGATTATCAAGAAAACCGCGAACATGGGAGCTCAATGAATACAAGACAGTGTGCTGCGCTTCTAGCCGTGCTTTTGCCGCTGCCGGTCAGCGCCAAACAGACTTCGGTTTTTTATTCCCAGGATGTCCGATCCACGATACAGGCCCGTGCAGCGACAGACCCCTGGGCGCAGCAGATCCGCGATCAGGCGGTCCGCAACGCGGCGCCGTGGAGGACCATGTCCGATGAGACCCTGTGGGATCTGATGTTTGCGCCCACCATCACCCGCTCCTGGATGGTGTGGTCCAATGGTTTTTGTCCTGCCTGTAAAAAGTCGGTCACCATGTACAACTGGAAGATCGATGCGCTTGCCAAACCCTGGAAAGTGCAGTGTCCCCATTGCAGCGAAATTTTTCCTAAAAATGATTTTGCCGCTTATTATCGCAGCGGCCTGGACAACCATGGCCTGTTCGATCCGAAAAAAGCGGATCAGACTTTATTGTTCAACACCGAACATCCTGATCTGCATGACCCTTTGCATCGTTTCGGCGTGGATGACGGAGAGGGCTATGTGGAGGAGGGCCGGCGATGGCGTTTCATTGGCGCCTATTTGATCTATGGACAATGGAAGCAGTTGATCATGGCCGGCGTTCGCAATCTGGCGGCAGCCTATGTGCTCACCGGCGATCGCGCGTACAGTCACAGGGCCGCTGTGCTGCTGGACCGGATCAGCGATGTGTATCCAAGCTTTGATTTCAATACTCAGGCGCTGGTCTATGAACGCAGCGATCCGATCACCACCCAGGGATATGTCACCGTGTGGCATGACGCCTGCGAGGAGACCCGGGAACTGGCCCTGTCCTATGACATGATCTATGACGGGCTGGAGGACGATGCGGAGTTGGCGTCTTTTTTATCCCGTAAAGCTAAACAGTTCCAACTTGACCAGGTCAAGACCGATGTCTCTGCAATCCGGGGTCACATCGAAGAGCACCTTCTGCGCGATGCCCTGCGCAACCGGCGTAAAATCGAGAGCAATTTTCCTCGAACCGATGCAGCGGTGGCGGTCATCGAGACCATCCTGGGCTGGCCGGAGGATCGTCCGGCTGTGCTGGCGGTCATCGACCGGTTCATCGGTCGTGCCACCGCGATGGATGGCTTGTCCGGCGAGAAAGGACTGTCGGGCTACAGTGCGGGCAATTCGCGCTGTCTGGCGCAATTCCTGTCATTGTACAGCCGGTTAGAGCCTTCCTTTGTCGCGGATATGATGGCGCGGCATCCGAACTTGCACCAAACTTTTCGTTTTCACATCGACACCTGGTTTGCCGAACAGTATTATCCCAACATCGGCGATTGCGGCATCTTTGCGCAAAAGGCGGAAAACTATATGGGCGCTCTGTTCTCCCGCAATCCCATTCCCACCGAAACGTTCACCTACTCG
>DAIQOA010000258.1:0-5447 GCA_036788095.1 bacterium | reverse complement strand
CCCGACGGATATCCCGGCCGGACAGTTTCATATCCGTGCCGAAATTCTGTATGGAGAAGCCCAGTTTCAACCCCTTGAGCGGCGTATCGTACAGCGCGCCCATATCCAGGGCAAAACCGGCGGCGCTCTCATGCCAGATGCGCTGGTTGACATATTTCGCATTCACGCCGAAAGAAAAGCGGTCGGTCAGGTTCATGCCAAAGGCCAGCCCCAGCGCCAGATCGTTGGCGCTGTACACTTCGCCGGTGCCCTCCGGCCGTTCGATGGTGCGGACCGCCTGCTCGCCGAATCCGAAATGGGTGACATTGATCCCCACCGCCATGCTGCCGCCCACCGGCGCCACGATGCCGGAATAGGCGTATTGCGTATCGAGCAGCCAATTGGTGTAATTAAAAGTGGCCTCCAGCCGGCCCAACCGGGAAATGCCGGCCGGATTCCAATACATGGCCGTGGCGTCATTCGCTACAGCGGTAAAGGCGCCACCCATGGCTTGCGCCCGGGCGCCGGCGCCGATCTCCAGAAATGCCGCCGCGGTGGTGCCGGTTTTAGTGACATCGGTTCCGCCCATCTGCGATGCGCTCTGCGGCAAAACCGGATTCGAGCCCACTAGACCGATGCAAACGAACAACAAAGAACACCATTTCCCTTTCATGGATTTTCTCCTGACTAGTATCTGCTTCCATTCGTGATAAAAATCATGGCAAAACTATCTGTTCCATTTATATGGCCGGTTACTGCATTAAAATCATTTTTCTTGTTTGTACTTCATCCAGCGTCATGAGCCGGTAAAAGTAAACGCCAGTCGCCGCCTTTTGCCCTTGTGCATCTCTGCCGTCCCACAGCAACTCATGGCGACCGGCCGGACGGACCTCATTCACCAGTGTGATCACCTGTCTTCCGGCCGCGTCGCATACCTCGATCCGCACCGGAACGTTCTTGGTTACATAATAGACCATGCGGGTACCGGGATTGAAAGGATTGGGATAATTCTGTTCAAGTCGGCAGGTTTGCGGCATCCGGCTCCCAAGCTCGGGACCAGCGACCGCGCTGGCTTCCGGCTCGATGATTTGATGATATTGATTGACGGCGGGATTGGCAATCACCTGGCGAAGGCCCAGCGGCCAGCGGATGACCACCGAATCCACCGCCGTGTTCAGCCCCAGACCAAAATGCACATAGGGGTTATCCTGGCGCACAAAGCCATTGCCGCAAACCGTGTAGCAGATTTGCTTCTTGGCGCCCGTGTAAACGGTGACCAGACTGCCGACCGCATCCCGATTCGATGTAACGCCCTGCAGCATGAAACCGATATAGTTGGCGCCATTGTCAGCCAGATTATGATAGAGGATATGATTGTGTTCAGCGGAAGGCAGATAGATGTCCAAAAAGCCATCCATATCATAATCCAAAAAGGCCGAGCCCTTGCGATCGCCGGTTTTGCTGATGCCGGCGAATTCGGCAACATTCTCGAACGCCCGGGCGCCGCCTTCCAATTCGTCGTTCACCAACAGGTAATCCAAACTCGGATCAATATTCAACTGCAAAAAGATATCTTTGTCGCCGTCGTTGTCGAAATCTCCGACAGCCATGTTGCGATAACGATCCCGGCTCACCGTCAAACCGACATCGGCGGTGACATTGACAAAAACGCCGTTGCGGTTCTCCCAGACCTCATTGGTGCCGGCGGTGGTGGCGCTGCCCACGGCTTTGAAAAAATCCAGGTCGCCGTCGTTGTCATAGTCGAACATCTCGCGCTGACTGACGTCGCTCAGGGCGCCGAACCCCATCGACTCGGTCACATTGGTGAACACCCCGTTGTCGTTGCGGAAAAAATAAATATGAGAGTACAGATCCGGATCACCATCCAGGTCGAAATCCGTCCAGCTCAGAGTGCTGTTGTTGGTTAAAACCGTTTCTGTGAGGCCGGCCTGAGCGGCGACGTCGGTGAATCGTCCCTGATCATTGCGGAACAGATACAGGTCTTTGTTATTCTCCTGTGCAACCACGCAGTCGAGATCGCCGTCGAGATCATAATCCGCCCAGCCGCCTAGGCTGTAGACCCAGGAGGTGATAAAACCAGGAGGGATCTTGCCGACAAAGCCCACGGAGGCGGAGACATCGGTAAAGACGTTGTTGTCGTTGCGCAGCAGGTAGATCCCCTTTTCGCCGGAGATGGACAGATCCTGGTCGCCGTCGTTGTCAAAGTCCACCCACAAGGTGGTACGGGTGCCGGTCTCTTTGCCTTCGAGGGCTTCCAGTGGCGACTGAGCGGTGATGTCGGTAAACGTGCCGCTGTGGTTGGAAAAAATGCGGCTGTAGCCTGGAGCTTTCCAGCGAAGGCAGAAGATATCCGGATAGCCGTTGCGGTCAAAGTCGCCGACCGCCATACCCCATTTTTCGAACGGCGTTACGGTCAGACCGACGGCCGCGTTGTCCATGATCTCAAAGCTGGTGATCTCCTGCGCAAACAGCACGCCCAGACCAAGCAGGCAGAAAACAGCCACTCTCAATCCCCATGCTATCCATCGCTGCATCATTAAAAATCTCCTCTATTAATAAGGTGTCGCCATGCCCCCTGGCGGCCATGCGCTGACATGGATTACCGAACCAGAAGCATTTTCCGGACTTGACGGCCGTCTTGGCTCTGTAAACGGCAAAAGTAGACCCCGGCCGGCTGCGGATTCCCGGCCGCGTCACAACCGTTCCAGCGGATAGTGTGAGCGCCTTTGCCGGCCGTTCCATCGATCAGCGTTTGAATTTCTTTTCCTGCGACATTATAGATCGTGAGCTGAACCTGGCTTTGGCGCAGAAGCGAAAAAGCGATGGTCGTGCTCGGATTAAACGGATTGGGATAGTTCTGCGCCAGTTCAAAGCTATTGGGTCCCTCTAGGGCTTCGCGGTGTTCGACCCGCGTCGCTTCCGGCTCTTTCACTCTATGGTATTGATTGATGGCGGGGTTTGTGAGCGTCTGTTTCAGCCCCAGCGGCCACTGGATGACGACTGAATCGATCTGCGTTTCGAATCCGATGCCGAAATGCACGTGGGGATTATCCTGGCGCACAAAGCCATTGCCGCAAACCGTGTAGCAGATTTGCTTCTTGGCGCCCGTGTACACGGTGACCAGACTGCCGACCGCATCCCGATTGGAGACCACGCCCTGCAGCATAAAACCGATCCAGTTGGCGTCATTGTCAGCCAGATTATGATAGAGGATATGGTTGTGTTCAGCGGAAGGCAGATAGACGTCAAGAAAACCATCCATGTCATAGTCCAGAAAAGCTGAGCCCTTGCGATCGCCGGTTTTGCTGATGCCGGCGAATTCGGCGACATTCTCGAACGCCCGGGCGCCGGATTCCAGTTCATCGTTCACCAGCAAGTAATCCAAACTCGGATCAATGTTCAATTGCAAAAAGATATCCTTGTCGCCGTCGTTGTCGAAATCTCCGATGGTCATGCCGCGATAACGGTCACGGCTCACCGTCAAGCCAACGTCGGCAGTGACATTGACAAAAACGCCGTTGCGATTCTCCCAGATCTCATTGGTGCCGGCGGTGGTTGCGCTGCTCACGGCTTTGAAAAAATCCAGGTCGCCGTCGTTGTCATAATCGAACATCTCCCGTTGACTGACGTCGCTCAAACCTGCGAACCCAAGGGCTTCGGTCGCATCGGCAAAGACGCCGTGGTCGTTGCGGAAAAAAT
The DNA here is from genome assembly GCA_036788095.1 of bacterium. Taxonomy (GTDB): domain Bacteria; phylum Zhuqueibacterota; class Zhuqueibacteria; order Residuimicrobiales; family Residuimicrobiaceae; genus Anaerohabitans. Next base: position 1,748 of record DAIQOA010000258.1, on the reverse strand, counting down.
AGAGTCCGGCATAGAGATCCGGATCGCCATCCAAGTCGAAATCCGTCCAGGTCAAACTGCTGGTGTTGGCCAAAACCGTCCCCGTGAGCCCAGCCTGAGCAGCGACATCGGTGAAATGCCCTTGGTCATTGCGAAACAGATACAAGTCTTTGTTATTCTCCTGCACGACCACGCAGTCGAGATCTCCGTCGAGATCATAATCCGCCCATCCACCAATGGTGAACGCCCAGGAGGTGATAAAGCCAGACGGTTTCTTACCTACAAATCCCACGGATTGACTCACGTCGACAAAGGTATTATTGTCGTTGCGTAAAAGATAGATCGCTTTGGGGCTGCTGAAGGAAAGATCTTGATCGCCGTCATTGTCATAATCAACGAAGAGAGTGGTACGTGTTTCGCTTTCTCCCTGGCCCTCGATCTGAGGCAAGGGGGTTTGTGAAGAAATATCGAGAAAAATGCCTCCCTGGTTCAGGTACAAGCGCGAATAGGTATTGCCGCCGTTCCAACGAATGCAGAAAATCTCAGGATAGCCGTCCTTATTAATATCCCCGACCGCCATTCCATACTTGGAATAAGGCGCCACGGTCAATCCAACACTTTCATTGTCGATCAGTTCATAGGTAGCCAAATCCTGCGAAAAAACGACGCAGGCGCTTATTAGCACTACAACAACAATCCCAACGGCAAATGATTTGATTTCAGTCACTATGATCTCCTTTGAACACTCTCAGCAATCGATCTGCGTCCCGTTCAAGCGGTCAGCGCACGAAAACCATCTTACCTGATCGGCAAAAATGGTCCGCTTCCATTCGGTAAATATAGACGCCGGAGGACAGCAGACAGCCTTGATCGTCTCGACCATCCCAAGAGACCACATGGTCTCCGCCGGACTGCATTCCGTTGTGCAGGATTTTAATACAGCGGCCGGCCAGATCGTAGACGGCTAGTTGAACGCTGGCAGCCCGCGCCAGGCGATAGCGAATGCTGGTCGAAGGATTAAATGGATTGGGATAGTTCTGCGCCAGTTCAAACAGCTCCGGCGCGCGTACCAGGTCCATCGGCCTCGAAACCACGGTCTGTTCCGGTCCCTTGATATCATGATATTTTTTTATCTCCAGGCCGGTCAACGTCTGTTTGGCGCCCAAAGGCCAGCGAATGACCACCGAGTCGATGTTGGTCGCAAACCCGATGCCGAAATGGACAAACGGATTGTCCTGGCGAAGATAATCGCTTCCGGCCTTAAAGTAACGCAGCTGTTTCTTGTCGGCGTGATAGAGGGTGACAAAGCTGCCCACCGCGTCGCGATTGGACGTGATGCCCTCCAGGCGAAAGCCGATCCAGTTGGCGTTGTTGGCGGCCGTGTTGTGATATAAAATATGGTTAAACTCTGCGGAAGGGATGTAGATATCCAGAAATCCATCGTTGTCATAATCAAAAAAGCCGCCGCCGATGCGATCGCCCATCTTGGTCAGTCCGATGAATTCAGCCACATTGGAAAAAGCGCGCACGCCGGGTTCGGTCTCATCGTTCACCAGCAACACATCCATGCTCGCGTCGATATTCAATTGAACGAAAACGTCCTGATCTCCGTCGTTGTCGAAATCGCCGGGCGCCACGCCACGGAACCGATCGCGAACCAGGGTCAATCCGGATTCCACACTCACATTATAAAAGTGGTTGTCCCGGTTTTCCCACAACTGATTCTCGCCCTCGTTGGTGTTTCCGGTGATGTTGAGGTAATCCAGATC
>DAIQOA010000257.1:0-5466 GCA_036788095.1 bacterium | reverse complement strand
TGATTTCATTGCAACGGATCTGGGCGGAGTGTGCAGGGAGATATTAAAAAACCTACGGGCCTGATTTTTTCCTTCAAAGCTGGTTCACCCCCACTGTGCGGCTGCAATCATTTGCTGTGTCTGCGGAGAGTGCAAGTGAATGAATCAACCGATGGCGCTGATGAATCAGCACTTGGGCAAATTTTGAATACCGGCTGCTGACGTCGTCCCAGTGTTTGCCGCCCTTGGTCAGCTACAGCAATCCCGCGGCTGCGCCGGCTATCGCCCTCTCCTCAGAGCTCCCAACGGATTCAACACACTGACCACATAGTTGTTGAGCTGTCGATAACCGCGGTTGCAGCACTCGTGTGGGCCGTGCGTTCGATAATCCTGGATCAACTCTTCGTAAATCCGTCTGCTTAATTGCGGATGCTGCTCCGCCAGCGCAACCGCCACCCACCCTGAAGCGGTTCCCCAATACGCGCCGTTCTGATAAGTGCCGGCCTTGACCTGAATAAGGGTTTTTTCCCACACCTCGGGCTCAGGCAGATGACGGATCTGTCCGTTATAAACATAGCGTTCAAAATGTTCAGCAAGATAGCGTACGATTCTCGCTTTTTGGTCCCCCAGCGGAAAGGCGATATACACGGCGTAGGCGCTGCCCCAGATATCGATTTGGCGGCAATCCTGAGACGCAGCGAGGAACATGCCCGAAGCCTCATCCCAGAGCGCATCGGCATGCTGTTCGATCAATCGGGCTCGAGAGCGGAACGTTCGCGCATTTTCCGGATTCTGGCTTTTGTCAAACAGCGTCGCCAATCGTTGCGAGGCCTCCCAGTACAGCAGCGAGGAGAAGAGCAGTTCTCCGGTTTTTTGGATGGTGTCGGTAAAGCCATAGGGAGAGTGCGGATGAAGGGGATCGATGTACACCAGTCCCCGGCTGCTGCGCGGGGTAAAATCCATGGCGCGGATCAAGGCCGCTGAATGGGCGGCAAAAAAATTGAGATCGCCGCTGCGGTCCACATAGTCTGCCACCAGTTTGACCATGAACGGAGAGTTGTCCGTGGGCGGGTCGCCCAACGGATGGTTCACCGGTCCGGCGCTGTACACCGCCAGCCCGTCGGCCTGGCGGCGATCCGGTATGCAGCCGTCCCTGCGCTGACCGGCCAACAGGTAGAGAATAGCCCCTTTGATCTCGGCTAGGGTGAACAGGTCAAAACCGTTTTCCACCATGTAGGCCAGGTCCCTGGTCCACAGCGCGGCGTAATGGCCTTCGCCGTCGGGAGTAAAAAGCGTGGTCCCGTCCAGCGCTTGAATCCGGCAGCCAAGCAGCTGACGGCTCGCCTCAGACTGCAGCCAGTGCAGGTTTTCTTCAGTCGTCATTTTTTTCTCTGTGTTGGTGCAGGACAACAGCAGCAGCATCCAGAGCCATCGCCTCAAGTGTGCCATCTAATTTTCTCCGATGTGGAGTTGAACCGGTCCGAACAGCCCGGCGTCAAAGCATGAATCAGGGGGAATGCCGCGCCATCCCCACAGCCGCAGTTTGCCGAGATCATCCTGAAGTCCCATGGCATTGACCATGAGATTACCTATCCGCACTTTGATCCGGTTGTTTCCCGGAAGAATCGCATTTGAACAGTCAAAACGAAAGGGCGGCCACAGCCGTTCGCCGGTCTTGACGCCGTTAACCCGCACCTCTGCCATATGCAGGACTCGGCCCAGATCCAGCACTACTTTGGCCGGCTTGTTCGCCAAAGTTATCTCTGTCTGGTAATCGACAAAACCGGTAAACCGGCTCAAGCCCATGTTCAGCCAGGAGTCCAGTTCTCGCGTGGCTGATCCGGGGCAGATGAATTTCATTGCATCGCTGAGCCCGCTGCTGGCTCCGGGCAAGCGGATGACCAGCTTTTTTGCCTGTCCGGCCAGTTGGAGCCGGCTGTTTTGCGCTTTAACCGTCTGCCCATCGATCCAAATCTGCGCGCGAGAGTTCAGGCCGGGCATGATCACCTCTGTCGCGCCCGGCGGGACCGGGATGCTCCAGATCAGCTGCGCGTTTTTGGCGATCGCTTTTTGTGGATGCCGCAACGAGGACAGTGCATCCCGCTGCAATTCCTGCGGAGCTTTTTGCGCAGCAGGCCATGCGCTATCGTCGAAATTCAGCTCTTGCCAACCGTCGATCGCTTCACGGCTCTGTCTCCATGTTTCATCGGTCTGAATATCGATGCACTCGCCGTTTGTCAGTTGGATCGTACCCTGCAGCACCAGGTAGCCATGGCCGAGGCGATTGTCGACCTGCACGGCGATGACGTTTTCCCCTTTTTTCAGCAGCATATCGATGGTGTGCACATCCGCACTGGCCAGCTGGTCTGCATGGGCGCCGGGATACACAGAGATCCCGTTCACCCAAAAATGCACCCGGTTGTCGGCGTTGATATTCACCAGGGCTGACTCGACCCGGTCCGCCAAGAAGAACCGGCAGCGGAAAAATGTTCGGCTTTCCGGATCTGGAATGTACAACAGGGTTGCGCGCCAGCGGTCATATACGCGCGTGGGGCCGACGATGCCCAGACGATTTCCCTGGTCACTGTCAAAATCAGAAGGAGGGAAGTTCGCCGCTTGCGGTTCTTGAGAAAGCAGGGCGATGGCGGATGAGACCTTGACCGTGTCGGTTTCAGGAAATAACAGTTGCCAGGGCCCAGCCAGCGGAATGACCGAGCTTTCGGCGGGCATGGGAGTTGGGGAAATTTTTTTCGTCCGGCGGTCAAAGACCAGCCAGAACGCCTGCAGCGGCTCGAGCTCGAGTTGCAGGGCGGCGCGGTTTTTCGCCTGCGCATAGCCTACCGGGGTGATGGCGCCGGTCTCGCAATCCCAGATTTCCGCACCGCCGATCGCGTCCCGCAGCGAAAGCCGCACGGACCTGGCCTGATCCGCCTGGTTGGCGATCCAATAAAAATCACTGCTGTCGATTTTACGATGCGCCACCAGCAGGGGAGCTCCATCGCTGGTTGCGATCACATCGAGTTCGATCGCCCGGCTGATGACCTTCGCGAGCCGGTCGCATGGATTTGGATCATTCCCCAGGTCGATGACCGTGGGCAAAGAGCGCAGGCTTTTCATTTTTTCCTGAACAACAGGATCGTTGGCGCCGATCTCCGGTGAACCCACGGGCAGGTCGCCCAACAGAACGATCACGCCGCCGGCCCGGCCAAAAGCCGCTATTTTTTCCGTGCACGGCCGCGAGAGGATAAACAGAGGCGGCAGCACCAGCACGGAAAAGGTGTGCTCACCGATGCGCAAAACCGGCTTTTGCCGCGCCTTGGTCCCCACGGTGGATTGGTTGAGATAAAAAGCGTCTGCGATCAAAAAATCCAGATGCGCCTGCGACAGAGCCACCATAGCCGCGCTGTAGGTTTTATCGATATGCAGAACCTGATCCGGCCATTCATTGCCGGTTTCACTGGCAAAATAGCCTTCAGACAACGCCCATACGCTTTCGAGCGGATTGAACAGCAGCACGTCCGCCGCCAACCTCCCCTGGCGGTTGACAAAGGAGGCGCGTCTGGCGAAATCGGTCCACAGATGCAGATAGCGCCAGTAGGGATTTTCAGTGAACCAGTCGGCCGGATACGGGATGGTCTCCAACTGCCGGTTGAGATTGATGCCGTGCGGAACCGTATGGGTCACGCCCCAGGCGGTGACGCTGTTCAGGGTCATCTTCATTTGGTTGGGAGTCTGTTCCCAACCGGCCACGCCCATCAGCTCGCTCATGCACGGACGGTCTTCGAACTCGCACACTGATTGCGTCTCTTTGAAATCATGCACCCGTTGCGATTTCATCTCCAGACAATCGGTGCCCGGCATGGTGACCGCCCGCTGCATGCGTATGAAATCGCCGACCGCGCGGGTTTGAAACATGAGGCTCTCTTCCCAGAGATTGGAGATGCAGTACATGTTTTTTTTCGCCAGCCAATCGCTCATGCGGCCGATAAAATGCTTCTCATAGATATCCGAGACCACATCGAACCAATCATAGCGGGCTCTGACCCATACTCCCTCGTCGTCGGCTTCCGTAAGCAGGGGCAGCCAGGGTCGCAGGTCGCGTCCCTTCATCTCCTGATACCGTATGGGCAGATAGTCTGACCAGGCCATTCTCCAACCATAATCCCCTTCGTTGTCGACAAAAACACCGGGGATGGTGTTGCCCAGTTGATCCGGGAAATGATCCACATAGGGTTGATGGGCGATGGGGATGAACACTTCCATCAGTTTGGGGTCAAGATAATTCACCCTGCCGCCGTCTGTGCCGGGATGGTGATAGGTGGTGTAGCCAAAGAGCGTCCAGCGGCCTGCCGGCGCCTGCCAGGTGGCGCTGCTATTCTGTTCGATGAGGATCAGCGTCTCGCTGAGCAGGCGATTTTGCTCATCCCGCTTGCCGGCGACATAAAACGCGGCCGGCGGCAGGGAGACCTCAGCAGGTCCGGTCACCTCCAGCCGGCTCCACTGCAAGGATTTTGCCTGCAGTTCAGGATGGGCTTTCAGCACCCGATCGAACGCCTGACCGCTGGGCCACCAGTATTCATCGCAATAGCCAAGGGTCATGTCCGCTCGAGCCGCTTCCTGCATGGCTGCGCCAAAGCTGGTGAACCAGAGCGGCGACAGCCACTGTTCCAAAGGCAGAGAGGGATAACGGCTGGAGAGGTCGCCGCTGTGTCTGGGATGCGCATAACCGGGATTGAGCCCTTGACGCGTCATCTCCCGCGCCAGCGAGGCGGCTGAATCCGGGTTCAATGGCGCATCCCAAAACCAGAAGGCGTGAGGCGCGAACCATTTTGGCGGCTGCTGGAAATGGCTGCGGGTTTCAGCGGCGGTATATTTTTTTTGCCATGCCTGTGCGGAAAATCCTGCATGCGGCAGCATTCCCAGCAGGCAGAGCAGAAGCACTGCGCGGAAGAACAGAGGGTTCATGATGAATTCCTTTAGAAAGAACTTTTCAGCGATATGAAACAGGAGGTGCGCCCACTTGTTCAGAGAGAAAAATCATTAATGCCCTGATTCCACCTCTTTCACGCAACGGAATCCGGTGTAATAATTACCCGTGGTGTTGGTCGGCAGATAATAACGATGGGTGGTGCGCATGTGGGCGAAATCATTAAAGCTGGCGCCGCCGCGCATGACTTTGTATTTTTCTCCGTATGCATCGCAGGGAATCGAATTGCCTGGATACGGCTGGTACCAGTCGGCGGTCCACTCCCAGGCGCCGCCGGCCATGTCATGGCATCCATAGGGGCTCTCCGGATCCGCCGGCGCTGCGCCGCGGGCGTAGGTCTGATCCCAGGCGACAAAAGTATGGTCATAGGTGTTGCCCCATGGATAGAGACGCCCGTCTGTGCCGCGCGCCGCCTTTTCCCATTCTTTTTCCGTGGGCAACCGTTTCCCGCTCCAGACGGCGTAGGCGTTGGCCTGTTCCCAGGTGACGCGAGCGGCGTG
>DAIQOA010000256.1:0-5630 GCA_036788095.1 bacterium | reverse complement strand
GGCGACTGAACAGCAATTCATCTATTTTCAATTTTAACGCGCCGTCCGGGCCGCATGAAGGTTCCCTGGACGTTCGGTGGACAGTCGATATGAGAAAAGTGTGCGGACGGCTCTGCCTCCTGGCAGGCCTGATCATCGTCGTTCTGGCGTGCCTGTGGCTGCTGCTGCCGGTGGATCAAGACCATTACTTTGCCGCCACCATAGACAAGCATCAGCGGCTGGCACAGACGCCTTCACCCAAAGTGGTGTTGGTGGGAGGCTCCAATCTGGCCTGCGGGGTGGACACGGAAAGACTGGAGCAGGCCAGCGGCCGTCCGGTGGTCAATATGGGCCTGCACGCCGACATCGGTCTGGCGTACATGCTCGCCGAGGTTCGCGAACATCTGGCTGCGGGAGACCGGGTGATCCTCGTGCCGGAATATGAGCAGTTTTTTGGATTGCGCAACGGCAACATGGGCGTACTGAAAGCGATGAGCTATCAGCGCGCCGGGTGGAAAAATTTGCGGACGCCGGGTCAATGGGCGGTGGTGCTGCTGCAGTCGGTCAATTACCTTCAGGGCAAGTTGAAATACTATTTAGAGCAGACCTTTCATGTCAAACAGGATCCGCACTATCACATCTATCACCGGGGCGGATTCAATCGTTTCGGTGATCTGGTCTCCCATCTGGACCAGCCGCCGGTCCCGATACAGGAAAAGGACGTGCCGCCGCTCAGAGCCGTGCGCCTGGACCACCGCAGTATTAAGCTCATCAATCAATTCACTCGGGAGATGCAGGCCAAAGGCGTTCAGGTTTGCTTGCTCTACCCTGGGTATTACGATCGATTGTTGCCGCGCCACGCTGCGGCGCTGAACCGTTTGCGCGAGGCGCTGAGTGGACTGCAGTGCCCGGTGCTGGGAACACCGGAACGCTACGCGTTGCCGCTGGAATGCTTTTATGATACCGAGTATCATCTCAGCCGCCGCGGCCGAACGCTGCGCACGGAAAAGATGATCGCTGATTTAGCCGGTTTTCTGCGCTGATCAGCAGCACACGTAGGCTTATTCCCGCCTGTTCTAGCCTCGTATACTCATTTCCGCATAGGGCTGTCCTATACGTAATGCATGCCGTTGACCGCTGCCTCCACAATTTGAATATACAACCGTTGATACTTTTTCTTACGCCGACGTGTTAGCCGCCGAGCCGCAGAAAAGGCAGCTGCTAAAGTGACATCAACAACTATCGTTATTATTTGCCGCGATAGTGATAGGCGGCGAAGGTCGGCTACACACCTGTGTTAGCGCTGTACAAATACCGTTGAAGAACTGTTTAAGGATTTATAAAAGGGATGATCCTTTATACGAGCCAATGTAAAAGAGATTTTAAAAAGGCCGAAAAGCAAAATAAAGATTTTGAAAAATTTCGATCGGTTATTAAAATATCGTTTCTGGCAACCCTCTTGATCCTTTACTTCGAGACCATCCGTTAGTATCGAATTGGAAAGGATATCGAGAATGTCATATCACTCCGGATTGGCTTGTGATATATAGACGAACTCCAAATGAACTAATTCTCGTTCGCCTCGGTTCTCATACAGAACGATTCGATTAATACAATCGCTAACCTTCTGATTAAATGCTAATAACCCCCTGCAAATACAAGGCAGCTCTGCCGCGGATTTTGACCCGCTCACCGGCTTGCCGGCACCAGAGCTCTCCGCCACGACGGGAAACTTGCAGCGCATACAGTTCTTTTTTCTCGAGAATCGCGGACCAGTATGGCGTGAGCACGCAGTGCGCCGAACCGGTCACCGGATCTTCGGCCACACCGACGGCCGGGCCAAAGAAGCGGGAGACAAAGTCGCTTCGCCGTCCCGGCGCGGTGATGATAATGCCCCGCCAGGCCAGGGTGGTCAAAGCGGTGAAATCGGGCCGGGCATGAAGCACCGCCTCCTCATCCTCCACAAGAACCAACAGATCCTCCGCTGAATCCAGCACCTGTTTGGCGGCAACGCCCAGCATGGCATCGAGCCCGACCGGGGGCGTGGTCGGCCGGGCCGGCCGCGACGGAAAATCCAATTCGAACAGATCATCGCGCCGGCTCACCCGCAGCTGTCCGCTCTCCCGGGTTTGAAAACGAATCGTATCTTCGGTCCATCCGCGGCAGGTAAACAGGACAAAAGCGGAGGCCAGGGTGGCGTGACCGCAGAGCGCCACTTCCGTAGTGGGTGTGAACCAGCGAAGATCAAAGTGGTCACCGTTGTGCACGATAAAGGCGGTTTCGGAAACATTGTTCTCCGCCGCCATGGCTTGCAGCATCGCGTCATCGATCCATTCATCCAAAAGGCAGACCGCAGCCGGATTACCGGAAAACACCGCCGAGGTGAAAGCATCCACATGGTATAAGGGTATCTTCATTTTTTTCTCTTTTCTGTTTATGGACAAAGGAAAACGCCGTCTTGCGTTTATGCGTCAAGGCCGGAGTGTGGGGCGGCACAGGGTGTTCACTCTTACCAGGCATGGATCACCGCCGAGCTTGCAGCCTAAGCATTCAACAATGCTCCGGATTTGATCATCTCTGTTCCAGCGTTGATCAGCGTGTAGGCCGAAAGACTATCTTCCTGGAGGAAAGGAATCCGTGATCGTATTGTGCGATAGAGCTGTTGATTTCGCGGGCTGCAGCGACTCACGCCATCGATCAGATCCACCGCCTGAGCGGCTGCGATCATTTCGATGGCAGCCACCGGAAGAGCCCATTGGCTGGCCTTCCAGGCGTACAGACAGGCCAACCCGCTGTTGGAAACAACGTCTTCGGTCCATGCGCTGGTGGCTGTGGACTGTACGCTGAATCTGCCCAGAGAAGAGAGTCGCAGATATTCAGCCGATCCCCTGTATTGATAAATCATCAGGCCGCTGTTCGCGCCGGCGTTCGGCGCGAGAAATCTCGGAAAGCGGCCGTGATTCATTTTATCGTTCATCAAATGATGGGCTCGCATGTTGGAGATGTTGGCCAGAGTGGTCAGCGAGTTGATCAGGATATCCGCGGATTTTGCCAGAAGCGAGCCCTGAAATTTTCCTGCGTCTTTAACCTGGTGATCAACGCTCTGAGAATCATCGGGCCGCACAATGGGATTATCCGAACAGCGGTTGATCTGGGCCTGCAACACGGGAAGGATGCCGAGAATATCGTCATACTCGGCGCCATGCCATTGCGGGATGGTGCGCAGAGAGTATTCATCATGGCCGCGGGCGATCGTCAGTTTTGAACCAGCCAGCTGCTCGCGCATGATCTCCGCAACGGTGGATTCCCCGCTCGCCGGGTCTGATGCAAACACACCAGAATCAAAGGCTTCCATCGCGGCTCCCCGCGCGTCCGCCGTGAGAGCGGCGATCAAGAGCGTTGAGCGCAAGAGCTGAATCGAGTCAAACAGCGCGATGGAGAGAAGGCCGGAGGAAAAAGAGTTGCCGTTGATCATGGACAGCCCATCTTTATACGAAGGGCTGACCGGCTTGATGCCCGCAGCCTCCATCGCCGCGCGGCCGGAGATAATCTCCGCGGACGAGCCGGACTTGAAGGCCTGGCCGGACGCGTCCCCGACCGCCACCAGAGCGATATGAGCGCAGGGGATCAAATCGCCGCTGGCGCCCAACGATCCGCTTTCCGGCACGCAGGGATAAACCCGCTTGTTGAGCATCGCCAGATAGGTCTGGGCGATGGAGGGGGACAAACCGCACTCTCCAGTGGCAAATTTGTTCAAGGTGGTGAGCATAACCGCTCTAACCACCTCCTCCGGCAGAAAATCGCCGCCGCCGGCGGCATGCGATCGCAGCAGGTTCATCTCTTTGTGCAGCGCCTGTTCAGGTGAGAGCAAAATATCTGCGTTCTCACCATATCCGGTGGTGACGGAATATATTTTTACTCCGCTGGCTGCGCATCGTTCGATGACCGCCCTCGAGCGTTCCATTCTCTGCCAGGCCGATGGCGCGATTTCAATGCCGGCGCCATATCTGGCCACGGCGATCACTTGGGCCAGCCGCAGCGTTCTTCCATCCAGCAGAATTTTTTTAATCGTCTCCGGGTGTTGCGCTTCGTCCATTTCTTTCTCCTGAAGAGCCAGGTCCTGTTTCATCTCTTTTGGGCGCTTGTGGTCGATCGCCGCAGCCGACTATTTTTCCATCGCTTTCGCTTTCAACGGCTTGGGCATTTTTTCGATCGCATAGCGCAGCGCGGTTCTCGGCATGATCGTTTTATGGGCGCACACATAGTCAAAGACCTTTTGCTGATGCGCCTGACTGGCGGCTTTGAGCATCCAGCCATACCCTTTTTGTACAAGGTCCTCCTGATCCAGGAGAAGGCTGTCGGCGATAGTAAAAATCTCCTCGAGAAATTGGCCTTCACGGGCAGGAATGATCAGCGAGACCGCGGCCGCTCGCCGCAGCCAGCGATCGGAGGATTGCGTCCAGGTTTTCAACCGCGACAAACCGCTGGGGTACATCATCACGAAGGAACCGATGGTATGATTGCACAGGGTATCGCAGGAGGCCCAGTTATCAACATAGTCCTGCAGCCATCTTTCGAAAATCTCCAAATCCGCCGGCTCATACTGGTTTCGCAGGGCGTAGGACCAATGGCAGGCGATAAACGACTCTTCGAGAAATCCGGATCGCCAGAGTTCATCGCAGAGCGCGAACACTCGCGCTTTGCTCTGTCCTTTGATCTCTTGAAAAAAGGTTTTCCCTATTTTGCCGACCAGGGCGGACTTGACGCCGTGCAGCCGCACTGGTTCTTTAAAAAACGTGCTCCCGGTGTTCCGGGTTTTCTCGTCCGCTTCCTGATTAAGCGTTTGCCGGACTTGCTGTATGATGGCGGACATACGGTGGACTCCTGAAAAAAAAATAGTTATGCCGTGCGGCCACGGTTTTTCGTTGGGGCCGATTCCTTGCGTTTGCCTGATTCCTCTTTTACAATGTAAAGCCCAGGCCGATTCCCATGGCGGTTGGATGGATGGACAATTCGATCTGCTCTTTCTGCGGTCCTTCAAAATCGGTTTTCATGCGTATGAATTTGATCTCCAGGTTGAGCACGATGTGGGAGGTCAGCGTCCGGTCCACGCCCAGCTGCAGGATCGGTCCGGCGCTGGGGGAGAGCTTTTTGCTGTTCAATTCTCCGCTTTTTTCCCAGAACAGGGTGTAATTCACTCCTGCGCCGACGTAGGGATGCCATTTACGCATCAGGGGGCGATACTGCAGCAGCAGATGAACGGGCAGCAGTTCGATGGATCCCAGACTCTCCTCCTTTTCCGGACCCATCCAGTCCACTTCGCGCGATTCATGGGCCAGATCCAACTCCATGGCCAGGGTGGAGGTGAACGGCCGGCGCACGCCGATCTCCAGATGAATGGAGCTGTAGGCTTTGTAGCCTTGCGGTTCAGAGGCGTCGGAAGATCCGGTAGCGGTCAATCGGGTGAGAAAGCGCGAGCAGGGGGCTGGTTCGATGTTTTGGGCCGATGACTCGGGTGCCCCTGCCAGCAGCAGGGAGAGACCCAGCAGGCTGATTCTGCAGGCCGCTGAGGAGGCGGAAAAAAACGGCAAAGAGGTTGTCACGACGTTCTCCTTATTAGCGATGACGGTCAAAACCATTTATAAAGGATC
>DAIQOA010000255.1:0-5687 GCA_036788095.1 bacterium | reverse complement strand
GCAACTGGTTGCCTCGGCCGGCCGCATACAGGGCTTCACGCCGGCGCTGATCATCGGCGGCGATACGGCCCTGCTGGTGAATGAACTCTGCTCCACCGGCGCCGCCTATCTGATCTGTCCGGCTGAGACCGACCAGCAGCAGTTTATGGATAAGGCCGCCGCCCATCCCGATGTGATGATCCGGATTAATATGATTTCGCGCATTGTCTCCGAGGGCACGCGGGAGGAGATTGCATTGGAAGTTCGGCGGCTGCTCGCATTGGCCGCACAACGTGAGAAGGTCTGCATCGGCACCGGCGTTCTTCCCTATGAAACGCCCAAAGAAAACGTTTTTTATATCAGCGAGTTGCTGCAGCAAAATGGCTAGGTCCTGGAGCATTGGCTCACACACAAAAGCCGCACTCCGCACCGAATGGACAGGGCGAAAAGCATCACGTCTGGCTGTACTCAAGCACCATGGCATTCGAGTGCCTGACTTTGTGGTCTTGCCGACCTATGTCTGTTCCGCATTAACCACCCGATCCGCTGCCGCGGACCGCCGCCTTCTGGAAATCATCGTACAGTTTTGCAGCAAACATCCCTCAGAAACGGGCTATGCCGTAAGATCTTCTGCGCTGGCCGAAGATACGGCCCGCTACTCATTTGCCGGGCAATTCAAATCGCTGCTGCATCTGATGAACCCTAGTCAGATCCTCGACGGCATTTACGCGGTCGTTCAATCCGGATATACGCCGGCTGAAAACGCCTATCCAGGCCAAATGCAGCCAAGCGATCCGGCGATGGCGGTAATTCTGCAGCCGATGATCGCCGCGCAGTTCGCCGGCGTTCTTTTTACGCAAAATCCCAGTTCCGCCGATGATCACATGCTGGTAGAATACGTTCATCAGACTGGGGAGCATCTGATGGAGGGGAGGGAAGAGCCGTATCGCATCGAATTCAAGCGTTCATCCGGACTCCCCCTGTCTCACTCGGAAAAGGGTCGATTGTCGAATCCGGCATCTATCGAACTATTGCGAACCTTGTTTCTCACCGGGCTCGAAATCGAAAAACGGCTGGGCGGCCCTCAGGATATCGAGTGGGCTATCGATTCACAAAACCGATTGTGGATTGTACAGGCAAGACCGATTACCGCATCGTTTGCACAAGGGCAACGATTATGGGATGAAAATCGGATAGAGTATGTCAACTATTTCTTTGTCGAACGATTCAGCGGCCCTGTTTCTGTTCTGGGCTGGAGCTTGATTCGTGATATTCTGGAAAAAAACGCTTTCCGCGATCCTCTCTGGTTTATGGGATTTGATGATCTGGCTCAAGCAGAGCATCTTACCAGAATCAGCGCAGGCCTCCCTTTCAGTCAACTGCGCGTGCTTCAATCCTTATATTCCATCATTCCATTGCGGTTCATATCTGAGGACAAAAAGAACAGTCTTGGCCTGATGCAGCGGTCCCCACTATGGTGGATAGCTCTGGCCAAAGCCACCCCTTATCTTATTACCCGGCTTGTTGGCAAAAATTTGGATTGGCTTCCTTTTTTTCACTTGCACAAGTGGGGTACTTTTCACCGAACCTGCCAATCGAACCTTAAAGTAATACATGAGGCAGATTTAGGCAATTGCATGATTGCAGAGGTAAAAGAGTATCTCAATAAAACCATCGAGTTAAGTGATCAGTTTCTCTCTATTCATCGATGGAGCATTACTTTTGCTGACCTTTACTATGAGCTGCTGTCAAAAATAATTGGGCTGGCCATGCCCTTGCAGGACCGTGCGAGTTTAGCCCAAAAGCTTCTGTCCGGCCTTGAGAATAACCAGACCGTGTTGGCCAATCTGCATCTCCTTAAATTGCAGGAAAGCAGGTATAATACGCCGGAGAATTGGGATGAATATTTCAGTCTATATGGCCATCGTTCCGAGAGTTTGGATATCAGTTATCCGACCTGGACTGAAAGCAAAAGCCGAATCGTTGAATTCGGCACGCGCCTGCACTTTGCCCAGGAGGGTTCGAGCAACGGTAAATCTCTACTTCATGCTATTCAGAAAAGAAAAGAAGCGGAACTGGAGTGTACCGGACTAATTGCAAACTCTCGAAATCCTTTTCTCAGGCCGATCTATGCCAAAATATTCTCCTATCTATTGAGCCGTGCGCAAATTTTTACTCTGCTGCGGGAAAATCAACGGGATATCTGGCAGCGGATTTTAGCGCAGAGCAGAAGGCTGGTGCTGCACATGGCCGATCATCTGCAGCGTCTGGGCATACTGGGAACGGCGTCGGATGTCTTCTATCTAACTAAACAGGAACTGGAAGACGCAACTGCCCAAACATCGGCGCAAACCTACGCTTCTCTCATTCAGCAGAGGAAGGAGTTTTCAGCCCAGTGGAGCACATCCACCGGCAATCACCACACGCCTGCAGCGCAGAAGATCTTTAAGGGCGTCCCTGTTTCCCGGGGCGTCGCGTTAGGGCCTGCCTATATTGCGCTCACCTGTGAGCAGGCTTTTGCCGCTCCCAAGAACAGTGTTCTCATCGCCCGATCTATCGATCCGGCGTGGACGCCGGTCTTTCACCAGATCTCCGCTCTAGTTTTGGAAGTGGGCGGCGTTCTGTCCCATGCCTCCATTCTGGCCCGGGAATTCGGCGTTCCCAGCGTCACCAGCGTTTCCCATGCTACCGCTCTGATCAAACCGGGCGCCATGGTCAAAGTGGATGGCGGCGCCGGAACCATTCATCTTGTAAAAGAGACCCCATGACCATCGATCAATTGCTGGATTACCTGAAGCGGGACCGGGGTTTCATGGAAAAGGTCTCGTTATGGAAAGAACTCCCGGCCAGGCAGCCGATATGGGCCGAGTATCCCCAAGCGCTCGACAGCCGGCTCAAGAGTGCATTGCAGGCGCATGGTATTCGTTCGCTCTACTCCCATCAGGCCGCCGCTATCGAGACCATCCTGCAAGGACGTAACACGGTGATCGTTACGCCCACGGCCTCAGGCAAAACCATTTGCTATAATGTGCCGGTTCTGGATGCGGTCTTGAAACAGCAGGACAGCCGCGCGCTTTATCTGTTTCCCACCAAAGCGCTGTCGCAGGATCAGGTGGCTGAATTGCATAGCGTCATTGCCCTGTTGTCGCCGCAACTCTCGTTTGACATCAGGAGTTATACTTTTGACGGCGATACGCCGGTCACCGCACGCAAGGCCATCCGCACTTCCGGCCATATCGTGGTCACCAATCCGGACATGCTGCACACCGGCATTCTGCCGCATCATACGCTCTGGGTCAAGCTGTTTGAGAACCTGCGCTACATTGTCATCGATGAGATTCACAATTACCGAGGCGTTTTCGGCAGCCACCTGGCTAACGTGATCCGGCGCTTGAAACGCATCTGCCGTTTTTATGGCAGCGAGCCGTCCTTCATATGCTGTTCAGCGACCATTGCCAATCCGCTCGAGTTTGCCGAGCATATCACCGGCGAGCCCATGCATCTCATTGAGAGCAACGGAGCGCCCAGCGGCGCCAAGCATTTCATTCTGTACAATCCTCCGGTGGTGAACAAGGAGCTGGGCATCCGGCGTTCCTATATCAAGGAGGCGCAAAGTCTCGCCGCCCGTTTTCTCGCCCAGGACATTCCCACCATCGTCTTCGCCAGAAGCCGTTTGCGAGTGGAGATTCTGGTGACCTATTTGAAAGAGGTCATGCGCCGTTTCAAAAAATCTCCCCACCTGGTGCGCGGATATCGAGGCGGTTATCTGCCGCTGCAACGCCGAGAGATTGAAAAGGGATTGCGCGAGGGGACCATCCTCGGGGTGGTCGGCACCAATGCGCTGGAGCTCGGCATCGACATCGGCCAACTGCAGACCTGTATTCTGGCGGGTTATCCCGGGACGATCGCCAGCACCTGGCAGCAGGCCGGTCGCGCGGGCCGGCGCAACGAAACCTCGGTGGCGATTCTCATCGGCTCGTCGGCGCCGCTGGAGCAGTATCTGATGAGCAATCCGGAGTACCTGTTCAGTCAATCGCCGGAGGCCGGCCTGCTGAATCCGGACAATCTGCTGATCCTGCTCAGCCACATCAAGTGCGCCGCTTTTGAACTGCCGTTCACGACGACCGAGCGCTTTGGCGAAGGCTGGAATCAAACCGGCGGCGTTGACAGCACCCAGGAGATTCTAGGTTTTTTGCAGGAGAACCGTGTTCTCCATCTCTCAGAGGATCGCTGGCATTGGATGGCTGAAGTCTATCCGGCAGAGGCCGTATCGCTGCGCAGTGCCGCGGAAGAGAATGTGGTGATCATCGACAAAACCACGGCCGAAGAGAAAGTGATCGGAGAACTGGACCTCTTTGCGGCGCCACTGATGGTGCATGACGGCGCCATCTACCTGCATGAAAGCCGGCAATACCATGTCGATCATTTGGACTGGCCGCGGCGAAAAGCCTATGTTCATCAGGTGAGCGTCGATTATTATACCGACGCCCAGCTCAAATCGGATTTAAAGCTCCTCGAGATCAGCGAGGAGCGACCGGTCGGCGCCGGGCGCGCCGGCTGGGGCGAAGTGGCGGTGACCAGCATTGCCACGATGTATAAGAAAATCAAATTTCATACCCACGAGAACGTGGGGTGGGCCAAGATCGCCCTGCCGGAATTGACCATGCACACCCAGGGATTCTGGTTTGGATTTCCGGATCAGCTTTACGAAGAGCTGCACATGCCGCAGCAAGAGTTCGGCGATGCGCTCAAAGCCGTCGCCAACGTGCTGGCGAACGTCGCGCCGCTTTATCTGATGACAGATCCTCGCGACCTGTCGGTCTTGCCCATGATGCGCGCTACACATTCCCAGTTACCTACTGTTTTTATCTGGGAGGTATATCCCGGAGGGGTGGGATATTGTAAAAAGCTATATCAGATTCATCAAGAGATCGCGAAAGCGGGCTATGATCTGGTTCAAGCCTGTCCGTGTACAAACGGTTGTCCTTCCTGCGTCGGGCCTGCGCTGGAGGTGGGAGAAGCCGGCAAAGCAGGCGCTCTTTTGTTGCTGTCCTTTATGGCCCACCTCAGCTGAACCTGGAGCGAACGGCCGAACAGTATGTCATCTGTTATCGAAAAGCTGCGCGCACTGCAGCAAACCACTCCAACGATTGCAAAGACACCGGCTGACCGGGATGGCCTGGTCGGGATTGAAACACTGGGGCTGGAGCGCAGGAGCTCCTCCGCAGGTGATTATTGGCTGCGGGAGAAAACATTCGCTTTTCAGGATTGGCCCGACCTTGAAGCCGTCCTGGATCTGCAGCCCACTGACTTCGTCTGCATTGGAAAAAACCGGATTCTGGACCGTCTGCAACCGTTGCACACGGCGTGGATCGACACCGAGACCACAGGGCTGGCGGGTGGCACTGGAACCTGCGCTTTTCTGGTCGGCGTGGCTCGTTTGCAGGAAACCTCTGTGCTGGTGCGGCAGTTCTTTATGCACGATTTTTTTCAGGAGCGTGCGATGCTCACCGGCGTGGTTGAATGGCTGGAGGACGTGACTGGACTGATGTCCTATAATGGCAAAAGTTTTGATCTGCCCCTGTTGCACAATCGCTGCGTTCTCAATCGGGTCCCTATGGACTGGAGCCGTTTTCTCCATTTGGACCTGTTGCATACCAGCAGACGGTTGTGGCGGCCCTTTGCGCCAGACAGCCGTCTGAGCAGCA
>DAIQOA010000254.1:0-5720 GCA_036788095.1 bacterium | reverse complement strand
GCGCGGCACGCGATAGCTGAGAAATGCCGCGTACATGCTGCCCAATCGACCGACGCCGATCAGTCCGATGTTGATTTGCTTGTTCACAGTGCATCCTCGTCGTTAGAATTTTTATCGTCATGAGGTTTTCTGTCTTGGCTGTTCGCCAAAGGTAATGAGCTCTTTAAAGCCAGCACCGAGCCGCGATCCACCAGATGGGATCGTAGCTCGATGCGATTCGGCTCTCCCCCCTCTCCGCTCATACGCCGGATCAACAGCTTCATGCTCTCCTGCCCCATCTCATAGATGGGTTGATGAATGGTGGTCAACGCGATGCGATGCATATTGGTCACCGGCAGATCGTCATAGCCCACCAACGACAGCTGATCAGGGATCTCGATCCCCAACTCGCGGCTGATGCGATAGATAATATGGGCCATGGCATCGCTGCCGGCAAAGATCGCCGTATAGTGATCGCGCTGTGCCAGAATCTTGCGCGCAAACTGTTCGAACGGGGATTCGATCAGCCGTTCCTGAAAAGTAAAATTGTTCGCCGGATCAAAGGGAATGCCACGATCAGCCAGGGCCTGCCGGTAACCCATGAAACGCGCGTTTTCGCTGCTAAAGATAGTGCTGAGCGTTATCGCAATCTTTCGATGACCTTGGGCAATGAGAAAACAGGTCAGATCATAAGCGCCGCGATAGTTGTCGCTGGTGACAAAATCCAGGTTCTGGCCGGGAACCTCGCGGTCAAAGAGAATAACCGGAATATCGCGCCGCCGAAACCGCTCCACAATAGCGCTGTTCTTCTCCGCTGAAGCGGCGGTGGGCATATAGATCAGGCCGGATATGCCATAATTCAAAATCTGGCTGGCATGAAAATCCGCATGAACGTACAGGTCATCGGTGTTGCACAACAGAACGCTGTATCCGTTCCGCGCCGCCTCGTCCCCGGCGCCGCGAAGAAATTCAGAGGCGTAACCGCTGCGAATGTCGTGCACCATGACCGCAACAATGGTCTTTTTGCCCTGATCCTTTACCGGCCGCAGAACAAAGGTGCCCAGACGACGCTTTCTGATCAGATAACCTGAATTGACCAGGTTTTGTATCGCCTGCCGGATGGTGGCCCGGGCCAGCCCGGTCTGTTCGACAATCTCTTCTTCAGTGGGTATTTTATCGTCAGGCTTGAAAATACCCTGCTCGATCTGCTCAACTAGCCAGGTCTGCAGCTGGTAATACTGCGGAATCGGACTGTTACGATCAATCATCATGGCATTTAGCGCCTGATTTTGTATATACAATTATACTATATTATTTCGATTTTGTCAAGCAGAATTGCATTTTGATGCAATTTTTTTAAAAACAGGGCGTCCATGCGGCGCAGCAAAATCTGTTGCATCAGCAAATTCGACAAAAAGCGGCTTGCACCAGGCTGGCTACCTTTTCCACCACCCCCGCATAATGACCGACGCCGATGGCCATGTGATGACTGGGCCCCTGCTCAGACCAGCGGGTTAAAAAGTCAGCGGCCGGAAGGTCAAATTTGTATCTGCTGTTGGTGTTGCCGATGTCCAGAACCGGCCCTGGTACAGAGTGACCCTGAGCACACAACAACTTGATCCCGCCTTCGGCTGTCTGCACCACCGCCAGTAACGTCACCGGTCCGTGCTGGACGCTCATCTGTACAGACACGCCCTTTCCCGGCTTACCGTGGTAGACCGGAACCGGCACCAATCGGACTTTGCCCTGCGCAATGGCTGCATGACCAGGGCCGTCATGAACCAAGAGCACGATGTCATCATTCAAATCAAGCGCGTAGAATTCAGAAAAACTTCCGCCTATACCAAATAAATCCAATATTTTCATTGCAATGACATTTTTGATCTCATACTCCCCGGCCACTGGAACGCCGTGCATGGTGAGCAGGGTGTTGCCGGGAATGACAGAAGTGATTAAATCTTCCGCCGCAGGATCTCCGCTGCCCTCATAGTAATAGGCCAGTGCGCCAAGCCTTTTCTGTTTCACCACCGCATCCAGGGCTATTGATGTCCTGGCAGCGCGCTCGAGCTCTTGCACGCTGCAGGCGGGATCGACAGAAAAGGAGTCATCGAATTCTTTCAACTTTGCCTGCAGCTGAGCGTCGCTGACCTGGCTGCGCTGCTGAAGGATTTCGCCGATTTCCACAAACTCGAAATGGCTGCCGAACACAGCGGACAGCCCTGTTTTGTCGCTGTACACATCCAGCATGCCGCCGTAATAATGGCCGAGAAGACCGATGCGGGTTTCAGCCAGGCCGACTGCAGCCTGGCCTGCTGTCAGCCAGCCGTCAATCTCCTGCCAGGCGGCCGGATCCGGCAAAGTGCCGGCGACTAGATGGTAGTCAATATGGCTGCGGCTAAAAACCGACGCGATCTCGGGCGCGGAACAGGCCTGACAGTAGGCCAGCCATTCGCCGGTCATGACGCCACGATCACCCAATGCGTTGAATGCATCATAGTCAATAGCGGCTGTGGGCTGCAGGCTGAGCACAATGACCGGCGCTTTGACCTGCTGCACCACCGGCAGCACCGTGGAGCTGAGGGCATAGGTGGAAATGTACAGCAGAACCATATCCACCTGTTCTCGAGCCAGACGGCTGCCCACCTGCCGGGCTTGCTCCGGATTATCGACGATTCCGGTGTTGATGAGCTTGATCTGCGGATGGTCTCTGCTGATCCGTTCGGCAATTTCCTGTTGATAGCCCTGCAACCGTTCGTACAGACCTGGAAACTGCGGCCAATAGGTATCCAGGCCGATCCCATACAAGCCGACCGTAAAGGGCCGCGACTGGTTGGATGACATGTGGATCTCCTTTTTAAAAAAGTGCCGAGTTCTCAATCCATATGAAACATCTCGACCAGCGGCCACTCCAGAGGACGGCCGTCGTCCTGACACTCCATCAGGTCTTTCATATAGCTCCACCATCGGCGCATGATCGGATGATCAGGAAGCGTCTGGCTGAGATTTAAGTCGCTTTGCGTTTGCAGAGCGAACAGCGTATGGGTGTCCACGTCGAGGCAGATGGTATAATCGGAGATGCCGGCTTGACGCAACAGCCAAACAAGCTCTGGCCAAATCTCATCATGACGGCGTTTATACTCCTCCGCAACACCGGGTTTGAGCTTCATTTTAAAAGCAACGCGATTCATTTTAACTTTTCCTTTGTAGAAGCTACGCACAACGGAACAAGGGCGTCAGGCCGATGCCTCCGATAGCATTACATCGCCGGCTGGGTGCCGAGGTAATTGGCATAACCGATGACGATCGTAGAACCGATCAGCGTCACCAGGGCGAGGCCCACCATAAATTTGGTCATGCCGCTGGTATTTTTCCACTCTTTGAGAAAAATGCCCCAGAGCGTGCTAAAGATGATGATGCTGGCCATATGAATAGTCCAGCTGGAGAATTTGTAATGGCCCATCTGGGTTTCGCCCATGGTGTAAAAGAAAAATTGCATGTACCAGGTGCAACCGGCCAGAGCGCTGAAGAGAAAATTCGCCAGCAACGGCACGCGGGAGGCAGAGGCCGTCTTGGCCGGCGTCTTGGCCGATGTCTCGATAAGTTCATATTTGCTGGTGTATTGATGCAGCGTTTTGTTTTTCAGCAGCAGGTACAGGCACCAGAGGAAATTGGTGGTAAAGCCGCCGGCCAGTACCACAATCAATTTCGGCAGGCCGGTCCAGATCCCATCGGCCCCATATTTGAGGGCGCTGACAGAGATGGGCTCGCCGGCGGACATGCCGTAGGCCATGCAGGAGCTCATGACGCCGGAAAACGTGGCAACCAGGATGCCCTTCCAAAAACTGAACTCTTTGATGGATTCACGCTTCTGTTCATCGGTCATCTCCCGTTCCTTGGACATGCCGGCCAGGGCCACGATGACGATGCCCTGCAGACAGATGATAATGCCGATCAGAATGATTTGGCCGGGTATGGTGTGCAGTTTGGCGCCGATGGTGCCGTCAAAAATCGGCGGCATGATGGTGCCAAAAACCGCGCAATAGCCCAAGGCCACGGCCATACCGAGGCTCATGCCAAGATAGCGCATGGTCAGGCCAAAAGTCAGTCCGCCGAATCCCCACATCATGCCCCAAAAGTAGGTCCAGGCCAGGGTGTTGAATGATTGCTCTGACAGCACCTGAAACAGATTGGGGATGATCAACCCCGCCATCAGCCAGGGCATAACGATCCAACTGAACACCCCTCCAGCCAACCAGTAGACCTCCCATGCCCATTTTTTTACCCCTCGATACGGGACATAAAAGCTTCCGGAAGCGAGACCGCCTAGCCAGTGGAAAAAGACACCCAGAATCGGATTCGGATTCATGAAAAGCTCCTTTGCTTGTGTTAGACAAGATTTTTTAAATTAACAAGGCAGCGCTACTAAAGCAAGAAAAAAATACCTTTTAGAACCTTGTTCGCGCGCCTCTTCGTTGTTTGTTCAGCAGTGGCGATGACGCAACTCGGAGCTACGATTTACCTGTTGGTTAGAAAATCGATCAATTCAGCCGGATGGTCGGTCTGAATGCCGTCGCAGCCCCATTCCAAGGCCTGGCGCCAGCAATCCGGCTGACGGTCATCCATGATGACTTTTGCACCGGCCTGATGACAACCTTGGGCAAAAGACGGTGAAAAGTGCTCCCAGGTGGTTGCAACCAGGAGTGGATGAAACCTCTGCAGGAGCGGTTGAAGATTTTTCTCCGGGCCTGGATCGGGCATGATCAGGCATTCCGGACACAGTTCAAGCACCTGTTTCAACTCATCCGCATCCGCGTACCACCATACATCGCCGATCATATCCCAAGCCTGAATCAGGCGCACCAGCGTGTCAACGGGCGCCTGTTTCAGGTCCAGATAGAGGCCGATTCGTCCTTTACACAGCTTGCAGATCTCTGAGAGCTCTGGAATGCGGTTAAAAGTCTTTTCGCCCTCCGTATGTCCGCCGAGGCCGACCGCCTGCAGCTGGTGCAGCGTCAAGTCAGAGATTCTGACCCGTTTGCCATCCGGTGGAATCGCCAGAGAGGCATCATGAAAGCTGACGAACCGGCGGTCCAGCGTGGTGCGCACATCAATTTCGACAAAGTCAGCGCCCTCATCGATCGCCTGCTGATAGGCCGCCAGGGTGTTCTCCGGGTGAATCGCATGACTGCCGCGATGGGCCACCACATAGATGCCGCCCTGTCGCGCCGGTTTGAGGGGTTTGCGCTGGGCCGATGGTCCGGCGCCGCACGCCGGGATCATCGCCAGGCAGAGCGTCCAGGCGATGGTTGAATAAAAATTCATTTTGGCCTCTGCCCTTTTGTTTCCGTTATGAATGGCCCCGTGAACAGCCCGGAAAACCAACACCGAAATACACAGAACGCATGAAATGATTTCCATGCGACTAGCGGATCAGGCCGAACGGCGTCCGGTTGAAGCCCGGACCACCAGTTTGGTGGCCAGCTTAACCATCACGGGTTCCAGCGCCGTCTGCGCCGGCTGCAGATAGGGCAACAGCAATTCCACCGATTTTTTTCCAATCTCCACGCGCGGTACATCCACGGTGGTCAGGGGGGGCGTGGTAAAGCCGGAAATTTTATCGTTATCAAATCCAGCCACCGCGAGATCCTGCGGGATCTGCAGCCCCTCCTCTTTCAGCCGGATCATGGCGCCGATGGCCACCTCATCGTCAACCACACCTTTTCCCACGGCCCCGGCTGGAT
>DAIQOA010000253.1:0-5766 GCA_036788095.1 bacterium | reverse complement strand
TGGATGCGGGTGGCGCCGCAAAAAAAAACAATCCGGTGCTTGCGAACCCGGCCCGTCTCAGTCAGGACCTGCGCTAGAATCCTGTGCAACGTGGCCGGGGTGGAGGTGCGCGCAATGTGGTAAAAAGATTCTTTCGGTCCCGGCTGATCCGCACGCAGATAAAAGATCAACTCGGCCTCGTCCGCGGAGGAGAGGCGGAGCTTGAGCCGTCCGGAAGGACAGGCGAAAAACACATCCTCCTGATCAATCTCCACAGGACCTCGATCGGCCAACGCAGCCACGGCCGGCAGCAACGCCTCCACACTGTCGATCCGCGCTTTTATCTCAGAGTTTCGTGCCATTCGGCTCGATCCGTTGTTCCCAGCGGATCATCTCCTGGAGAAATTCATTGTAGGCCTGCGCATCCAGCGGCAGCGTCACCCATTTTTTGGTATAGCCCGCCAGCACCATGGCGTTGGCCAATTCCACAGACTGCAGCGCCTGGGCAAACGAGGTCATCACCGGCTCTTGGCCGGCGACCGCGCGGACGAAATTGAGGTGGCCGGCGGCGTGCAGATCGTCAAAGGAAAGGGGTGCGATTTTGCGCTCACTCCAGGTGGGTTGCGGGGCGCCGAACATCTCCTCGTTTCTCTCGTTCCATTCCGCCAGAGGCTCGTCCAGCAGCGCCAGGGTCACCACGCCGCTCTCCATTCTGAGATAACCGCGATCGCCCCAGATTTCCATGCGATCCACACCGGGATGCAGGTGGGTGGCGGTGGAAAAATACAGCCGCATGCCGTTGCGGAAGAAGAGCAGAGCGTCGACATGGTCCTCGACCAGCAGGTCGTTGTGAAACTCTGAAGTGCCGGCCTGCGCCGCCACTTCTACAGGCAGACCAAAGAGATAAATGATGCGGTCGAGATCATGGGGGGATTGATTGGTCAACACGCCGCCCCCCTCTTTGGCCCAGGTGCCGCGCCAATCGCTGGAGCGGAAATAAGCGCGGGAGCGAAGCCAGTTGTTATTGACAAAATGCACGGTCTGAATTTTACCCAACCGGTTCTCATCGAGAATGGTTTTAACCGCCTGCACATCCGGACGAAACCGGTTCATATAGTTGACGGCAAACACGCGGTCGCTTTGGGCCACGGCCGCGGCAAGGGGCTCGGCATGGAGCTTGTGCACGGCCACGGGTTTTTCACAAAAAACGTGACAACCGGCCTGCAGAGCGGCGGCGCTGATCTCGGGGTGAAGCGCATGCGGCGTCAGAACTACGACCGCGTCCACCTTTTCCAACTGCAACAGCTGACGATAATCCTGGTAGGGTTTGGCGTCCGGGATCGATTCCAGCTTGACGCGGTCCAGATCGGTGGCGCAGACCGCGACGATCTTGCCATGGCAGACTTGCGTGATAGCGCGCACATGGGTATGGCGGATGGTTCCGAAACCGACAAGTGCGTATTTCATTTTTCTTCTCGCTGATTTTTTATCAAGGCGATGAAACAGGGAAGCGGCGCCGGACAGAAAGGGATCCAGCACCGAGTGTCACGGCTGGACGTCGGTGCTGACGGGGACGGCACGAACGATCCGGTCCCAATCATAGACCGCGGCGATCTGTTCCCCGGGCCGGACGATGAGAAATTCGTCCTCAGGCCAATCCGCCTGCACCAACTGATTCAGCAAGCGCAGGTCCCCGCTCAGCAGAATGAACTCTTTTCCTTCGGCCAGCGCGGCCTGGCGGCAGCGCTCTGCATGTCCCAGACGGCTGGTCTCCGGAATTTCGATGTAAACCATTTTATTCTGGTCGTACACCTTTGATTCCGGGTGCAACGTCTCCCAGATAAAACGGCCGTTTTCCTCACCGTATTTTTCCATGATGTCGGCCAAAGAGCTATCGGCCGACATCATCCGCGCAAAGTGGTCTTCATGCACATAGGTATCGCCGCGTTCCATATAACCGGCGGCGCTGAAGGGCAGGCTGGGATTGTCGCTGAAATAGTGCTGAAAGCGCCGACGGGAGCCCAGGAACAGAGTGCAGCAGTCGTGAGCGCGCGGCAGAACCAGAGGAATGGAGCGCGCCCGCAGATGCAGCACGGAATTGCCGCACAATCCAAAGCCCAGCAGAATGGCGTCGTATTTCTTCGCTGCGTCCGCCTCATCGATTTTGCGCTGCAGCAGTTCGCGCAGATAGTCGCTGCGGTCATGGGCGCCCTTGTCGGTGAATTCCACGTCAATGACATGGGGCGATTGGGCGGCGCATAGACTTGATTCGCGAAAAAAAACTTCACAAGAGATCAATTTGAAACGCATGATCGTTACTATTCCATGGTAGACCGGTGATCGAAAGAGTTTGTTAAAGCAGGATCCGTGGAAGTGAGCGTTTGTTGCGCGGGCCACGGCATAAGCCGGGGCAAGGAACGGCGCCCGGGTCCCGGCCCTATCAACGCGAAACGACAGCACGACAGAAAGGGCCTGCCTAAAAAAAATGCCGGACCTTTTAGAGGTCCGACATTGCGTTCCAGTCGGCGCTCACGCCTTTCCGGCGCTGCCGAGCACGTGTTCATTTTTATGTTTGTACATGGCCACCAGTTCCTCGCGGGCCGGGCCGAGATACTTGCGCGGATCGAACTCACCCGGCTTGGTGGCCAGCACCTGGCGGATCTTGGCGGTCATGGCCAACCGGCCGTCGCTGTCGATATTGATTTTGCATACGGCGGAGGCAGCGGCGCGGCGCAGTTGCTCCTCGGGAATGCCGGCGGCGTTTTCCATTTTGCCGCCGTACTGGTTGATCATGTTCACGTATTCCGGCATCACCGAGCTGGCGCCGTGCAGAACAATCGGAAAACCAGGAATCCGGCGCTCCACCTCTTCGAGAATGTCGAAACGCAACGGCGGCACCGATTCGCCCGGTTTCACCTTGAACTTGTAGGCGCCGTGTGAAGTGCCGATCGAGATGGCTAAACTGTCCACGCCGGTCTTGGCGACAAACTCTTCCACATCATCGGGATTGGTGTAATGGCTCGCCTCGTGGCTCACCTCATCCTCGATGCCCGCCAGAACCCCCAATTCGCCCTCTACGGAGACATCGTATTGGTGGGCGTACTCGACCACTTTTTTGGTCAGCTCGATGTTCTTCTCGAACGAGTGAGCCGAACCATCGATCATCACGGAAGAAAAACCGGACTCGATGCAGGAGACGCACAATTCATAGGTGTCGCCGTGATCCAGATGCAGGGCCACCGGCAGAGAGAGCCCGGCGGTTTTGATCATCTCCATGGCGCCCATCGCCATGTAGCGCAATAAAATCTGATTGGCGTATTTGCGCGCCCCGGAAGAAACCTGGAGGATGACCGGGGATTTAGTCTCAATGCAGGCGGCGATGATCGCTTGCAGTTGTTCCATATTATTAAAATTGTAGGCAGGAACCGCATAATTTCCGTTAACGGCTTTGCGAAACATCTCCTTGGTGTTGCAAAGACCAAGGTCTTTATAGTGATGCATAGGGTAACTCCTTTCGATGGCTGATAAGGGATCTTGCAAAAAAATACAAGAATAAATATAGCGAAATTTTCTAATTATTCCAACATTTTTAAGCAATGTCAAAATGCACAAAGGGCAAGCCTCTATGCCGCATCAGCGGATCCTTTTTACGCCGGCCGAATCCGCACACATGGGCGAAACGCCGCCTGTGGCTGGACAAAGGCAAATCATTGACGAGTCTGATGGCTTGTGGCGCAATCCACTGGATTGCGTGATTCTTTGATTATGCATAAAGCCGCAAGCCAGGGGGCTTGCGCCACGGGGAAGCTTGAGGATGAGATTGACTGCAACGCTAGCCAGGGGGCTTGCGCCACGGCTTGTGCCACGAGGAAACTTGCGAATAAGGTTGACTGCTAAAACCGATATCCCAGCGTCACATAAACCCGTGTTTGCATTCGCCCCGGGGTGGAAAGGCCCCGGTCCCCCCGGCCGACCACAGCCTCAAGGGGTCCCACCGGCGACAGCAACCGGATGCCGAGGCCGGCGCCCTGAAGACTGTTTTTCCGGTAATAGATGGGAGATCCCGTATCATGAATCTCGAACGCCAGGTTGGCGATGAGCAAGAAAAAAATATCCGGCTTGTGCTCATAGCGATAGTCCAGGCGCACGATGCTCAGGTCCGGACAGGTCAACTGGTCGTCGTTCATGCCCACGAAAAAGTGCGGTCTGCCCTGTTTGAAATATTTGTACGGCGGCACATGGGTAGAACTGTAGCCCCAGAAGGCGTATCCTCGCCAGGTGTGCCGACGATAAACCGTTTTGTACAGATCGAGGCTGAGGCTCAATTGCTGATAGTTCACATCAGTGGCCAATTCCGGCATACTCGACACATGCTCGAGCTTTAGATTGAGGCCGTTACGCGGCAAAAGCACGTCATCCAGCCGGTCGATGGTCAATTGGGATTCCAGCGTACGCAGACGATGGTGCCAGGAATAGGCGAACGACGGATCCTGCCGGGCGACATTAGGCTCGATGTCCATTCGCTCCTGTTGATACGCGATCGAGGCGTTCCAGGATTTGCCCAACACCATGCCGATTCCGCCGCCGAGGCTGATGGAGCGGTCTGGATATTCGGCAATCCGCTGGCCACTGTCGTCGAACAGATGGACCGGGATATCCTTGTACAGGACATGAGCGAAGGGATAGACCGGCAGGTTCAGCGCTCGCGATGGGTACGAAGCGCGGGACCACAACCGCGTCAGGCCGGCGAACTGGAGCTCATTTTCAAAGCGAAATCCCGGCACCGGCAGATTGGTCGCCTGCAGATTCAGCGCAGCGACCAATTTATGGCGATCGTCATAGCGCAAGCCCACGCGCAGCTGGCGGAAAGATTTTTCGCGAGCATGAAAATGAAGATCCACATAGTGGCTGTCCATCGGAATCACTTCATAGATGAGCGATTCAAAATAGCCCAGGCCGTACAGATCCATGATGTTGTGATTCAACTGCCCGGTGTCCAACCGTTCACCCGGATGCACCCCCAGCAGCCGATAGATGAATGAAAACGGCAGCTTTTGCTGATCGGTAATCTGAATGCCGCTGATAATCGGATGTTTGTTAAAAACCCGTTGTTGCATTACAACTCCTGCCGGACGATGCAACCCGTATTTTTCTTGCAGCGCAAGCAGCAATGGCAGGGCCGCATCGGCGGCCAGTTTCCCCTGATAGAGAATCCGTCCGATCTTGGCGGGTTCAAAATCCGCGGCCCCGTACTGGCTGATATCCGGTTGAATGATCACATCGACCATTTCCAGATTTTTGCGCCATCGCTCCAGGCCCACCAGATTGACCGTCTGCTGCAGCACCGTCACCGCGGAGGTTAGTTTGTCGCGGCTCAGCAGCGGACTCTGCACATCGACCGCGATGACGACCTCAGCGCCCATACGTTTCACCACATCCACGGGCAGATTGTTGTTAAGCCCTCCGTCCACCAGCAGCGAATCCCCCCATTCCACCGGGCTAAAGACCGTAGGGATGGACATAGTGGCCCGGATCGCTTTGGTGAGCGAACCGCCGCCCAAAACCACATCCGCGCCGGTGACCAGGTCCACGGCTACACAGCGAAATGGTATGGGCAGCCGGTCGAAATTATCAGTCTGATCAAAAGGAAAAAACAGTTCCGAAAGCAGCAGCGACACCTTTTGGCCGTAGATCAGGCCGCTGGGCGGCACGGGTTTGAACCCCTGCAGGCCGAAAGAGATCTGATAGCGTCCGCTCTTTTCTTTTTCAAAATAGGGCAGATCAGGC
>DAIQOA010000252.1:0-5768 GCA_036788095.1 bacterium | reverse complement strand
GCGGGCGGAATCGGTCAAGGACGAATTGATCAAGACGTTCGGCCTTGAAGATGTGCGGATGGAAACCGAGGGAGCTGGTGAAAGCCGGCCTGTCGCAGCTAACGACACGCCTGCCAACAAGGCCAAGAACCGCAGGGTGGAATTCATTAAAAAGTAGGTGATCTGAGCCGTCACCTGAGCAGCACAGCGCTTCGGATCGGCGCGGGCATGGGTACATCGCCCTTGAGCGCCAGCCAGAGGATCTCGTTCAGTTCGTCAAAATCGGCCAGATCATAATCCGACCAGTCCAGCAAGGCCGACCGGCGCGCGCCTTCGCCTTCGGCCGGATTCTTTGCCATCAGATCGACGCGGCTGGCCTCGTGGGTAAAGGGCGTCAGCGTCGGCTTGGTCGTAAATACGTTGCAGAGCGGTGTGGCCAGTTGATCGTACTGGGTCATAGGCGGCAGCCCGAGGATAAGCTCCATGGTGCGCACCATGGAGACCGTGGTATACATGGTGCTGTCGACAATGCCGCCCCGTTTGACCCAGGGGGAATAGACCAGCCCCACGGTGCGGCGCGAATCCACATGGTCCGGACCGTTTTGTGCATCGTCCTCAATGACAAAGATAGCGGTTTCCGACCAGAATTTGGACTTGCTCACCGCCTCGACGATCATGCCCAGAGCCAGATCGTTGGAGGCGACGCAGGCGATGGGGGTGAAGCGGCCGGCGGTGAGTCCATCGGTATGATTCTCGCCGAGGGACATGACCATGTAATTCCACCATTCGCCTCGGTTCTCCGCTTCGTGCAATTCCCGAATAAACACCTCCGCCAGTTTGGGGTCGCGCTGGCGTCCGCCCGGCACTGTTTTCAGCTTGAGCCACTCTTCACTGTAATGATCGCGCAGCCCCGCTGCGCCGATGAACAGCGGCTCAGTGTCGGGCGAAGAGCGGAAGGAAGCGAATTCGCCATAGCTGCGAAAACTTTTTCCGTGCTTGCGGCAATTGTCCCAGAGATAGCCGGCGGGGGAAGAGGTCAGCCGTTCATCCGCATTCGGCTGGCCCCGCCGGCTGTAGCTGCTCACCCAGGCCTTCTGCGTGTAATCGGTCACATAGGCCGCGTTCGACCATTGATGGCCGTCCTGGGAGACCTCGCCGTTGGCGTAGAGATTGTCGAGAATCACGGTCTCCCGAGCCAGCTTGTGGCCGTTAGGCGTCACCTCTTCGCCGAAGAGGACCAGATTGGGATCGCCGTTGCCCTTGCCCAGATCGCCAAAAACCTGATCGTAGGTCCGGTTTTCGCGAATGATGTAAAGCACATGTTTGATTTTTGGAAACACCTCTTCGATGATCTTTTTACTGTGCGCTCGATCGACCTGCGCGGCGGGATCGGGAAAATTGTTTTTGACCTGCGCCGTGTAGGCCGCCAGTTGCTCGCGATCCGGCACATCGATCACGGAGAATACGCTCTGCAAATGCGAAGCGACATAGTCGTAAGCTCTGGTTGGATCCGGCGCGGTCCTTTTGAAGGCAGTTACCGCCGGAAAGTTACCGCGCAGATTCATTCCCCCCTTGCCGGTGGCGACGTAGAGCTTTTGGCCGTCGGGAGAAACGGCGACGGCGCTGGGATACCACCCGGTGGGAATGAATCCCAACACCTCCGATTCACCCGGACGGCTGATGTCGATCACGGCGATGCTGTTGTTGTCGGCGTTGGCCGCATACAGCCGCCGGCCGTCGTCGGTGACCGCCAGCGCCACAGGCGTGGCGCCCACCAGGTCTCTCGGATTGAAACAAGTGCGGACGGTCTCGATCACCTTGCCGTTGCTGAGCACGCTTACGCTGTTGGAGCCGCTGTTGGCCACAAACAGGCGGCCGTCCGGCGCCCAGAGCAGATCGTTGGGATGATTGCCGACCTTCACTCGGCCGGTTTCTTTCATGGATTCGGCGTCGAGCATGCTCACCGACTCTTCCCCCCAGTTCGAAACCGCCAGGGTATTGCCGTCCGGCGACGTCGCCGCGCCATAGGGACGGTAGCCCACCTGGGCGCAGGTCTGGCGGCTGAAATCCGCACCGCTCAGACGATAGACCGTATCGTTGTTGATGTTGACGACATAGAGCGTCCCATCTTCGCCCAGAGCGACGCCGGAGATAAACCGTTGTTCATCGTTCAGCCCATCGATCGCCAGGGAAGGTAGTAGTTCGAGCCGGTCGTCCTTCACGCTGAGCCGCGAAATCGGGTTTTTCAAATACTCCAGCAACGCTTCGTCGACGCCGAATTGAATCGCCGCGCCGGTGAACCGCTCGGTCACCGGTCCTCCGCCGGATACGAACAGCTCGCGGCGCGTGGGATCGAAAGCCATGCCGGTCCAGTTTTTAGCGATGGGAAAGCCGGCGACTATTTTCTCCGTGGTCAGATCGATGATGTTGATGCTGTGGTCATGCCACCCGGCCGTGTTGACAAAAGCCCTGCGGCCGTCCGGGCTGACGATGATCCTCATGGCCATGTCTCCTGGAAGCGGCAGAGGCCGGCCGGCCGGAGTGATACGCCAGGTGTTGGGCAAAGTGGCGGACTGGTTGTTCGTCGCCGTAGCGGGCCGCAGCACCCCTTGGCGTGGGCCGGCGCAGTGGTTAAGCGCTAAAAAGGCTATCATCCCTATAAAAAAGGGCGCATGGATCAATATTTTTCTCACCACAAGTCTCCTTGGATCATTAACAGAGTTCCATTGACGGCAATAGAAAACAGTCTCACAACATGGTTGCCGGATTTAAATGATGAACACACCGTCATTTTATTATGCCGGCAATTTATTACACTCGATGCGATGCTTCATTTTTTACAGAACTCATCGACAGGCTACAATTCGGAATAATAACAACTCTGCCACATTAACCATTTTGTCGTCCTGAGGCGCGAAGCGATGGATTTCTGAGCCTGGGTGCGCAATCCGGAGCGCCGAAGGATCTATCGACGAACTGAACCTGCGAAAGGATCAAGTGCTGTTCGTCGATAGATTCCTCGCCCTTCGTATCTACCTTAAACTTTTCAAAATATGGGGCTGCGGGCTCGGAATGACAAAAGTGGTATTCCGGCAATTTATTGCACTCGATGCGATGCTCCGTTTGTTTACTGGTCTCATCGACAGGCTACAACACAGAATGTTGACAACTCTTTGCCACATTAACCATTTTGCCCTGAATGCCTATTGGCCTTTTATCGCCGGTATTGCTTTACAGTCCGCTATTCCAGCGAGCGGTAGCCGCCAGCCGCCGCGGTTTCGCGCTGGTGCAGATCAAAGTGCACTGTTCTGTTTTTGGGGTGGCTGTGTCCTTTTGTGCTGAATGGCTTTTTATCTGTTTGGATGTCCCTCGTATTCTTCGACAGCGCCGTTGATCATGATGGCTTAGTTTTCAGTAGGAAGAACCGCCGTGAGCGTGGCGCCTTTGCCCGGTTCGCTCTTGATGGAAAAGGCGCCTCCCTGCAGTCGCACCCGTTCTTCCATATTCCGCAACCCATGATGTGCGTCGCCGCTTTTCGCTTTGGCCACGGTCATGTCAAATCCGCAACCATCATCCTCGATGGTCAGTGAGACCTGTCCGGCCCGGTTCTCTACGTATGCTCGCACCCGTCGGGCTTTCGCGTGCTTGAAAATATTGGTCAGGGCTTCCTGGGCCACGCGAAACAGGACGGTTTCGGCGCTTGATCCTCTGATCGGATCGAGGTTTTTGGCGCTGAAAGAAACACTAAAATTCCATTTGCCCTGATATTTATTCAGATAGTCCTGTAACGCAACCTCCAGGCCAAAGTCATCGAGGATGGATGGACGCAATTCGTAGCAGACGTTCTGCACCAGTTGGATCAATTCCTTGATCGTGTTTGATGCGTCGATCAGAGCAGGCGGCGGGGCGACTCGGCCGGCCGGGCTGTTTACCACTGCGGCCAGTTCATACTGCAAGGCGCTCAAGTGCTGCCCCAGGGAATCATGGATATCCCGCGCGATGCGGCGTCGCTCTTGCTCCTGGATATCTGCCATGCGCATCGACATGTTGCGCAGGTCATCGTACATGGCCTTCTGTTCGGTTACATCGATGTTCACGCCCGCTAATCCGATCAACTGATCGTCTTCGGTGAGAACCGGACTCACGGTGGCGATATAGGACTGGGTATGCCTGCCGCGATTGACTGAAAAGGAGGTCTGCGCCGTGGTCCTGGTTTTCAGCACCTGGGCGACCAAATCCTTCAGGCAGTGCGCCGGCCCGGGATCCTTCATCACCTCCTCAATCGTGCAGCCGAAACAGGAACCCCAGACTTCGTGGAAAGCAGTATTGGCCTCTCGGTATCGCCCGTCGAGGTCCAGGCTGTAAACCTCATAGCGAATAGCGCCGAACAGCGTGCGGTAGCGCGCCTCGCTGATGCGCAGTTTCTCTTCCATCTGCTTCCGCTCGGTAATGTCGCGGCACTGGCAGACCGCACCGGTCACCCGTCCGTTCTGCTCGCGGATGGGGCTCGAATGCAATTCGAGAATCCTCTGTCTTTCGAAAACCAACGGCCTTTCCAGCGATATCTGTTTGCCGGCAAACACTTGATCATAAAGCGCTTTCCACCAGGCGCTCTCCTCCGGCTGCCGGGGTATCGGCAGGCACTTGGCGCCGGGCGCCAGGGAGTGGAGGCCGTGGCTCTGCCAAAGACGCTGTGCGTTGGCATTGATGACAAGCAGCCGGTACTTTTGGTCCACGGACCAGATATAGCCGTCGCTGTTTTCAATCAACGCTTTCAGCCGGGCTTTGTAGGTAGCCAGACGATGGTGGACAAAGTTGAAGAGGAGGCCGGTAGCAAGGATGACAATGATGGATCTGTGAAATCCGTAATCAGCGGGCATCGAGGCGTTCAGGGGTTGCGCAAAAAAGAACCATCCCAAGGCCACGGAGAGCAGCAATGCGCCGATCCCACCCCATAAACCGCTGATCCACGGCGCTGCAAAGATGACCGGAATGAAGAGGACCCAGGCCACCGGTTTGACATAGTCCCAGAGAATCCATTGAAGCCAACAGGCGATTAACGGCAACAGCCAGGTGATCGCCAGTCGCGTGATGTGTCGCCGTGAGAGATTGTTTTTTGTCATGGTGTTTGCATTCCAGCTCAGGGGAAGCCGGACGGCGGCCGACTGCTTAAAAAGCGTCCCTGTCCCGGCAAAAATATATTTTTTCTCACCGCCCTGTTCAGAATAAAATACTTATTCACCTTTGCAATAACAAGCGAAAATTCATACGGAACGGATACGCCGGCTGAGGAGAGGGCCTGTTCGCTGAAGGACTTTTGAAACGAGGATCATCCGAATCCTGTGAACCTTTTTTAACCGCGGAGAAAATGTAAAACAACGCCGAGGGTATGAAAAATTCGATGAAATGCCGCTCTTCTTTTTGATTTATATTGACATTCATTCGTCAAATCGCTATTATTAAAAAAAGTTTTTGTCAGCCGTTGATTTTAAAATAATCCCAAATATAGTATAGGCCTCGTTTGAAAGATGGGTGTCGACTCAAGGCCGCGGCAAGGGAGGGCTTGCAGGATTGTGTCAATGAGGCGGGTCAGGGGCCTGAAAAAGAAGGCGTAAAAAAATGGATGGCGGTCGATGAACAGTTACGGAAAGCAAGTACCGGCGATGAGAGAAAAGAAAGAGTCTTCCCGCCGCGATTTTTTAACAACCGTGGCCACCGGTACTTTGACTCTGGCCCTTGCTACCGGACAGAGCCATCAAGCCCACGGCTGCCCGGCAGGTCATCGGGCG
>DAIQOA010000251.1:0-5779 GCA_036788095.1 bacterium | reverse complement strand
GGAGGCTTGTCTCTTTTTGCTATATATTTTTAAATTTTATTTTGGACAAGTGTGAGCCGGTATAATAGTTTAGAGGGAGGGGAAAAGTTAAGCATGTAATTTATTGTCAGCACAAGAGGTCACTGCCGGAAATAGTTAAGAAATTTTGACATTACGAAACCAACACAAAGGGGATTCTATGAAACAGCTTGTTTGTGTACTCTTTGCCGTCGTTCTTACCTTGGTATCGGGCTGCGCTTATTATTCAAAGATGGCCCTGCCTGAAAATCCCATTGACAAGGATAAAGTGCAAGTCATCAAGCATGTCTCTGAGAGCGCCTCAGGCGTGCGGCTATTCATGCTGGGCGGGGTGCCCTCTGCCATGGATCTGATCAAAAAAACCATCTCAGAGGTCAATGGAGATGGGATCGTCAATCTTGAGGTCACCTTGTCAGAAGGATTTTTCGGTCCCTTAACTTTTCCTAAAGTCCAGATCGAGGGAGATGTCGTCCAGATCCTGGGTAGGGCTGCTCCAGGTTTAAAATCTGCAACCGACTCACAAACGCCTGCAATCACAAAACTGGAAATCGTCCCTGCCACGTCTACTCCGGCTGCTGTACTCGCCCCCAGAGCAGTTGATTATACCTTTGAGACTTGGAAATCTGCACTCCTCGCTTTAAATAATAATGATGTCATTTATGAGGATTGGTATCGGTTCCTTCGCAGGACAAAACAGAAAATTAAATATCCGGCATGGGCGGCTGACCTCACGACTCATGATTACGATCAATTTTTAGAATCAAAAAAAGCCTTGGTGGATTGGCTTATCGACGTTTGGGCTCACAAAGGGGAGGAGGCTGAAAAGGCTCGACTGGGCACTGTAGCCCCATGACAGTTTTTGCAACGCCACGGCCGGGCTGTTTTTTTTTAAGCAGAGCTTTACTGCCATTTGCATCAACCACTCTCTCTGCTTGTAACCCAGGCACGATAAATAAAGAACGGAAGGGAATGGAAGCAAGCATGGAGATCATGGGAAACATCTTTTCTTTCTATGTTTTCTGTGCCGTTAATTTTTCATCGATTCCTTGCGGCAGCCGGGGTAGATATATGCGGCTTCATCATACAGGGATGAATTGCCCAGAAAGGCCTCGATCTCGCTCATGTGTTGCGCGACCTTGGCCTGATAGATCGCGCTGGTCGCCTCATCAAAATAACAAAAGGGACAATAAGAGGTCTGGGTCTTGATGTTATTGACCGAGATCTCGAAACGGCCGAGATTGGCGTCCCAGGTGCCTGGGCTGCCCAATGTATCGCCTGTGGCGACAAAATCGTTCACCGCAAAGCGGGGATTTTTCACGTGATCGTAACAGACCGCCCAGTCCGCATCATAGGTTGATTGGACGAGCAGTTCATAGTCCTGGGTATCCTGCTGATAAGTTTTGAACAGCACCACGCCATCGGTCAGTGCAAATACAGCAGCCTCCTTACGAACGCGGTATTCAAAGGTGGGCAATTCCTTGGTCTTGCCGCCGCCGGCGTTGACCACGGCGGCGAATTCATAAAACACTTTCCCGTAGCTGCTTTTGAAAATAAAATCCCCCACCCGTTTGGTCGTCGGATTAAAAGGGGCGAAGGTGACGCCGAGGTTATAGATGGCGAATTTCGGTTTATCCTCTGTATAAACGCTCGCAAGCGATTCAGAGCAGCAAGCCGGCTGCATCTGATTTTCATCATAGAGGGCGTTGTTCCCTTTAAAGGTCTCCCAATCGAGCATGTGCTGCGTCAAAGCGCTGCGCAAACCGGCCGCTACATCGGAAGCAAAGTGGGGTACAGGACAATAGGCGAGGCCGGTGGTGAAATTTTTCAACTGCACGGCCACCCGGCCCAGCGATGCGCTCCACACGCCCGGATTTCCAAGCACATCGCCGGCCTTTACCGTATCCCCTGCGGCGACGCGCACCTGGGTGAGGTGTGAGTAGATGAGCTCCCATTGTCCGTCGGCCGTACAGACCATGGCGATCTCATCATCCGTTCCATTGGGGTGCAAACCCGCCCGTTCGATGATCCCGTTCGCCATCGCCAACACCGTTGCCTCTTTGGGGAGCCGGTATTCAAAGCAGGGCAAGCGGCCGGAAGGCTGCAGTGGATCGCCGAATTCCCTGAACACCTTGCGTTCTCCGATGGTGAAAACAAACGCGCCGGCGCGGTTGGTAGTGCGGTTCCAGGCCGCGAAAGAGACGCCCAGATTCCGGATAAAACCTGTCACAACCGGATCGTCATCGATGACGATGTCGGGATCCCCCTTGCTCTCGTTCTTCGTTGGACTCTTGTTTTCAGAACAGGTCAGACTGAGGAGCAGGGTCAGAGAAAACAAGAAAAGGCCGACCGATAGGGTCGACCTTTTCGTATGGGCGAAATTTTTTAAATGGCGGTTCTCTGAAAAAAAATGCGATAACAGGCTCATCGAATGACCCTCCTATCTATCTTTTGCAAAATAGCCATTCAAGCCGTCAAAATCAAGGACATTAAATGAAAAGGGCTTCTTCGGCACAAAGCAAAACTGTGTAGTCCTTTCGCTTCGTTTTACCGAGTTCGCAGATGAACAAAATATAAATCCGAACAAACAGCCCTGTCGTGACGGACAGGCTGCTTTAGTTCAGCTCAATTCAGCCGCACCCCCATATAAAACCGCCGGCCCGAGGTCGGTCCCCAGATCAACGAAGAATCAAAGTAAGGGCTGAACGGCTCATTCCAGGCCAGAATCGGCTGCCGCTGACGAAAGCCGGTGAGATTTTCGCCGCCGACATAGAGCTCCATCTTTTTAAACTTGCGCGTGACCTGGGCAAAGAGCTGCAGGTAATCGGGCGAATGACCGCCCAGCCGGTAGCTCTCGGGATTGTCCGCTGTGTCCGGCAACCGCGTCCGGCCATTGTACTGGGTGGTGACATCGAACTGCCACTTGCGGTCAGGAACCGTGTAGGATAGCACCAGCACACCCTTGTGGCGCGGGTTGAGCGGCAGTTCTTTCAACTGGTCCGCAAAAGTCATGCGCACGTCGTTAAAGCGATAGGCGACGGTCACATCCAGGCCTTTGACGGCTGTCGCCGTGATTTCAATCTGGCCGCTGTTGGAAAAGGAACGGCCGTCAAGGTTGTAGAGCAGAATAGCTTGCGGATTCCGGTCCAGATCCACCACCATCTGTTGGACAAACTCGGTGCGATAGAAATCGATCATCACGTTTCCGGGTCGGTCCGGCCCGAGGGAAAAATCACGCGTGATCTGCACGCCGGCGTTCCACGCCTCCTCAGCCTCGAGCGGTTCCTGGAAAAGCACCTCCCTGGCGCTGGCCAGGATCGAGGGATTGTCCATGAACAAGTGCGGTACGCGATAGCCCTTGCCCGCCGAAAGCCGCAGGGAGGTCAACGCATCCATCTGATATCTGAGATGAAAGCGCGGCGTGTAAAAAGAGCCGTACAAATTATGGCGGTCGTAGCGGAAACCGGACATGACGCTCAAGTGCGAAACGGGCTTGTAGGTGTATTCGACAAAAACGCCGGGTACCCGCTCGTGCGCGGTAAAGAGCTGCTGCTGATAGACCTCGTCGCGCTGGTCCATGCTGAAGGAGAATCCGGAAGAAACGGTGTGGCGCTCGCCGGATTTTTCATAGATCAGGTTGGCGTGTAGGCTTTTTTCATCGCCGTCATAGCTCTTTTTGCCCCAAAAGGACTCCTGGCGATGGTAAAAGCCGGAGAGGATCAGGCCAAGGCTGCTGCCGTTAGCCAGTGCGCTGCCCGCTTTGGAAAAGAACTCGTAGCGTTCGATTCTGGTGCGCGAACCATAGAGCGTATTGGCCGAGGGTGGACGGCCAAAGTCGAAATGAGACTGACCGCCGTCGCGGCGATCCTGCAGTATCTTGAAGCCGATCTGGCCGTCCCGTCCTTCGCCGCTGTACTTCCAGCGGTTCATCAGGCTGAGATGGGACACCAGCGGCATGTCGAGAAAGGTGTCGTTGTCTTCGTCCCAGCGCTGCCGGTTATAGCTGGCATAGGAGAGGAGCATGGTGGAGACCCGGGGCGACACTTTGGTTGCGCCGGTGAAGGTCAGCTCGGACCGGCCCATGCTGTTCTGAAAAGCGTTGAACGAGACCGGCTTTGCCTGTTCGGGCTTGGCCAGCTCGATGTTGATCTGGCCGGTCAGCGATTCATAGCCGGTCGCCACTGAGGCGGTGCCTTTGGAGATGTCGATGGCGTCTATCCAAAAACCAGGAATGTACTCCATGCCAAAGGGGCTGATCAGGCCGCGCATGACCGGATTTTTTTCCACCAGCACCTGGGTGTAAAAGCCGGCGAGTCCCAGCATCTTGATCCGCTTGGCGCCGCTGACCGCGTCGCTCTGCTCCACGTCCACCGACAGACTGTTCTCAAAGCTTTCGGCCAAATTGCAGCAGGCCAGGGTGCGCAGCCCCTGCCGGGTGATGATCTGAGTGTTTACCTCCGCCTCGTGCAGGTGAAGGGTATGGGGTTTCTCACCAGTGATGGTCATTTCACCGTGCCGGTGATCCGGCTGAAGATAAATGGCCAGGCCGTGCATGCCCGGCCGCACGCTAAGTGTGTCGGCCTCATAACCGACATAATCAGCCACCAGCCGATCGCTCGCTGCTGACAGGTCGATCCGGAAAAAACCCTGGTCATCACTGGTGGTTCCGGCCGTGGTGTTCAGCCAATAGACATTGGCATGGATCAGGGGAAGGGTATCCTGATGGGTTTCATGATAAACGATCCCGTAGATGTGACCGCAGGTGTAGG
The DNA here is from genome assembly GCA_036788095.1 of bacterium. Classification (GTDB taxonomy): domain Bacteria; phylum Zhuqueibacterota; class Zhuqueibacteria; order Residuimicrobiales; family Residuimicrobiaceae; genus Anaerohabitans. The sequence goes on along the minus strand of DAIQOA010000251.1, from coordinate 995 downwards.
TGTCCTTTTCCTGGGCGAACAGCGCGGCAGCCCCAGACAGCCAGAGCGTCAAAAAAAGCATGAATGCTTTCATGGCAAACCTCTCTCATGAAAAATGAACGGTTTGATGCGATGGCCGGCGAATGTTTACCGGCCTGGTTTTTAATAACGAGAGATTCGCTTGGCGATCAATTTAGCAGGGGGAGATAAAGGTGTGGAGCAGCCGATGAAAACAGGATGCGAACGGAGAACTCGGGTGCGCTGTTTTTCTCCGGAGGGAGTAAAACAAAGGCGTGAACCAAAGTGAGCGGAGAATGGGCCGGCGCTGAAGGCGCGGTCTCTTCCATCCGGTTGAAGCGACTGACCAGCTCGCAGCATTCAGGCGTGGAGAAAGAGGGACCGCTGGAAACTAGAGTATCCGGTGTCCCAGGGAACACCGGAACACAACAGGAGGCTTGATCTCCCGCAGGCTCGGTTGCGCAGCAACATCTCTCCGCAACGGTCGGTTGATGGGAATGCTGCCGGCAGTGGTGTTCGATTCCGGCAAAGCCGACGGAGGCCATGAGATGGATCAGGGCGATCATCGCCGGCAGTGCTTTTTTACTGATTTGTCTTATAACCAGGGTCATTGTTGATCAACGCCGATGAATGTCAATCGTTTTTCAATCTAAAATAGCAATTTCGGCTTTAAAGGTAAACAGTATTTTTTTCATGACAGGGTTGCTGTCGAAAATTGTGGTAGAAGCTTCGGCGCCGTTGGCGCCGGCTGATCTCGATTGGGCTTGCAAAGGGCAGGCAACAGGGTAAAATTCTCGCTGACTTGTGTGAGATACGCTAAAATGATTTGCTCAATTTATAAGTCCTTAGATCTATTATGTTTTTGGTTGTTATTAACCGCAAAGAGAGCGCTAAGCAACGCCGAGGGCATGAAAAAATTTGATGAAATATAAAGTTCGATGTATAATTAGTTTCTGTTGCAAAAAGGATGAGCAAAACAGCGCGGAATCCCCCGCGCC
>DAIQOA010000250.1:0-5902 GCA_036788095.1 bacterium | reverse complement strand
CCGGACCATAGTCGTCCTTTTCGAAAAGCAGTCCGGCCCCGGCTGCATATTCACGGGTGGGAAACGGCTTAACCTCCCATCCCCTTCGGGTGGTGACCACGCCGGCCTCATATCCGGACCTGACATTGCCCTGGTCATCCACATCCTCCGGCAGCCCTATCCAGACGTTGGCCTCAGGGCCGGCCGATGGATTCCAGCTCGGATAAGTATGAAAACCGATGAAATTGAACCTCAACTTGGCCATCTGCGACAAAACCGCCTGATAGTCGTTCAGGTTCCACCAATCAGGTCCCACGTTGAAATCATGGAAAGGCTGCAATCCTCTTCTGCTGAATCTGGGCTTGCCCGTTTCGTTCACTTCCATCCTCTCCAGATCGCATTTCTCATCCGGCAGGACGTCCCCATCGATAGCGTAGCGGATACCGGCGTGTTCAAGAAACCTATACGTTCCGTAAAGGGCGCCCGGGCCATCTCCACCGGCAATCACAAACAGCCGATGGTCAAGCTCGCGGTAGCTCCTGATCAGGTATTCCTCCGGATTCAGACCACCGGCCAGTTTGGCCAAATGGTCCGCATCCGGCCATCCGCGGAACATTCCTGAATGTTTACTCCCCACTGCCAGGCAATAATCGAATCCGCCAGGGATGGTGTCGTTTTGGACGATCTGGGCCAGGATTCCTGACCTGAGATAGAGATAGCGCTGGAGTTCCTTTGCCGAGAATTTTTCCAGAGGTGAAGCATGATGGGAATAAACAACCGCAATGGTTGCAGACGGCTTGCATTGAAAAACCGCCGCAGTGGCTAGTAGGGACAGGATCAAACCCGCGGAGAAAAATTTTTTCATTGTTCAGAGTCCTCTGACTGATGAAAATTATTGCGGCATTAGGACCGCTCTTGTGCTCAAGGAGAATGACAACCTTCGGTTACAACTCTATTCTGTATTTGCGCAGTAAATGTACAGCTTTTTCTTTCTGGGAGATATCCACTCCCAGCATACAGGCGACAGTGTCGACGCAGCCGGGTTGGTCATGGAGGATATCAAGAAGATCAAACCAGTGCTCCACGGGACACTGCGAGCTGAACAGTTGGCTCAAACGGTTGGCGCGCAATATTTTCGATAGATCTCCGGCCAGCGACCGGGATAGGGCCGGCCAAATCCACCATACCACCATTTCCGGGTGTTGTGCATGACCCGCTGCCATTTTTTTCCGGTGAATGTTTTCAGCATTAAGCAAGCCCTGACCAGAGAACTCTGGATAATGGATTATACGATTACCATTAAAAAAAGGCAAGATTAAAATGTCGAAATACTCTGCACTCCAGCCGGCTAACGTCCTCATTTTTTGCTGTTGTTGATCCTCGGCCATTGATCCTCTCTCGCCATCTTGCCGGTTGACAACCCTGAAGAAAGAAAAAGTTGGCAATTTTGGGCAATTGCATTATATTGCAGGACGGTCGAGCAAGGTTCATTTGGCGGCAATAAATGACGGTTCCTGCGGAAAGCATGGACCCTAGAACCGTCGAACAAATCTATGGTAAGCGTCGAGCTCATACTGCTTGTTTTTTCTGCCTTTACCCATAGGCATAGGTATGCGTCTTTTGATTAAAGGAGTCTGTGCCAATGCTGCAAAATATGATGGCCGTCTGTTTTCGACTTCTGCTGCTCCTCTTCATGATCCTTGCGACCGCCGGGTCGGCAATGGATGCCGTCACCGAAGCATGGGCGAAAAGAGTGATCCCTTTGCCCAAACAGATCAAAGTGGTGGGATCCCGCGTCCTTGCAAAGGATGAAATAACCTTACGCCCCACGGAGTGCGATGATGGGCGCATAGCGGCGGCCATTGAAACCGTGCAGCCCTTTGCCGGAGGGGATCAGGGCTTCACCATCAAGCTGATTCTGACGCGTGATCGAAAAAATTGTCCTGCCAAATTAGCCAAGGCATTGGCAAAACTTGCCAACCAAGATCAGGCCTACGCTATCGAGCCGGTCATGACCTCCGGCGCCTTTAGCGGATTTCTCCTGGTCGCCAACGAGCCGCTCGGGTTGCTTTACGCAGCCCGGACCCTGCAGCAGCTGCTGACGCCAAGCCTTGACCATCGACACATCGAAATCCCCCAGGTGACGATTGTCGATTGGCCTGATCTGGAGGAACGCGGCGAGTGGGGCTGGAACTTGTCGCACGATCGTTATAGTATTGCCGAACTAAAGATGAACGAGATCGAAATGCACGCGACTCTGGGATTTCAGGCGGACGGCTCGCCCAGCGCCACCCTGGATCGCGCCTTTCTGAGCGAATCGAAGCGCCTTGGCATTAAAGTCGTGCCGATCATCAGACACCTGGAACAGCTCGCTGTAACCGGGCTCTTTACTCTTCATCCGAACACGGCCGCGACGCCCGAACCCAACAAGCCGCTGCCCTCTGATTATCAACCGGCGGTCTGTTTTTCGAATCCCGCTTCCATCGATCTCATCGCCGGTTGGATGAGCCAATTGCTGGCCTATGACGAGGTCCACGACATCAACGCCTGGTTGGCGGAATCGCCCTCCCCCTGTTTCTGCGAGCGCTGCCGGGGTCACAACAACTTTCAACTTCAAACTCAATCTTTGGTACGCGCCTTTGCCATGGCCGGTGCGGACCACCCGGATGCCCATTTACGGATTTTGCTGTCACAGGCCAGCTACCTGGACAACGACAAAGTCCTGGCGTCCATCACCCCGGAAACCCGCATCACATACTATTCCGGTCAGACAACCTATGACAGCTCGCATGAGCCGATGATCTACCCGCTATTGGAATCATTCGCCCGCTCGGGCCATTGGCTGGGCGTCTACCCGCAGCTGACCAATTCCTGGCGCAGCATTTTCCCCTTTACCGGCCCGCATTTCATCAAAGCTCGCATGACGGAATTCGTGGAAAAGGGCCTGCATGGTTTCAGCGGTTACGCCACACCGGCGAACGGTTATTACGATTTCAACATCGCCGCCGCCGCCGAATGGAGCTGGAACAGCTCCGGACGCAGTGCGCGTCAGTTCGCCGAGGCGTATGCGACCCGTCTTAGATTTAAGCAACCAGGCCTGTTCGCCGAATGGGCGGATCTCATCGGCCGGACGGGCTGGCATCTGGCCGGCAGCAGAACGGTCGAGAGTCTGATTTTCGCCGCCGGCAGTCAGGTTTTCATCAACGGGTTCATCGAGGACGGCGTGCTGTTCAGCAAGGAGAAACCCATAGAATACGGAAAAGGCATCCTGGCCGAAATCCCGAACGAAGCGAGTCTGGATCATCACATTGCCTCGGCGAAACAGGCCCTCGATCTCGCCCAACAGGCCGATGAGCCCCTCATGCTGCTGGAAAGCCGTTGCGTGTTGCATACCTTGCTTTTCGTAAAAGAACTAAAGACCATCCTCGATGCTTTTCAACAGCCCCCTTCAACAGGGCGAACAAAAACGATTCAGCAACAGCTGGATGCCATGGACATAACGGCACAAAACCTGACCGCCGCCATGATCGGTTGGGGAAATTTGGTCCATCCGGTCGAACAGGAAGTGCTGCACTATCGCTTCCGCGACAGCGTCGATTTTGCCGCCACCATTGCCGGCCGGCTGCGGACCTGGGCTGAGGAATTAAAGATCGTCGATCCCCTGCCGGCCTATCGGTTTCATCGCATTGCGACATGGCAAACGGAAGATTTTAGCGAAACGGCGGACGCAGCCCTGTGGGCCGATATTACGGAACACGTGCAACAGGCGGGCGCCTACGACATCCGCCTGTTCTTTTTGAACGGAACGAGTGGGGTCGATAGCCGAGCGGTGACCCTGCTGTCCGGTCCAACAAAGGAATCGGCTCAGCCGGTCTTTGTCGATCGCTGGGATGGCAGGCTGAGCAAATATGGTCGTTATCTGGAGTATTGGCTTACCATACCTGAAAAACCGAACAATCTGGCCCATGCGCTCGACCGGTATTTCATCAAAGCCGAATTATCCGGTCCTGCGCTCGACCTGCCCCAGTCGCGACGCATCAGCCAAGGCGAACTGCTGATTCGAAAATCATGGCGTGACGCAGAGATGAATCGTTCAATCCATTAGATGGAGAGATAGAGAATGCGTTGGCACTACCTGCTCATTTTTTTAACCTGCCCATTCATTGCACCTCGTGCCTGTCAGGGGCAGGAGGTGTTGTATTGCTTTGATTTCGGCGGCGCATTCCAGGATGTCGCGCCTGGCTACACACCGGTCTCTCGTGTCTATCACAGTCCGCGCTATTTGTGGATCGACAATGTCCGCGAAGTGGAACGCATGGATGTAAACGACCCGCTGCGGCGCGATTTCGTAGGCGGCGCCAAAGGCGAATTCTGGATCGGCCTGGACAACGGTCGCTATCAGATCACCGTTATCCTCGGCGATCCGCGTGAGGCCAAGGGACCGTTCGATATCTATCTGCAGGAGGAAAAGGTCCAATCGGGAGTCCTTCTTGCTCCGGGGCAGACGCAGCAATACACCTATCCGGCAGCTGTCCTCAATCAAAAACTGGTCCTGCGCCTGCAGGCCGCGCCTGAGAAAGAGTTTGCCATCAACGGGCTCATTGTCTCAGGAGAGTCCGGCAAGGCCTTGCGCAGACTTTTCGAGCACGCACCTCCGGATGACCTGCCCTCGGTGGACGAGGTGCTGCGCATTGGCTCCACGGATGCTCCAAGAGTGCTGCGAACGATCTGCGACTGGTTTCTTTCACATCAACTGGCCAACGGCTTTCTCGGTGATTATGAACCGGGTAGAAAAGGGACCCATTTTTATTGGTACACCTCGGCCTATCCCATTCGCACCTTATTGGCCGGGTATGAAATATTGGGAGAAAAAAAATATCTCGACATCGTTTTCCGGATCATGGACAGCCTGGTGAAAGAACAACTGCCCAATGGCGCCTGGCAGCAGATATTCAGAAACAAACCGACCGCTCGATTGTCGCAGCAGGAGATCGAGGATATCTATGCGCATGAATGGATGAACTTGGCGGATATCGGCTGCATCGCCACGGCATTGGGAATGGCCTGCCGGTACGCTGCCGAACCTCGCAAAAGCCTCTATGGCGCAGCGCTGCAGCGCTTTTGCGATGACTGGGCCATCAAATGGCAGCAACCTTCCGGCGGTTTTTCCAACGCCATGGAGAGCGGGGTGGCGCGCACCAAGGAGTATAGCACCGCCACAGCCACCGAAGCGGCTGCCTTTACCGCCCTGTTTATTCAGACAAAGGATAAAAAATACCTGAAAGTGGCTGAAAAAGCCGCCCATTTCATGACGGATCATTGGAATCAGGACGGTCGGCCGACCTGGTTCAATCATGCAAGCACCAAAGAAGGCTTGGTGCTGCCGCAACCGGTTCACTATTTTGGCGAGGCCTTTTATTACATCGATGGATTGTTTATGGTGTATCATCACACGGAGGATCATGCGCTTAAAGAAAAGATACGTCAAGTGTACGGTTGGAACCTCCATGGCGATAAAGGGCTGTTGGTCCATCTGGGTCAGAACGCCTGGTGGCCTTTGCAGGATGGCTGGAATAATTCCAAAACAGCGGGCATGCCATTGGCCTTTCTAAATTATCAGCGCATGGAAAAAGATCCAGCCGTGGAGCGATTCGTATCGATCGCCGGACGTTTCTTGTGCACTCGAAAATTTTCGCAGCGTCTCGGCGTCATGGTGGAAGATGCGGATGTACCGTGGGGCGGACACAGCCTGCAGTCATGGGCGGCTTGCTCTGTATCCGCCACCGGATTCGCCGGTCTTTCCATCGCAGAAATGATCCGGCCCGGCGTCATCTACCAAAAAAAACTCTGAACAACAGGAGCCCAGATTGGAAATAAAAAACGCGATCCAGCCTCTCGACCTATTGGTCCTCCTACTGTATAT
>DAIQOA010000249.1:0-5904 GCA_036788095.1 bacterium | reverse complement strand
CGCCAGAACTTGTCGAACTCGCCGAGATTGCGTACGCCCATGGCAGTGATGTGCATGTAGCCGATCTCGCCGTCGCTTGCGTTGAGCGCCTTGTTCATGTTATCCTCGACCCACCGGAAATAACGCTGCTGGTATTCTGAGCGCAACGGGGCGACCGATAGAGTTTTGGCCCCGGCTGCTGCCGGACGGCTGTTGACCGTGAGTTTGACCTTCTCCTCGCCGGTGACCTGAAGATATTTGAAGGGATTCTCCGGGTATTTGATCTCCCGACCGTTGATGGCGATGAGATAATCGCCCTCATTGACCCGTGCATCCGGGCGGATCAGCGGGCCTTCGAGGTTGCGGTTGAAATCGCTGGGTCCGTAGATTTTGGCCAGCTTGTACCAGCCGCCCTCTGCCGGAACCAGGTCGGCGCCAAGCAAGCCGGTGAAAGTCGAGCGCTCGGGCCGCTGTGCAGGACCCCGGTCGCCGCCGCTGACATAAGTGTGTGAGACGCAGAGCTCGCCCACCATCTGCGAAAGCAGCCAGTTGAGATCGTCGCGCGAGTTGAGCTGGGGGATGTAGCTGCGGTAGGTCTCGCCCATCTTTTTCCAGTCGCGGCCGTGCATGTCCTTGTCGTAGAAAAAGTCGCGGTACCAACGCCAGGTGTCGCTAAAGATCTGGTTCCACTCAGGCTGGCTTTGCACGGTGTAGACCATCTTGTCGAGACCGAGCTTGTCGCCGAGGTTTTTGCCGCTCACCTTGCCGAGACCGCTGACATAATAATCGTTGAGCTTTTTAATGAGTATGTTCTCGCCATTGGCTGAGATGCGCCAGTCCGAGATCTTTTGCTCAAGCACGGTCTCCTGCTGTTCCGCTACATCGTAGAGATGCAGCTCCCACTTGTCGCGGCCGCCGGGCAGATAGAGCTCTTCATATTCATCGTCGCCGAACTCATCCACGGACGCAAAGCTGATTTGGCCTTTGCCCGCTTTAGCGAAGAAATAGTTGCCCGCTTTCACCGGCACGACAAAGTGGCGATCCTGAATGCCCTGCAGATCGATGCGGAAGGCGCCGGCGGCAGCGGGCTTGGATGTTTCCGCGGACTTGGTCCGTGTTTTGGGCGTGCTCGCCTGCTCCGGCTCTGCGCTCATACCGCCGGGCCTGCGGCCCATACGCGGTTTAGCCGCATCGGCAAAGGGAGGCGCCTGGCCTGCCTGCAGCTGCACCAACATCACCTGCACCGGCCGCGGCAGGATGTGATTGTCCTCGTACACATCCATTCGTACATCGTTATAGTTGCGGTAGGAGAGATAGTAAAGATAGTCGCCGTTGGCGTCAAATGTGGGATAGAGATTGTCGTAGAAATCGCCGGTGACCGCAAAGCTTTTTGCCTGATCCAGGCTGTACAGGTAGATGATCGAGTTGCGATTCTCCTGGACAAAGGAGTAGGCGATCCACTTGCTGTCCGGCGCCCAGGAATAGTCGCTGATCTCCCAGGTGAACTCGTCGTTCTTGAGCCGGTTGGAGGAGGCGATTTTGTTCAGCTTTTTTGTCGCCACATCGACAAACCAGAGGGTGAAGGATTTGTCGCCGAAGAGAATTTTCTTGCTGTCCGGCGACCACTCGAGATGGTAGACCGTGGTTTTAAGGTCGTCGGTGAGCTTGAGCCACTCGCTGCCGGGAGCGTCCGCCCTGATCATGTAGAGGGCGTATTCGCCGCTTTTGTCGGAGAAAAAGGCGAGCCATTGGCCGTCCGGAGAGAGCTGGGCATAGCGCTCGCGCGAACCTGGAGTGCGGGTGAGGTTGAGGGTTTCCTTCTTGTCGTCCGCCGGGACGATGAAGGCATCACCGCGGGCTTCAAAGGCGACACTCTTGCCGTCAGCGGCTATGGCCATGCTCTGAATGTACTCTTTGGGATTGATGGTGCGGTCGGCCAGCTGCCAGCGGTCGCTCGGAATCTGGATGTCGACCTTGCGGCTGGTGTTGCTCTTGCTGTCGAGCACGTAGAGATATCCGGAGCGCATATAGACGATCTGATGTCCGTCGCTGGCGGCCATCTGCACGTCGAAATCCTTGTAATAGGTGACCTGGGCAATGGCATTAGTGTTGAAATCATAGGTGTAAAGATTGGAGATGCCGTCCTCGCCGCGATCGGAGATAAAATAGAGTTTCTCCCCGATCCACATCGGATAGGCGCTCTTGCCGACATAGTCGGTCAGGTCAATGTACTCCTTGCTGGTGAAATCGTAGAGCCAGAGGTCGACGTACTGGCCGCCCTTGTAGCGTTTCCAGTAATACTCCTCGCGGCCTTTGGGGCAGTAGGCCAGCTTTTTGCCGTCCGGGGAATAACTGGCGAGCACACCCTGCGGCACGGGGAGTTGCTCGGGCCACTCGCCCTCGATAGACACGGCGTAGAGTTTGGCGACCGGCCGATAGGTGTTTTCGTAGGAGGAGCGGTAGACGATCTTTTTGCCGTCCGGCGTCCAGGTAAGAGGCTGGGCAGTGTGATGCCAGGTGAGGCGTTTGGGGACGCCGCCGTCGCTGGGGATGACATAGAGATGGCGGCCGCCGTCGTAATCGCCGCTGAAGGCGATCCAGGCGCCGTCGGGAGAGATCCGGCCCGCGGTTTCCGTGCCGGGATGGACGGTCAGACGCATCGCCAGTCCGCCCTGGCTGCTGACGCGCCAGAGATCGCCCTCGTAGGAAAAGGTGATCAGATCGTTGCGAATGTCGGGGTACTCCATGAAACGGCCGGGAATGGCTGCGCAGAGCAGGGCCGGCAGCAACAGCATACAAAAAATTTTTTTCATCTGCGGCGTTCCTTCTACTGGTGTTTTTTCTTGTCTGTTCAAATCCGGGTTGCAGACGTCCAATGCATGGCACGGACGCTGGTACATAGTATGAAACATGGCCTATGCATGCCGTTGCTTTTGCATTGATTTTGGCAACGCTCAGGTCGGCGGGTGCAGCCGTTTTTGAAACCAGGGGCGCAGCTTGCGCATGCCTTCAACCTGGCTGGCCGGCGCCCGGCGCCGGCAGGATTTGATCTCTGCGCTTTTCTCCGCAGCGCCCCAGCGTATTTCAACCCCATCGTTGGGATTATAGCCCATCTCAAAAGCCGCTTTTCGTTTAAGCACCTCTTCCAGAGTCAGCGACTGCGGGGAACCGTTGGACCGTTTGTAGACAATGGTCCATTCAGCGGCGATTTTCCCCCGCAACTGTTCCAGATCGCCTTTGACTTTGTCCACGTTTTTCCATCGGCTGATTTTATAGTGATCCGTCGCAGCGGCCACCCGCGCCGGAAATTCGTCCAGTGCGTCTATGGCGATGAGCAGCCGCAGATCGCGATTGGGGGTGGAATAGTCCTCCCACAGCCCGCCGGCCTGAAACAGACCGGCAGCGCTGCTGGGCATGGGGATCACCGCGCCGGGATGCGCCTGCATGTAGGCCTCGCCGTTGGCCACGGATTCCACCCGCACCAGCAGCTGTTCGCGCAGCGCCTTCAGCAAATCCAGCAGCGCGGTCTCCGGGTCAAGCCCCATGGGATTGATCAGCCGTTCCATGGCGTCATAAAAGATTTCCGGCCGCATGTTTTTCTGCGCGAGCGAAAGCCGGCCGTATCCCGGCTCCGCGGCGATCTCGCGGTCCCGCAGCAGCCGCGGCCTGCCGTTTTCCACCACAATGGGCCTGAACGCTTTGAACCCCGGTTCGCCGATCACCCCGTCGGTGGCAAAGAGAAAATTGCCCTTCCAGAACCGTTTGATCTGCACCGTGCCGTCCGGCTGGGCATCGACGGCGAGGAGCGCGCCCGGTTTTTTTTCCGACTGCTGCGCAACCCAGCGCACCAGGACAAAGGTGTGGCCATAGGGATCGGCGTATACCGAGCCGGGGCGTAGCGCGTCGCGGCTGAGCGCCAGCGGATAATAGTCAGAGCTTTCATCCGCCAGCCGGGTCCGGGCGGCGCCCGAGTGGATGGTGTTCATGATCTCGCGGAAGAACTGATTCATCCGGCGGACGGAGCGGAGTTCTTCTGCGGAGGGAATATACGTGAACCAGCGGCCGGTGTGCGGCGGCTGGTTCAGCGTTCCGCGGCCGGTCTCATGAAAGCCAAAGGCCAGGCCCAGTTTCCAGCTAAAGTAGGCGCGCAGATAAAAGGGATTATCCGCACAATCGGGCTCCATGATCAGCGCGGGTTTTTGCCCGGCATCGTCTTCGTTCAGTCCCAGATGATTGTAAAGAAAATTATCGTCCGCCCGGCGGGTGACCTCGTGCAGACTGGACCAGGAGGCGCCTTCCTGGCTGCGCTGAAACAGCGCCTCGATCCACGCCGCGTAGATCTGTTCCGTCTCACGGCCCCAGCGGCGACTGGGCTGTTTTTTTGCGGCTCGGTCCTGAGCCGAGTGCACGACGATAGACTGGGTGCGGATGGTTTTGCGGCCCATGAGCAGAGAAAGAGTATAGTTGCCTTTTCCGCCGGCCTTGAATTCAGCTAGGCGCCAGAACGGCGGCCCGCCGCCTTCGCGGGTTCGTGCCGGAAGAATCTCACCCGCCGGACCGTGAAGATGGATTTCGCCGTTCTTTAACGCCGTCTCGCCGGCGACGATCACGCGAACCACACCGCCTGGCGTCGGTTGTTCCGGAGAGACTAACAGCGTCCACTCATCGGCTGCGTTCGCCGGCAGCGGGCTGAACAATGCGGAACAAAGCAGCAGGAGAACGGCGATGGCAGGGGCCCTTTTCCCGACAGCCGGATTACGATGTGATCCACGCTCCGCCGACCTATGGAATTCGTCCATGCTTTTTATTCCGCCACCCAAATGGCCAGCGCTTCCGCCCAATAAATGCGATGATAATCCTGGTTGGGATAATTCTTTTCAATGCTCTTTTGCAGAAAACGGGAGGGGTCGAAATCCTGCCAGGCCAGAACCCGGCATTCAAAAGAGAGAACCGCCTCTTGCACCCGCGGAACAGCGATGGTCTCGCTCGCCAGCGGATGCAGTCCGCTTTTCGTCCATTTGTCGATGTCCCGGCCGCTGCGGCTGCCGCACAGGTTGAGCGCCCCGCGATGCTGTTCGGGAAGAAAGTTGAGCGAACACTCGCTGTGCTGATTGAGCAGGCCGAAGGTGTGCCGGGTCGGCCGCACATAGAGGGTGATCATGGGTTTGTTCCACAGGGTGCCGAAACCGCCCCAGGACACGGTCATGGGGTTGGGTCGTTCCACGCCGGCCACCAGCAGCGCCCAGGTCTGGTCCAGCAGCTGAAACGGCTGAAGCTGCAATTCTTGAGGATCAATTTTTTTCATTCTCATCTCTCGCTGGATTGTCTTGATTGAATTATATTAGGGAAAAATTGCCGGGAAATCAAACGGAAAATCAATCGCCCGGCGCCATGGCGGCACAGGAATGCCGCAGGGATCGAGGCGCGGCCGCGTCAATAGACCAGGCTGCGAAAGTTTTTCACCCGGTGAAAGGTGAACAGATTGCCGTTGTGGCTGCTCTGGGCCTGTTTGTCGCCGGAACGGCTGACGATCAAAAGATCATCGCCGGCCACGGTCATGGAGCAATAATGTCTGGAGGCGCGTTCGTTTTCGCCGACGGCGACCAGACCGGCAAAGCACCAGTCGATCATATTCTTGCTGAAATGCAGAACCAGGCGCCGTCGTTCATTGTCCGGCAGATTGTAACGGTCGGCGGGCAGCCGGTCCGGCCGCGTCATGCTGTCCGTCGCCTGCGTGCCCACCATCCAGAACAGCCTCGTCGGCTCGTCCCAGAGCACATAGAATTTCATCTGTCCTCCGGGCAACGGGGTGTAGAGGATTTTTTTTCCGGACGGCGCAGTCTCGAGCAGCGTGGTCATGCTGCCGTCGGCATTTTCCACCACCTTGGCTATGGCCGCATAGCCGGTGCGTCCGGTGTGGCTGCG
>DAIQOA010000248.1:0-5960 GCA_036788095.1 bacterium | reverse complement strand
GGGAACGTAGGGCAAGGAGAATTGCGCGCTGAGAAGCGCATCAGGCGAACGCACCGTTGCGGCCAGCTGAACCCGGGCTTCACCCTGCCGCTGCAGCCGATGCATCTCGACCGCCTGCAGCGGAGCGCCCACGCGGCAGATCAGCGCATAGCTGCTGCGAAAGGTAATCTCTCCACCGTGCACGCCACCCAGCCGCTGTAAAGCCTGTCTGGCGGCAACGGTCAATCCCGACGAACCGTCGTCCGCCACCGCAATCAGGACAAAAGTGGAATCAGGCTGGCGGTTGAGAAAAGCAGCCATGCTGTCGGATTGTGCAAAAGAGCCATAGGTGTCAAAGTTTTTCTTCTGCAGCACCGCGCCGGTGACGCCGTCCAGTGTTACCACATTGTGGCCGCGGCTGCCGCGGTAAAGCTCTTCGCCATTGAGATAAAACAGCGCATAGTTGCCGTCGCTCAATCCGGCAGAGCGCACCTGCAGTTGAATGCGATGATAGGGGGCGATGTGCACGGAATCGATGGACCGGCCGGCCGCAAGGTCCCAGACGGTGGGGCGGCCGCTGAATCCAGTGACAAACAGGGACTGATGCGTTGCCAGATCTGCGCCGGCAAATTCATACCGGCCGTTCACGCTGCGGGCGCGCTGGGCATAGCTCACCTCCAGCCAATCAAGAAAAATTTGCGAGATCGCGGACGGCGTGTCGCCGATCAGACGAATCTCCATGGTGTTGCCGGAGGTTTTGAGGCTGGTAGTGACGACTTTAAAGTCCGGCAGAACCTGCTCCCGATCGTTAAATAAAAGTTCGCAGGCCAGAACCTGATTGACGTAAATCCGCACATGATGATCCGGGGTATGCGGGTCCAGGGTGAGGCCGCGCAGACGCAGACGAAATTGCACCGAGTCCTGTTCCTCGTAAAGATGGACGAGATCAAAGGGCAGAGAGAAGGAAGCGTCCCGGTTGATGATGGCCCAGACCCATCCCTCGCCGGGAACCTGCTCGGTGTTCTGAAGGTCTTCGCTGGTATCTCCCGAGTAATAGGTGAGGTTCTGCTCCAGATGAAGCAGTGCGGGCAGATGATCTACCATCTCGCCTGCTAAACCGGCCGCTACAGGTTGGAAACGCTTTCCCGGCGACGGCGACCAGTCTAGCCAGTAGACAGCCGTATCGCCGTCCGCGTCGTAATAGTCGTCCGCACCGGAACGGCGTTCGGCGTAAAAACGAATGGCATCGTCAGAAGTAAGGCGATCAGAGTGTTGCGGATGCAGCGCCAGCGGCTGCTCCGTGCCTTTATAATAAAGCTTCAAATCAGAAGGCACGATGGCATCGATGGCAATGCCGGCCTCCTGCAGCACGGCGCCCTTCACCTCGTACACAGCGGATTCGGTGATCAGAAGCTTCATGGCCTGACCAGCGGTTGGTTTCCAGGTCTGGATCTGTGGCCGCCGGGCTTTCTGCACCGCCTGAGGATGAAAGGTGATCTGCAGCCGGGCGAAGGCCAGCGAGCGGACACGGCGGCCGGCTGCCTGATAGCACATGGGGTATAACGCCACGCGCAACAGAGTGCGCTCTTTGTGCCGGCCGACCTCATGGCTGAAAAAAACAGTGGGGTAATACCCCGATGAGCCGGCAAAAGCGGGCGTCGCCGGATCGTTGCTGGAATCCGCCAGCAGATAGCCGGGGGCGATCGGATAGGGCGCCACGGACTCGGTGACCACCGAGTCCAGCAGTTGCACTCGGCTGGTGTAGCCGGAAGGAATTTCGAAGGTGTAAGCGTCCAGCGGCAGACCGGGGTGATTCGCATCCTGGCTGAGGGGCAGTGAACCCATCTGCGGACGCGCCAGCGTCGTCTGCTCCCATGCGATGGTCTGCCAGGTCAGCGCCGGCGCCTGCCACTCCAGGATCAGGCGATCCGGCTGCTTTTCGACGACGCGAAAAAGGGGCGATCCGCTGATGGCGTGGGTGAAGAAAGACAATGCTATAATGAGTGCTGGGTAAACTCTTCTAAACATTCCGATCTCAGCAATTTTATTCGGGCAAAACCACGAAGGCGAACCCTGTGCCGCAAAAGCGCATGCATCGCTTTTATCCGTTCATGTGAAAAGAGGTGCTCCTCCTGGCAGCAGGTGTGGCGCATAAAGATACGACAATTAAACAAGAGAATAAATAATTTTCATCGCGGTGTTCGCTCAACCTTGAACAAACACAGTCGGCAAAAATTTCCAAACCCACAAGGTGATCTTTCCCATTTCACTGCGTCTTGCAGCGCAGACCGGGTTGTAAGAGTCATACACTTAAAAAAAACCACCCGTTTCTTTCGGCCGCCGGGTTTTGCCGGCTGCAGGAGGAAACGGGTGGTTAAGCCCAGAGTTCAATAAAACGATTATTGCAGAGAAAGCGACTCGAACAATCGTAGATTGGTCAGCATGCCCTGGGCCATCAGGAATGCCAGCACCGCCAGGATCATGCTCAGGCCGACCATGAACAGCGCGGCGCCGCCATGGCTCAGCCCCAATTTGACCAGGCGGTGATGAATGTGCTCCCGGTCCGCATGAAACGGATGAATGCCGCGGCGAATGCGCCGGATGATGGCCAGCAGCGTGTCGGTCAACGGCAGCGACAGCATCAGCAGCGGCACGATCACGGCCGCCTTGCCGGGAACGGTCATCGTGGATTGGATGCTGAGACAGGCGAGGGCAAAGCCGAGCGGCAGGCTGCCAGAGTCGCCCATGAAAATTTTTGCCGGATGGATGTTATAGCGCAAAAAGCCCGCCACGCTGCCGATCAGCAGCGAAGCGACCAACAGGGTAAGGTGGTTTCCATACAACCCGGCCACGGCCATGGCAATGGCGGAGACGACCAGGCTGATGCCGCCGGCCAATCCGTCCAGGCCGTCGATCATGTTGATGGCGTTGGTCACGCCGACGATCCACAGGATGGTCAGGGGCCAGGCCAACCACCCCAAATCCAGTTCCACGCCGGGAAGGATGGCCGTATCGATGCGCCAGCCTGCGGCCACTGCGATCAGGCTTACAGAGATCTCGACAAACAATTTCAGATTGCAATTCAAATCGTATTTGTCATCAAACGATCCCAGGATCATGAGGATCGTGACGCCCAGCAGCAGGCTGGCCGGCAGCGGCTGCAGAAAAGCCGCCCGGTCTGGGAAAAGAACCGCGCAGAGAATCGCTGCGCTGACAAATGATAAAAACATCGCCGCGCCGCCCAGCTTGGGAATCTTGCCGTTATGCATGGAACGATGGTTCGGTACGGCGAAAACGCCGAACCGCAACGCCGCTCGCCGGACCATCGGAGTGATGATTAACGCGATGAGGAAAGGAATGGCCATGAGCAAAAAATAAAAGGTCATAGTCGGTTCCGTTTATGAAAAAGGTTCAAAAGTAATTCCTTTGCGGAGCAAAAGATGCTTGTATAAATCAGAAATGCGCTGAACCATGGTGGCCACGTCCCAATCGGCGGTGACCAGGGCCCGGCCGCGCTCACCCATTCTGCCGGCGGCCGGACGGTCTTTCATCAATTCAATGATGCGCTCGCCCAGCCCCTGGACATCGCGCAGGGGCAGCACAAAGCCGTTGTCGCCGTCGATCACCACCTCGCGCACGCCCTCACTGTCAAAACTGACGATCGGCTTGCCGAGTGCCGCCGCCTGCACCAGCACGCGCGGCAGCCCTTCCCATAAAGAGGTCAACACAAATACATCCATGGCCGCCATCACGTCTTCGATGTCATAGCGATAGCCGAGAAAACGCACATTTTTTTCAATCCCCAACGTGTGCGTTTGCAGCATCAAGTCCCGGCTCGCCGGTCCATCGCCGGCGATCAAAAACACCGTGTCCGGCAGATGCTTTACCACCTGACACGCTGCCTGCAAAAAATAGACATGCCCCTTGCGCTTCTCCAGCCTGCCCACCGTGCCGGCCAGGGGGTGTTGAGCGGGGATGCCGAGCGAATCGCGCATGCGCCGGCCTCGCTCAGCCACTTCACTGCGTTGCAGCTGAAATCGCTCCAGCTCAAAGCCGCTGCGGATGGTGATATAGCGGTCCGCTTGACCGATGCGCGCGTCCAGATAAATCTCCCGCAGGTCCTCGCCCACGCTTACAAACTGCGTGGTGGCGCGGGCGACCAATCGCTCCAGCAGACGATAGAAACGGCTGCGCAACGGATGCAGTGAATCATGAAACGTGCTGCCGTGCAGCGTGTGAATCACCAGCGGCGTGTTGCATAAAAAGCCGGCCAGCCTGCCGAGAATGCCCGCCTTGGCCGTGTGCGTGTGCACGATGTGATACCGACCTTTGCGGATCAGACGCATTAATTTACAAAGAGCGATGCCGTCGTTGATCGGCGATGGATCCCGCACCAGCTCTGCCAGCGTGATCAAGCGGACCCCGGTGCTCTGCGAGGCAAAGACAAAATCCGATTGGCCTCCGATGAGCAGATCAACCTGATAAAACGATTTATCCAAACCCTGTACCGTTGCCAGAGTGTTCTCGTCGGCGCCGCCGGCCACCAGCCGCGTGATCACATGCAGTACGCGTATTTTCTCTTTCATGAGGAGCTCCGGGCCTCCTCCTGCATGTTTTTTCTGTCCGCACAGACGGCTAAAACCGGCTGCCCTTTGCGGGAAACCGTGCACAGCGAAGAACCGACTGCAAATCGATCAGGGCTGTAGTGTTTCAAGCCGGGATCGATGTATCGCTCTGGTGCAAGCAGAGAGTGGTCAAGGCCACTGACGGCCATTCGCCTGTGGCAAGCAGCGATCCAGTGTTTCTCGCGTGCGGTTTCTGCCACAGCATTGAACGCCGCTCCATTCATCCAATGAACGTGCGGGGAGCGCCCATCAAACGTCCAAGGCCGCCCAAGCCGTATGGCAAAGGGGCCGGGGTAAGGTTTGCTGCAAAGCCCCTTCCGCCCTTCGGCTAAAAGAGGGGCCAGGCTGGCACACGAATCCGTTCGAAGCCAATGAGAATGAACAAGGGTGATGTAATTGGTTTTTATGAAATAGTAAATATAAGAAAATGTTGGCAAATACCCAATTAAATAATTGAAAAATTTGATAGCCCTCACTCTGGCCCTGTTCACCCCCCTTTCAACCGGTTTATCGCCCAAATCCGAATTCTTCGTTCTGGCACGAGAGCGTGAGCGATTCAAAGCCCTGGCCGCATCAGCAACGACGCTCAATGCACTGCCAAGACCGAGGTCGTGGTTAATGAGAGCGACTGTAACCTGTTTATGGCCGACTGCGTCCCCCTGATTCTTGACTGGCTCAGTTTGGGCCGCTCGACAGCGGCATTCCAGGTGGCCGCCCACTATGTTTCCATGATATAGCAACAATCCTGCCAAAAGTTGATGAATAAAATCGAGATAAAGGCCTAGTGGCCGAGTTTGCCGTAAAAGTAGACGCCAGAGGCGACCTTGTGCATGGCTTGCCCCGAGGGAAATAGCCGATCCAGATATTTGATCCAGAACGTCGCCCATCCGGCGACGGCCTCAACAGCCAGCGCCAGTTTTGGGTTTGCAATACCGGCCGCTGGTATTTTTCGCAGGATCATGGCCATGCCGGAAAAAGGGCCGACCGAGACACCGCAGTCCATGCAACGATACTCTTTAAAAAGTTGCTGCAAGCCAGGCAAAGTGTAGCGTCGATAGTCAGCCGGGTCTGCGTGAAACGGCTGCAGAAAGGGAACATCGATGTAAATTTCGCCGCCGGGGATGAGACAGCGTTTTATTTCCGCCGCTGTCGACGGGAGGTCAACGACATGTTCCAACACCGCGGTGCAGAGGATAAAATTTAGACACGCCGGACGAAACGGCAGCCGGCTGGAATCAGCCACCACAGAAACCTTTCCGCTTTTGAACAGATCCAGCGAGATGATGCGCGGATGCCATTGGCGGCCGGCGCTGCCGAGGTCCAGAATGCGATAAGGGCTTTGCTCCAGTCTCGCCA
>DAIQOA010000247.1:0-6002 GCA_036788095.1 bacterium | reverse complement strand
GAGATCGATCTCCTTGGCGAATTTAGCGATCTGGCTGCCGGAGAACTTGCCTGCTGCCCAGGCCGTGAGCACGCTCATGCCTTCGCATTCAGGAACCAACAACCAGGCGCTGATGCCCGAATTTTCGATTTCGCCCGAGACGATGAAATAGGTCAGTGAAAAATTGGTGGTCACAAAGACCGGAGAATCGGTTTTCGGCTCACCGATGGGATAGAGCTTGGGTTCCACCTGGATCGGTTTCTGCGGATCGGTATAGATGTTCATGCGCAGAGTCATCAACGGCGCCAGCAACGCAGGATCAAAGACCGGCAGGACGCAGATACCGCCGTATTTGCAGATTTCGCCGATGGCTTCGACGGCCGCCTCATAGAGATCGCGATGGTCGATAAAATGAATAGCCGGATAGCCGAGCGGTTTATAGTTGTCTAAAATAGCCGCCCGGCGGGCGATGGTCCGGTTTTGCCACTGCTCGGCCGGCGACTGGCTAGCCAGATGAAGCAGCAGATCGTTGAATCCCTTTTCTTTAATCTCCGTGGTCAACGCCGCCAACTCGTCCAGGCTGTTTGCGGTCACCGCCAAAGCATGGCCGAATTCCTGAGCGTAGGCCGGCAACCTTCTTGTCTGGTCCGCATCCGCGGCCACCAGCACGCTGTTGGAACCGGAGACCGACTTGCCGGCCAGCCGCAAGCCTTCCAGGTTGTTGCTGCGCAACACTAACGGTCGGTTCACGCTTTCATAGACTTTTTTAGCGACGCGGGCATAGTGCTCGTCATCGCTGCCGGTTTGGGTCACGCACACCATGTCGATGATCAGGGTTTCGCCGACTCGCTCCAGTTTGTATTCGCGGATGCGTGCGAGAAGCGTGTCGATGGCCGCTGGATCATCGTTGTCGGCGATGTCGATCGCCAACGCCGTCTGATTGACAAAAGTCTTTTCATGGCGGTAGAGAACCGTTTCATCGCCGAGCTTGAGCGACTTGGTCGCTCCCAACTCGAGCAGTTTTACCGGTGGTTCACTCGCCGCGCCCAGAACTCGTTTCGCCTCTTCCGAGGCGTACGGACAAAGGGAGAGATCTGCTTTTTTTGCGGCCAATTTCATCGCGAACGCCAGACAGGTGTTCGAACCGCACTCTTTGCAATTGGTTTTGGGCAACAGTTTTTGAATCTGTAAGCCAGTCAGCGCCATATCGCAGTGTCCTTATGCTGGTTAAATATCCGCTGTCTGATGGCGGATCTGCATTCCATTCCTTCTTTATGCCTGAGCAGCGGCTATCTTTTGTCGAGCAATCGGTTGATGCTCTTTTTCAATGTCTGCACGGTCTGCGGGTGGTAGCAGATCAGAATGTTGGCGCCGGCAAAGAGAAAACTCTGTGCCGTAGCGATCTCCCACAGCGCAGCGCGTTTGGCCAATTCGCCCCATTGCGGAAAATCCGTCTGCGAAGCCCGGAGTTCCTTGATTTTGATGCATTCCTGCCCCGGCGACAGGATCATGGGCCCGGCGAGCATTTTATCGCCGTTCAGGCCGGTATAGCGGATGCGCTCCATCACCGAATAGGTGTACTCGATGCCATAACCCACCGCACCGGTCATGGGATCCATGACGATCTGCTCGGGTTTGACGTCCATGTTGGTGAGCAGAATGTTCATCTGCTTGGCGATATTTACGTCGATCGGGCTCTGTGAAACCACCGAGTGGCCGTAGGCGATGGCGGCGCCGGCTATGGTGCGGTAGTTGTCCTGTTCGACCCAGTTGAGCAACAGGTTTTCGCCGGCGCAGGCCTGAGCCACCGCTTTGAGCACCTGGTTGTTGCGCTCATAGTGACTGTGGCCGGTGATGATCAAGGGGACGTCAACGGCAGCCAGAACCTGCTTGACCAGTTCTACCGCTTGTCCGGCCGTGCGGTCGCCCTTTTCCGGGTGGGTGCCTTCCAGGCGCACGCTGATCAGGTCAGCGCCATACTGCTCAACGCAATGGCGGGCCATCTCAGACGGGTGCTGCAGGAGGTCGCCGTAAATCGCGCGCAATACGGCCGGATATTTTTCGCTGACGGCGTCAAAAACTTCCATGGCCAACAGCGGGCGATTCGGCATCTCGCCCTCCCAGAGATGAAACGGCATGGCTGTTTCGCCGCCGATCGCATAGGTTTTTCCTCGCGTGCCGCCCTGCTCCCGGGTGGCGCCGAGTTTAACCGTCCAGACCGGCACTTGGCATTTTTCTTTGCGGATGGCAAAAGATGCCACTGCGCGGATACGTTCCGCCGCAGTCGCCTGCGCGATCTCTGCATCAGCAGGCTTTGCCGCAGGGGCAGGAGGTGCTGCGTCGGCTGCCGCCATCGGCAGCGCCGCGGCGGAAGAGGGGGGCGCGGGCGTTTCCTGGCCGAGGAATTTTTCCCCCAGTGTTTGAATGATCCCGGCCACGATGTCGCGGGTCAGCGATCCTTTCACCTCAGCGACGATTTCCTGTTTGATCGATTCTTTCAGATGGGCGAGCTGTTCAGGCGTCATGCTTTGCTCCTCGCTTACAATGCGCTCTGCCATGGGTTCTGATTCCACTGCTGCCGGCTGCGAAGGGGCGGCTGCGGTATAGGATCGGTCGGGTGATTCCGCTTTTGCCGCATCCGCCAACAAGGTGATGTCGAGCATCTCCAGCGCGGGGTGGCCGACTTTTTCCATATACTTCCGCACGGCCAGGGCATCGGTGGCAATGGTCTCATCCGCAATTTTTTCCAGCAGATCCGGCGCCCCCTGTTCGGCAAATCTTTTCCGCAAATCAGCGCCTAAAAGCGTTTTAAGCTCTTTGGTCATCCAAACCAGCCGGCGATGACCGCCATCAGCATAGAGAAATTTTTTCGAGGTGAGAAAGACTTTGCCGCAGCCCATAAAGCCCGGGGTCTGTTGCCCGCCGCCCACGGTTCCGGCCAGAGTGGAAAAGCTCATGCCGACCGGCGTGTCCTCCAGATATTCACGGTTGACTGCCATGATGCCGTTGCATTCCGGCAGATAGGCGCAGATCACCTCAAAACAGCCGCAGCTGGTCATGGGTCGATCCATGATGGAGTAAGCGCAAAAACTCTGCACCATTTTGTGGCTGTTGGTGAAAACGTATTCATCCACGCCCTGCCAGATCCCACGAATCGGATCCAAACATTCGCCTTTTTTAACCGGTTGGTTGGGACCGGTTTCATCGATTTCAAAGGCGGCTTTGCCGTCCAGCCAGTTGTACGCGCCGCACAAACCCAGCCGTTCCGGCGTGATGATGCAGACGTGGTTGGGGGCAAAAGACTGGCAGAGCAGACAGCTGTAAAAGGTGTCCACGGAATCGTCGGTCATGGACTCCAGGCGTCGATTGCGTTCGTCATAGACCTTGCGGGCCACGGCCAGCCGTTTTTCCACTTCGGCCGATTCGGTGATCAGGGTGACTTGCACCTTGTCGACGATGGCGGGATAGTCGGAGATGAATTTGGCGTGAATGATTTCGCCGTAGTCTTTGAGGCGCAATCCCTTGGCAAATCCGCTTTTGGAGACCCGGGTCCAGACGATGTCGCGTTGACCCATGTGCCAGATGCCTTCGGCGCCGTTGATCAGATGGTGGATTTGGCGTTCGAGGATCGGCTCGAAATCGGTCTGCATTTTGCGGCCCGCCACCTGCACCCAGATGGCCAAGGGCAGCGCATCGCCGGGCTCTATGCTATCGATGTCCGGTCCGATGATCTCGATCTCGCCATCCGTGATCTCGTCCATCTCCGCGGATGTGACGAATTCAAAAGCCGGGGTGCGGTTGCCGCCGAATTCCGCCTGCACATCGGTTTTGCGGATGCGTTCCCCTTCAAAGGCCGGACCATAGGGCACTGGAATCGGCACTTTGGTGATCTTGATTTTGCAGCCTCTCACTTCCAATGCTTTTTCGACCATTTGTTCGTGGGGAACACTGGAGACCACATGTTCATAAGTGCAGACACCAGTGGGCAGGATTTGCGGAATCGCTGTATCGGCGATGACTGGAAATCCATAGTTGATGGCGCCGGCGGCTGCGGCGTATTTGTCCGGGGTGACCTCGCCCAGGGCCAGGACAAAGGCAAAAATCCGGTTCTTGTTGTATTTGAGGTTGCGTTCAAAATCGCCGGGCTTGACGCCGCCGAAAGAGAGCGCGGCGCGGTTGGCGAATCCCAGGGCATAGATCAGCGCGGAGACGTCGTTGCCAAAGGGCACCAGCCTTGTTTCCCAGCCCAGTTGCACGCCCTCTTCAGCGAGTTGACGGGCAAAATGGCGGCCGTTGAGACCGCCGCCCATGAAGACATAGATGTTTTTCTCCTGCAATTCGCGGGCGATCTTGACCGCCACGGCGTTGCTCGGCGCTGCGCCGGTGACAGCGGCAAATCCCGGCGCCGTGCCGTCGACGAATTCGATGCCGCGTTCGCGCAGGATGACGTCATTGGCCGCGCCCAGCCAGATATCGTCCACCGGATTGGGCCCGATGAGATATTTACATGCTTCGATGATTTCACAGGCGAACAACGCCGCCACCCCCGCGTCCAGTGCGTTGCCGAGATAGGGCAACCACACCTGCTCAGAGGGCCGTGCGGGCAGCAGTTCCTTGGCCAGGCGGAGGATACGGCGCAGGTCGGCCAAAGTGCTCACCGCTTCACCGGTAAAGGAATAGATGACCGGCAGATAATAGGCTGTGTCCGGGAATGCGACGGCCTGAGATTCGCCTTTCTGGCTGATGGCCTCATCGAGTTTGGCTTCCGCGCGGGCCACCCATTCGACCGCGCCATCGATGGCACTGCCGCAGATCAACTTAGACATCCAGCGCTCTCCTGTCTTTCATGTCATACAGCTTGCGTTCCGTTTTTTTATCGATGCCAAGTTTGCTGCGCGCAGCATCGAGCAGCGTCATGATTTTTTCCGTCGCCTGCTGTGCATCTGAACAGACATGAAACGAAGCGCCGAACAATTCCCGCGCCTGCCCATTGAGGAAACGGCTGACCTTCTCGGAACCGGAAATGTGAAAGGGATGGCCGAGAATGACATCAATTCCTGAAGCGACAAAATAGCAGCCGATGGACACGGCTTTTTCGCTCATCCACTCCGGCGCCACGCCGACCGCCGGGATCTGCGAAAGGTCGTCTCCCAACCCGCCTTCGGCCACGATCTCCGTGGCAGCCTCGAGGATGCGCGAGTTGTCGACGCAACTGCCCATATGCAGGATCGGTGGAATGCCGACCGCCTCGCATACTTCGCGCAAGCCGCTGCCGGCCTGGTTCAAGGCGGTTTCCGGCGTCAAACGACCCTGCTTGGCCGACGCGATGGCCGCACACCCGGTTTTCAGCACCAGCACGTTCTGTTTGATCAACGATTCCGTCAGAGTGTTGATATAATCGTCGAGTTTTTCTTTGGCATTGTTGCAGCCGACGATGCCGACCACGCCTTTGATGCGGCCTTGCATAATCGCATCGTTGAGCGGCCGAAAGGAGGCGCGATACCGGCCGCCCAGCATATATTTGATCGCATCGACGCTGAATCCGGCCACCAGTGGTTGGTTTTCCGACGGAATGACGACCTTTTTAGGATCCCGGTTTTTATAGTTGTCTATCGCCAGTTTGATGATCGCTTTGGCCGATTCCAGAGCGTCATCGCCGTCAAACGGAAGGTGTGTGGCGCCTGTGGTCATGGCCAGCTCTGATGTCGAAACGATGCGGGTATGGTACGACGCGGCCACTTGCGGCAGGCTGGGCATGCAGCATTGCACATCGATGATCATGACCTCCACCGCACCGGTGACAATGGCCAATTCCTGTTGGAGAAAATTGCCGGCGACCGGAATCCCGTGGCGCATGAGAATTTCGTTGGCGGTGCAGCAGATGCCGGCCAGGGTGACGCCCTCGGCACCGGCCACTTTGGCGGCCATGACGATCTCCGGCGACCGCACCGCCACGGCCAGCATTTCCGATAGCTCCGGCTCATGGCCGTGCACCAGCAGGTTGACGGTGTTCTTGCCCAAAA
>DAIQOA010000246.1:0-6015 GCA_036788095.1 bacterium | reverse complement strand
CGTACTTGACCGCGAAACGGCGCGCTTCAGAGATTTGCCCTTTCTGCTGTTCCCCGTCGCCCATGAAACAGTAGAGCTGTACATCCCGTTTCTGCAGCCGGCAGGCCACGCCGAATCCCAGCAGCGCGGAGAGCCCCTGACCCAGGTTTCCCGTTCCCCATTCAATGCCAGGGACCTCGCGCTCCACGTGGCCCTCGAACGGCGATCCGGTTTGCCGAAAGTGGGCCACCGCATCGTCGATGGCAAAAAAACCCAAGCGTCCCAGGGCGGCGAAGGCGCCCGGCGAGGTGTGGCCGTGGCTGATCACGACACGATCCCGATCGGGATGAAAGGGATCGGACGCATCGATGTGGCCGTGCGTCCACACCGTCAGATACAGATCAATGGAAGACATGCTGCCACCCGGATGCCCGCAGGCCGCCAGCGTCGTCATCTTTAAAATGTCCCCGCGGCAAAGCGTCGCCAGGCGGGTCAATTCGGCAATCTGTTCTGCTGTTAATTTGTCTGCGGAAAAACCTTTGGCGAACATATCCATCCTCTCTGGTTGATCATGATGTCCAAGATAACAAATAATCCTTTTTTCTGCAAGAGAAACGATTTTCGTTTGTTATTGCCGGCCGGATTTGGTAATTTATTGAAAACGTTGCACGCTATGGGAAGCCCATGAATCCCTTTCATCAGACCATCCGGCAGACGCTGCTGGACCGTAAAGACCACTTTATGCCGCTGTGGATGCCGCGCCTGCGAGGCGTGCTCGCCGGCGAAGCCGATGAAACCATCCATCGCCTGGCAGAGGTCTGGTATGATGTTTTGCTGAACTTTTTCGCCGGCGCATCCATCGAGGAAACCTTAAAGGGCTCCGACGAGCTGCGCGCCCATTCCTTCAACGCGCTGTCCATCAGCCGCTACGCCCTGCTGGCGCTTTTGCCCTACGAAAACAGCCTGGACTGCTACAGCCGGCTCAACGAAGCCTATGAACCGTTGCTGCAGATGGCGCACCAGGCGGAGCAGCCCGCCCTGGATCGAGTCGCCGGCGACTTTTCCCGCACCTTTGCCGGCTATCTGGAGAACATCCTCAATGACGCGGCCGACGCCATCATCCTTCTGGACATCAAGGACCACATCGTGATGTGGAACAATGCCGCGGAGCAGATCTACGGATGGTCGCGAAGCGAGATGCTGGGCCGGCATATCAGCCGCATCGTGCCGCAGGACGCCGCCTCCAGACAGGAGATTGAATGGATCAGTCAACAGGTGCGGGCAAAAGGCTTTTTGCGCAACTATCGAACGCATCGGCTGACGCGGGACGGCAAAACCGTCACCATCGAAGTGACCCGCACCGCCATTTACGACGAGCAGCACCTCTACATCGGTTCCAGCGTCATCAGCCGCGACCTGACAGAACAGGAAAAGCTGCGCGATCAGCTGGTGCACTCGGAAAAGCTGTCCGCGGTCGGCACCCTGGCCGCCGGCATCGCCCATGAGATCGGTTCGCCACTCACGGCCATCTCTTCCATTTCTCAACTGCTGCAGGTGAAAAGCCAGGATCCCTTTATCGTCGAAAAGGTATCGCTGATCCAACAATCCATCGACCGCATCGCCCGGATCGTGCGCACGCTGGTGGATTTCTCCAAACCCACGCAAGCAAAAGTGGAAAGCGTCTATTTGAACAGTGTGGTTGAGAACGTGGTTCAGATCATCAAATATGACCGGCGGTTGAAATACCGTGCCATTGCCACCGAGCTGCAGGCGGACATCCCGCAAATCCAGGCGAGCTTTGATCAGCTGCTGCAGGTGCTGATCAACCTCTGCCTCAACGCCGCTGACGCCATGGAAGAAAAAACCGACGGCCGGCTGACGATCAAAACCTGGAGCCAGGACTCCCGCGTCTATGCGTCGGTCGCCGACAACGGCAGCGGCATCCGGCCGGAACATCTGCCGCATATCTTTGAGCCCTTTTTCACCACCAAGGGCGATCGGCGGGGAACCGGCCTGGGGCTGTGGGTCAGCTACAATATCATCAAAAACCTGGCCGGCGAAATTCAGGTGGTCAGCCAACCGGCGGTCGGCACGACATTCACCCTCGCCCTGCCGGCCATAACCCGAAACCCGAAAACCAGCTGATGGCCGAACGCGTATTAATCGTGGATGACGACGACATCGTCCGCGAAAGCCTGAGCGCTGTGCTGCAGAACCGCGGGTTCGCCTGCGAACAAGCCGCCGACGGCGAGCAGGCGCTGCAGCGGCTCGGTGAACAAGAGTTCGATGTGGTCATCACGGATCTGGAAATGCCGCGGCTCAACGGCATCGAACTCATCGAGCACGCCTCCCTGTTGAACAACCGCACTTCGTTCATTCTCATCACCGCCTACGGCTCCATGGAAACCGCCATCGAAGCGCTGCGCAAGGGCGCCTTTGACTATCTGCTCAAACCGCTGAACTTTGAAGATGTGGCCATCAAAGTAAAAAAACTGCTGGAGCATCGCCGGCTGATCCAGGAAAATCAGGCCCTGCGCCAAGAGATCAACAGCCAATATACTTTCTCCAACATCATCGGCGCCGGACCGGCCATCCGTCAGGTGTTCGACACCATCCGGCGCGTCTCGGACAGCGACGCTCATGTGCTTATCAGCGGCAACAGCGGCACCGGCAAGGAGCTGGTGGCCAAAGCGCTGCACTATAACAGCCCGCGCCGCAAGGGCCGCTTCGTCGCCATCAACTGCGGCGCCATCACCGAATCCATTTTCGAAAGCGAGCTCTTTGGCCACAAGCGCGGCGCTTTTACCGGCGCCGTGGCGGACAAAGAGGGGTTGTTCAAGACCGCTCACAACGGCACCCTGTTTCTGGACGAAATCGGCGAAATGTCTTTGTCCTCGCAGGCCAAGCTGCTGCGTGCGTTGGAGACCAAAGAGATCCTGCCGGTGGGCGGCACTACCTTCCTCAGCATCGATGCGCGCATCATCGCCGCCACCCATCGCGATCTTTTTCAGGAGGTGCATCAGGGCCGCTTTCGCGAGGACCTCTATTACCGGCTGGCGGTCATCGAAATTCGGTTGCCCTCTTTGAGTGAACGGCGTGAGGACATTCCCCTGCTGGTGCATCATTTTATCAACAAGTACAACCGGCAGATGAACCGGTCGGTCAAAGGAGTGGAGCCGGCGGTGATGCAGGCGCTGATGCAACGTACCTGGAAGGGAGAAGTGCGCGAGCTGGAAAATATCATCGAGCGGCTGATGATCTTTGCCGGCGGCGAAATTCTGCGCGCCGATGATCTGCCCGCAGAAGTGCTGCGAATCCAGGAAAAACGAAAAGAGGTGCAGGGGGAAATCCTTAAAGAGGCGGTAAGAGCCTTTGAACGGGATTATATCTCTCGTCAACTCGAACGCCAAGCCGGCCATCGTGGCAAAACCGCCCGCGCGCTGGGGATCAGCGAAGCGACTCTGTATCGCAAGATGGAAGAACTGGGCATCGGCTGATCCAGCAACCCGGTCCCAAGCAGGATCCTCCTCACAACTTTCCCCTCATCTCAATCCCTGCTTTTATGGGCCGCTTTTGCAGCCCGGTTGATTACTCTACTCCCTTCAAACCAACTCAACCTATTACAAAAACAGCAAAATAGCCCACAAACACAACAAAACGGTAAAATAGTCCTTTATCACTTTTTCTGAAACAATTAACGAAAATTATCAGTATATTATGATTTAATCGCTTTAATTTTCCAAGAAGGCGTACTTTATCCTGGTAACAGCTTCAGGGTCTTGGCCAGGATCTTTTTATTTTGCCGCTGCTCGGCAAAATCTTTTGGAGGTATGGATGAGACTGAAAAAAGCCTATGGTTTATTGTGCGTATTCCTCTTCACCGGTGTGGCCGGTCTGGCAGCTCAGGATAAACTGGTGCTCACGATCGAGGAAAGCGTCCGCCAGGCTCTGGAAAAAAATCCCGAAATTAAAATGGCGGAAAAAGAGGCGGCCAAAGCCCGGGCGGGCGTCTGGGAGGCCACTTCGAACATTCTGCCGCAGGTCAGCGGCTACGCCAATCTGCAACACGCCTGGGATATCCAGCAGCAGACCATCCCCAATTTTCTCAAACCCATGCTGGGCCCTCTGGCGAACATGATCCCCGAGCTGGCGGGCATGCCCGATTATGTGCAGCTCTCCTTTGGCATGGAGAATACGTTAGTCTACGGAGCCACCTTAACGCAGCCACTCTTTCTCGGCGGAGCCGGCGTGTCCGGCGTGCAGATGGCTCTGGCGGGCAAACGGGCGGCCGAGCAGAACCTCGAATCCAAACGGCAGAACCTGATCTATCAAACCGCCGGCGCGTTTTACGCCTGTCTGCTGGCGCAGGAGCTGGCCGCGGTGCAGGAGGAGGCTCTGGCTCAGGCGCAGGCCAACCTCGACGTGGTTGCTAAAAAACATGCGGTGGGATCAGCATCCGGATTTGACAGAATGCGTGCAGAGGTGGAGGTGGCCAATCTCAAGCCAGAGGTGATTTCAGCGAAAAACAATCTGCAGTCAGCGGTCACCGGACTGCGCACCGTGCTCGGGCTGCCGCGCACCACTGAGATCAAAGTAGAAGGCGCCTTGGCATATATCGATGATGATTTCAGCAATATGAGTCTGACAGAGTTTCAGAATCAGGCCCTGGCCGCCAGACCCGAGATCCTGGCAGCCAAGGAGCAAAAAGCCATCAGCGGCAAGGGCGTCACCGTGGCGGCCAGCAGCTTTATGCCCAAGTTGTTTTTTCAGACCGACTATTCCTATATGGCGATGAAAAACGATTTGAAATTCGGCCATGGCGATTTCAGCAAGGGGTTCACCTCTGCGATCAGCTTGCAGCTGCCGCTGTTCACCGGTTTTAAAAACAGCAAGCAGTATCAAAAGGCACGGCTGGATCACAAAATCATGGTCGATGCCGAAAAGCAGATTTTCGACGGCATCGCCGCGGATGCGGAGGTGAGCTACAACAAATTTCAGGAAGCGCGCCAGAAATATCAGGCGGCCAAGGAATCCTCGATCCTCGCTCAGGAGGCCCTGCGCCTTGCCAATCTGATGTACGAGGAGGGGGCCAACACTCAGCTGGATGTCCTCAACTCGCAGCTGGCGGTGAATCGCGCCAAGCTCAATTATGTCTCCTCGCTTTTTGAATATCAGATGGCCCGCTATCAGTTGCGCAAGGCTGTCGGCAAATTAACCGCTGTACTCTAGCAGATCTCGAAAAGGAGAGAATCCATGCAACGAAAGATGGTATACAGTCTGATCATCCTCGGCCTTTCTCTCATAGGGGCCGGATGCGGCAACAAGGAGAGTAAAAGTGAAGAGACTGCCCGCGTGCCGGTGGAGGTGACACAGGTACAGATCGGCCGTGTTGTGCAGTCCCTGACCTTTAATGGAGACATCGAGGCCGAGTTAGAGGTCAAAGTCTTTTCCAAGATTCCGGACCGGATTGAGAAATACTTTGTCGATGAGGGAAACTATGTTCGGCAAGGGGCGCCCATCGCCCGTATTTTTGCCACTACGATTCAACAGGCGGTGCGCCAGGCCGAGGCCGGACTGAGTGCCGCCAAGGCCCAGGAGGCCAATGTCGCGGTCGAATATGAGCGCGCTCAACGCCTGTTCAAAGAGAACGCGATGAGCAAGCAGCAGTACGATATGGTGGTGACGCAGTACGAGGCGGCCAAGGCGGGCCTGGAGCAAGCCCAGGCAGCCCTTCTCTCAGCCAAGAGCACGCTCGCCGACGCCACGGTTTCAGCCCCAATCTCCGGCATCATCGGCAAGCGCTATTACGAGGCCGGCGACATGGCCAATCCGGCCCTGCCCGTGGCCACCGTGGTGCAGATGGAGCGCATCAAGGTTACCTTGGATGCGACCGAGAACGATATGGGCAGAATCAGAGTGGGCCAGGAGGCTGAAGTCCAGGTGCGCAGTTTTAACAATGAAACGTTCATGGGCAAAGTGAACAAGATCAGCCCGGTGCTGGATCCGATGACGCGCATGGCGACCGTCGAGGTGCTG
>DAIQOA010000245.1:0-6058 GCA_036788095.1 bacterium | reverse complement strand
TTCAGCGTCCTGCATCGCATCAAAGCGCTGACCACCCTGGGCCATCAGGTCGATCTGGCTACCTATCATGTGGGCCAGGATGTGCCGATGGAACGACTGCGGATCCTCCGCGCCGCCCGGGTGCCCGGCGTACGCCGCGTAGCCATCGGCCCTTCCAAAACCAAGGTGGTGCTCGACCTGGCTCTGTACCTCCGGGCTCGCGGTCTGCTGAAGAAAAACCGGTATGACCTTTTGCACACCCATGAAGAAGCGGGCTTTTTCGGCGTCGGCCTGGCGCGCCGCTGGAAACTGCCCCATCTGTACGACATGCACTCCTCGCTGCCGCAGCAGTTGTCCAATTTCAAATACTCCCGCTCCAAGGCGCTGGTGTCGCTGTTCACCCGGCTGGAGGAACGGACCATTCAATCCGCCGGCGCGGTGATCACCATCTGTCCGGAGCTGCAGAACTATGTGAGCGAGCGCTATCCGCAGGTCACCAGTCTGCTGATCGAGAACGTCGCCGACAATCAAATCGTTTTCCCCGCAGAGCCCGGTCTGCAGGAAAAAATCAACAGCGAGCTGGGACTGAACGGCGAAAAGGTCGTGCTCTATTACGGGACGCTGGAGCCCTACCAGGGCATCGATCTGCTGATCGAAAGCGCGGCCCATGCGCTGCGCACCAAACCGCGGCCCATCCGGTTTGTTGTGGTCGGGGGACAGGAGGATCAGGTTCGCCGCTATCAGCAGCAGGCCTACGCGGCCGGCGTTGACGGCAGTTTCTCCTTCACCGGCTTTGTCCCGCCGCAGGCGATTCCCAGCTATGTCGCTCTGGCCGACGTGTTGGTGTCGACCCGCATGAGCGGCACCAACTCTCCGCTCAAGATCTATTCGTATCTGCGCTCCGGCAAGCCGGTGGTGGCCACGGACCATGTCACGCACACGCAGATTCTCACCTCCGAGGTGGCGGTGCTGGCCGCGCCGACGGCAGAGGCGTTCAGCCGCGCTGTGCTTTGGACTTTGGATCACCCGGAACAGGCGGCGGCGATGACCAGCGCCGCCGGCCGTCTGGCGGAAGAAAAGTACCGTTATCAGGATTATCTGGACAAGGTGCAATGGATCGTCGAGCAGGCGGTTCAGAACGGTCCGCGCGGGTGACGCGGCGTTTGCGCTTTTTCTGCGGGCGCAGACGTCCGCTCTTTACTTGAGGAAGGCATGTGCGGCATTTGCGGTATTCTCTATCGTGATCAGGAACAGCGGGTGGAGCCGGCTCTGCTCAAAGCCATGGCCGACGCCATCCGTCATCGCGGACCGGATGATGAGGGATTTCTCATCCGCGGCCATGTGGGGCTGGCCATGCGAAGGTTGAGCATCATCGATGTGGCCGCCGGCCAACAGCCGATCTTAAACGAAGACGGCTCCATGGCCATTGTCTTTAACGGTGAAATATACAATCATCGCCAAATACGCGCCGAGCTGCAAGCCCGCGGTCATGCGTTTCGCACCCAGGCGGACACCGAGGTGATCCTGCACGCCTACGAAGAGTACGGCGTCGACTGCGTGAAAAAGCTGAACGGCATGTTCGGCCTGGCGGTGTGGGATGGCCGCCGGCAACGGCTGTTTCTTGCGCGGGACCGGCTGGGCGTCAAGCCTTTGTATTATTATCTCGACGATCATCGCTTGGTCTTCGGTTCGGAGCTGAAAGCACTGCTGCAGGCGCCGGAGGTGCCGCGCCGGGTGAACGCAAAAGCGCTTGATAATTTTCTTACATTTGAGTATATTGCTAGCCCTCTGTCGATTTACGAGAACGTCTTTAAACTGCCGCAAGCGCACTATCTGCTTTGGGAGTTCGGAAAGGTCACGCTCCGTCCCTACTGGCAGCTGACCTACGGCGCCGCACAGGGGAGTGAGGGTGAACGGGCGGAAGAATTGCTGGCGCTCCTGCAGGATGCGACCAAAATACGATTGATGAGCGAAGTCCCCCTCGGCGCATTTCTGAGCGGCGGTCTGGACTCCAGCTCCATCGTCGCTCTGATGGCCCGCAGCAGCGACCGTCCGGTTAAAACATTTTCCATCGGCTTTACTCATTCGAGCTACAATGAACTGCTGTACGCGCGCGCGGTCAGCGAGCGGTTCGGCACCGAGCACTATGAGGAGATCATCACGCCGGACGCCGTTCGTCTGACCGAGCGCATTATCGGGCAATTGGATGAGCCGTTCGCGGACTTTTCAGTCTTTCCGACGTTGATGGTTTCGGAAATGGCGCGCAAGCATGTGACCGTGGTCCTGTCCGGCGACGGCGGCGATGAGGTGCTGGCGGGCTATGACACCTATCTGGCGGATCGCATGGCGCGTCGCTATGGCCGCGTGCCGGCCTGGCTGCGACACGCCCTGATCGAACCGGCGATCCACGCTCTTCCGCCGACGGAGAAGAAAAAGGGCGCGATCAACAAAGCGCGGCGTTTCATCGAAGGGCTGCGATTGCCGGCTGATTTGCAGCATGTGCGCTGGATGATTTTTCTCCAGCAGGCTGAAAAAGCCGCGCTGTTTACGCCCGACCTCATGGCCAGCCTGGCGCCGTACGATCCCTATGATTTCATTCGGGAGAAATTTTCCGCCGCCTCCGCCGCGACGCCGCTGGATCAACAGGAATATGTGGACATTCACACCTATCTGTGCGACGATATTCTGGTCAAGGTGGACCGGATGAGCATGCTGGTGTCGTTGGAGGCGCGCACACCGTTTTTGGATTATCGCTTTGTCGAGTTTTGCGCCACCCTGCCGCCGCATCTGCGCCTGGCCGGCCGGCAGACCAAATACCTGTTGAAAAAAGCCATGCAGAACCTGCTGCCAGATCTGATTCTGCGTCGCGGCAAAGAGGGTTTCAGCATCCCCATCAAGCAGTGGATGAAACAAGAGCTGAGGCCGCTGATGGAGGAATACCTGTCGGTGGACCGGCTGCGCCGGGGAGGCGAATTTCAGCCGGCCACTGTGCAACGGTTGATGCAGGAGCACCTGACCGGAAAGGAAAATCATAGTCATCGCCTGTGGGCGCTGATGAGCTATCAAATGTGGCGTGAGCGCTGGTTGGAGAGGCACACTGCGTAACCGACCGGCGCCGGCGGCGCTGAACACTCGTAAGAAACGGAACTATGAAACGTGATCTGACACAATTAGCTGGACGGTCTTTCGATCTGCTCATCCTGGGCGGCGGCATCTACGGCGCGGCCGCCGCCTGGGAGGCCGCGTCACGCGGTCTCTCCGTCGCCCTGATAGACAGGGGCGATTTCGGCTGCGCCACCTCTTCCAACAGTTTAAAGATCATTCACGGCGGCCTTCGCTATCTGCAGCATGCGGATTTCGTCCGCATGCGCGAATCCATCGTCGAACGGCGAACAGTGATGCGCATCGCTCCGCATCTGATCCGCGTGTTCCCCTGCCTGATGCCCACCTATGGTCATCAGATCAAAGGGCCGGAGGTGATGACAATCGCCATGTTGATGAACGACGTCCTCAGCTGCGACCGCAACCGCGGATTGGAGAACGGCCAACGTCTGCCCATGGGACATGTGGTGTCCAAACAGCGGGTTAAGGAGCTCATCCCGCATGTGGATGAAAAGAACATGACCGGCGGCGCCATGTGGTATGACGCGCAGGTCTACAACTCGGAACGCCTGTTGCTCTCCTATCTGCATTCCGCAGCCGGCCGGGGCGCGCAGTTCGCCAATTACCTGCAGGCCGCCGGCTTGCTGGTGGAGAAAGACCGGGTGCAGGGCGCTCGGGTGGTGGACCGGATGAGCGGCGAATCCTTTGACCTGCGCGCCCGCGTGGTGGTCAACAATCTCGGCGCCTGGACCGATGAGCT
This sequence comes from bacterium, assembly GCA_036788095.1. Lineage (GTDB taxonomy): Bacteria > Zhuqueibacterota > Zhuqueibacteria > Residuimicrobiales > Residuimicrobiaceae > Anaerohabitans. The sequence continues at coordinate 2,217 of DAIQOA010000245.1, read as the reverse complement.
GCTGTCCTCGCTGCCGAATCGGCCGTCCAAACCGGTTTTTCTGCTCTCCACGGCCATGAACTTGATCATCCGCCGGCCTCTGACCTCCGTCGGCGCCGGCATATCCGCCAAAGTTGAATTCCGCGATCCGGATGCGATCATCAGAAAGGGATCGCGGTTGCTGTTCGTCGCACCCTGGCGCAAGGTCTCCATGATCGGCACTTGGCACGATCCCTACGCGGGCCGGCCCGACGGCTTTCAACCGGGCGAAGAGCAGGTGGCGAACATGCTCCGTCAGGTCAACGATGCGATGCCGGGCGCCGATATTCGCAGGGAGGAGGTGCTGCTGGTGCATCGCGGATTTCTGCCCATGGCCGGCGTACACCCGGTCTCAGGCGACGTCCGCCTGCTCAAGCATTATCGCATCGTCGATCACCGGTCGGATTTGAATCTCGATGGATTGTTGAGCGTGGTCAGTGTCAAATATACCACAGCCCGCGATGTGGCGGTCAAGACGGTGAACGCGGTGTTTAAAAAGCTGCAAAGAAAGCCGGCGCCCTCCATCAGCGCTCATACGGCCATCGACGGCGGAGAGATGGAGAATCTTGCCGATTACATGCAATCGGCGCTGCATAGTAAACCCGCCGGCCTGGCGGACGCAACCGTTCAGCACTTGATACAGACTTATGGAACCCGCTATGCGCGCGTCCTTCAGGACGCGCAGGCGGAGGCGTGGACTCCTCTGGACGGTTCCGCGGTGATCAAAGCGGAGATTCTGCATGGCGTGCGCGAAGAGATGGCGCAAAAGCTGAGCGACGTGGTCCTGCGCCGCACGGAACTGGGATCCGCCGGCCATCCGGGGGCCGAGGCGCTGACAGCGTGCGCACAGATCATGGCTGCCGAATTGGGTTGGGACGCCGAGCGCCGGCAAAAAGAGCTGGCTGAGGTGGAGGCAACCTATCCGCGGTGAGCCGCCGCTCCGGCACGCTGAGTTTTGATGGTAATGGATCACGGTAATCCCGCGGCCGTGCAGAAGGGCCGCTGATTGGTTGACTGGAAAAAATGGTAGGTGTATGACGGAAGCCCCCTGGCAATTAGAGATGTTCAACCGCTCAATCAAGAAGCGCAAAAAGGTGGACGCGCTGCTGCAGTTCCTCGGTCCTTCGCAAGACCAAACATGCCTGTTGATGACCTGCGGCGATAACACCGGCGCCATGAACTATTATTTTATCCGCAACGGCGGACGCTGGTTTCACGCGGATCTGCAGGACGAGAATCTGTCCAGTCTGCGACAGTTGACCGATGGCCGTCTGGTGCACATGGATGTTCGTGGACCCTGTTACCGGCCCCGGGTTTTTGATGTGGTGATTGTTCTGGATGTGCTTGAGCATATACGCACGGATGTCGCGTTTCTCCGGCGGCTCCACTCGCTGTTGCGGCCGAACGGTCGCGTTATTGTGACCGTTCCCAATGCCGGCGACAAATTACTGGCCAATTATCTTCGCAACGCCATGGGCATGACCCCGGACAAGTACGGCCATGTGCGCGGCGGCTACACGGTGACTGAGCTGAATCAGACGCTGGAGAACGCGGGGTACGCCGTGCTGCGCGACGGCGGTTATTCCCGCATCGTCACGGAATTGATCGAGCTGGCCATTAATTTTGTCTACGTCCGGCTGATGAACAAAGGGAACGCGGAGCACAAGGAGGGGGTCATCGCTCCCACCTCGCAGCAGGAACTGAAAAAGCACGGTTTGTCCTACAAGCTGTTCTCCGCGCTGTCGCCGGTGTTGTGGGCCCTGTCGCAATTGGACCGGCTTTTTTTCTGCGGCGGCAAGTATGCGTCGATCTCTGAGGCGCGGATCGCGCCGGAGGGTCACCGCTGATGAAAACACTGGTAACCGGCGCCAACGGGTTTATCGGACGGCATCTGACCGCCGGGCTGCTCGCCCGCGGGCATCAGGTGGTCGCTTTTGATCTGCACAGCGATGCGCTGCAGGAACTGGGACGCCAGGAGTCCTGCCAGGTGGTGGAGGGCGATCTCTGCGACCGCACTCTGCAGAAGCAGATTCTTCAGGGCATCGAGGTGGTGTTTCATCTGGCCAGCGCCCACCTGCAGCAGACCTTGGGGTCCCAGGTGTACGAAGAGGTCAACGTTAAGGCGCTGGCGGATCTGCTGGCCGCGGCCAAAGAGGGCGGCGTGCGGCGGTTCATCCATACCAGCACCGTGGGCATTTA
>DAIQOA010000244.1:0-6103 GCA_036788095.1 bacterium | reverse complement strand
AGAGCACCACCATTCGCGCTCTATTAGAGGACGGTACCGATCATCTCCTGATTGGAAATCGTAGCGGCATCTACCGGCTCCATCCGAGGACCGGCATGTATGAGCGTTATGAGCATGATCCTAACAATCCCGAAGCGCTTAGCCACAACTCTGTCCAGTGTTTTTACCGCGATTTCGACAACGATCTATGGATCGGCACGCGCGATGGTCTGAATTACCTCAACCGGCAGAGCAACCTGTTTGACCACATTCAAGCTCGATCGAATGATCCTCGTTTTCTCAACAACAAAGTGGTCTACGCACTGCTGCAGGACCGACAGGGGGACATCTGGTTCGGAACCGAAGAGGGTGGCATCAATCGGCGGCATCACGACACCGGCCGGTTCACTTATTACAAGCACGAAGCGGACAATCCCCTCAGTCTATCTGTCAATAACATCAAAGCGCTGGTCAGCGACCGCCATGGAGATATCTGGGCAGGCACTTTCCGTGGCGGTCTGAACGTTTTGCATGTGCGCAGTGGAAAATGCACGATGTACCGGCATGAAGCCGGTGTTGCCAACCGTCCGGCGAGCGACGATATTCTCACGCTGCTGGCGGATCGGGATGGCGACATTTGGATCGGCACCACGGACGCCGGGCTGGAGGTGTACAACAGCCGCACCGCCCGGTTCGAGAATTGGCCGTCGCAGGAGCCTCTGTGCCGGTTTACGCTGATCTCCGCGCTCATGCAGGATCGCAGCGGCGCCATCTGGATCGGATCGGACAATGGCCGGCTGGGGCAATTGAACAAAAAGGTGCGGACATATAAAGAGTACCGTCTGGTTGAGGAAAACGCCGCAGCGGTTGAAGTGCGCGTCGTGTTTCAGGACTCTACGGGGGAGATCTGGGTCGGCACGCTGGGCGCCGGCCTGTTCCATCTGAATTCGAAAACCGGACAGTTCCGCCGCTATAGCGATGAAGACGGATTGCCCGGCAACGTCGTCTATGGCATCCTCGAGGACAAGGGACGTCATCTCTGGTTGAGCACCACCGATGGATTGGTTCGCTTTAACCCGGCGGAGGGCCGAAGCCTCACCTTCACCAAAGAGAACGGGCTGCAAAGCAATCAGTTCTGCTACAACGCCTATCTTAAAAGCCGGGACGGCAAAATGTATTTCGGCGGCATCAACGGCGTCACGGTGTTTGATCCCCAAGCGATCAGACAAAAAGAGAAATGCCCGCCCGTGGTCCTGACCGGTCTACGGGTGAACAACAAGCCGGTGCACGTCGGCGCTGAGGATGGGTTGCTGCAACAGTCCATCACCGATACCGATCACCTCATTCTCTCCCATCGTCATTCGGTCTTTTCCATTGAATTTGCCGCACTCAGCTATGCCGTCAGTTCCAAGAATCGCTACCAGTACAAAATGGAGGGATTTGATCCGGATTGGAACGACATCGGGCATCAGCACGCAGCCACCTACACCAATCTCAATCCAGGCAGGTACACGCTGCAGGTCAAAGCAGCGAACAGCGATGGCGTTTGGAACGAGACAGGCACCTCGCTGCGCATAACCATCACGCCGCCGATGTGGAAAACCTGGTGGGCCAAGATCATCGGCCTGTTGCTGCTGGGTTTGATCATCAAGCACGTTATCGACTATCAGAACCAGAAAAAGAATTTTTTCAAAGCCACCTCTTTGGCGAATCTGGCTCAGCTCAAGCTGCTGCGCTACCAGATGAACCCGCATTTCCTCTTCAACGCGCACAACTCGATTCGATCCATGATTCTGATCGACAAAGAGCGGGCGTGGCAGATGATCACCGAGATGTCCGAATTCTTCCGCTACACCCTGCTCAATTTCAACAAACTGGAAGACACCCTGAACGAAGAGATCGGAGCGGTCAACAACTATCTGCACATCGAAAAAATCCGCTACCGCGATTCTCTGGAGGTGTCGTTTCAGATTGATGAGGCAGCACGGAACTGCCAGGTGCCATCGTTTCTGTTTCAGCCGCTGATCGAAAATGCGATCAAATACGGCATGCGCACCAGTCCCATGCCGTTGCAGGTCAAAGTGCTGATCACCATCCATGACCGTCTGCTTTCCATCGATGTTTCCAACACCGGCCGGCTGCTGGAAAAAGAGTACGACGGCGGAGACCCGGAGGTTCATGGAACGTCGCTGGACAACATCCGCCAGCGGTTGGAGATCATGTTCAAGAACCGTTACGAGTTCCGCTTGCATGAGGAATCGGGGTGGGTGCATGCGCAGATCAGGATCCGCTATGATCAGGAGCGTGGTTCGGCGGCGCCGGGCCAAGAATCCGCGCACCTCGGCTAAACGCAGCGGCCGCGGCTCTGCCGCGTTTCACCAGCCGAGCATCGCGCGCAGTTTGGCCGCATAGCGGCGGCTCATGACAAACGGCTGTTCCACGCCGCGCAGGTGAATCTGGTGAGTATAGTTCTCACATTTGATCACCCGGTCGACATACTCAAAGTTAATGATCGCGGAACGATGGATGCGAACGAAGTATTTGTCCGGCAGCAATTCTTCCCACTCCTGCAGGGTCTTGGTCACCAGGGTCCTTGGTTTTTCCCCGTAAAGAATATAAGAATAGTTGCCCGCCGCGGTCAGCGCTTTGAGCAGCGGCAGCTTGATGAATTTTAAAGAGCCGTCGGCCACCACATAGATGACATCTTCATAGGCGACTTTTTTCGCCTGCCAATCCGATTTGGGCATGCCGCTGTGCAGGCGCGCGACCGCCTTCTGCAGTCGTTCCCGGCTGATGGGTTTGAGCAGATAATCCAGCGCATTCACCTCAAAGGCGCGAATGGCGTACTGGTCAAAGGCGGTGATAAAGATGATTCTGGCTGAGACGGCCGTTCGCTCCAGCAATTCAAAGCCGGAAGCGCCAGGCATTTGGATGTCGAGAAAAATGACGTCCGGCTGGGTTTCCTGCACCAGGGGCAGTGCCTGTTCGATGCTCGCCGCCTCTCCGACCAGCGTCAGCTCTTCGAATTCGGCGAGCATGAGACGCAGCTCTGACCGCACCAGCCATTCATCGTCAACGATGAGCGTTTTAAATTTTTGCGCAGTCATAGCCAGTGCTCCGCGTCATCTGGACAGCCGGACGGCATCCGCCGGCACATCGGCAGACTGTTCCACCACCTGGCTGCCCAGCTTTTGATCGATGCCCGGCAGACGAATCTGCGCGGAGCGGGGCCCGCGGACGCGCAGGGCAATCCCCTTTTCCAACGGCAGCGTGTTGCGCAAGGTCACCTCGCGGCAATTGGTCAGCGTGCACATCGGCGCCGCCGTATCCAGCGACAGATGATCCACGACGATGGACCGCGCGTCCACCGCAAAGAAACCGGCCTTGCTGCTGATGGTGCTGTTGTGCAATTCGATCTCTTCGATGGGCATCTCGGGCAGGCCTTGCAAAAAAACCGCCCGGCCGGCGCCCCGGCAAAAGATGTTATTGAGATAAATTCTGCGGAATTGCGGCGTTTCCTCAGAGACCGGCGCCTCGGCCACAAAAGCGGCCGCCTCCGTTGCGTCTGCCAGCGGCTCCTGGTTGCTGTAAAACAGATTAAAACCGATGGCGTCGGTGGGAATATCCTGCATATAGATATTTTCGATATAGATATTCTCCACTACGCCTCCCCGTCCTCTGGTGCTTTTAAAGCGCACCCCCATATCTGTGCCGATAAAGGTGCAGTTCCGCACCATCACGTTGCGGACTCCGCCGGACATCTCGCTGCCGATGGTAAAACCGCCGTGTCCGTGATACACGGTGCAATTTCGCACGACCAGCCATTCGCAGGGTCGCGCCAGACGCCGCCCCTGTTCCCCTTTGCCGGATTTCACGCAGATCGCATCATCGCCGACATCGAACGAGCACTCTTCCACCAACACGCGACGACAGGATTCAACATCCAACCCATCGCCGTTCTGCGAATACCAGGGATTGCGCACCGTGAGGTTGCGGATCACCACATCCTCGCACAAAAACGGGTGCAGGTTCCAAGCCGGAGAGTTGGAAAAAATCGGCCCATTCAGCAGCACCTTTTTACAGCGCACTAACGACACCATGACCGGCCGCAGGTATTCCGCACACGCCGCAAAAGCAGCAGGATCGTCGACGTTCTTCTTCTGCAGCTTTTCCAGCAGAGCCTCCCCCTCCATCGCCTGCTGTGAGGGATGCCAGATCGTGCCATTGGACGACACCACTCCGCCGGAAGCGGTCAGCTCTTTCCACTGACGGCTGGTCATTTTCATCTTTTTCACCGGACGCCACGCCTGGCCGGAACCGTCCACGAGGCCGGGACCAGTGATGGCGATGTTCTCCAGATCCCTGCCCGAGATCGGCGACTGCCGGCGAAACGCGCTCACTCCTTCATACTGTGTGTGAACGACCGGATACAGGTCCAGCTTTGGGCTGAAAAGAATGCAGGCATTTTTTTCCAGATGCAGCTCGATGTTGTCCATGAGCACAATGGGACCGGTCAACCAGATTCCAGCCGGCACGATCACACGTCCTCCTCCATCGGCGTGACAGGCCTCGATGGCGCGGCTAAAGGCCGTGGTGTTCATAGTGCGGCCATCGCCCTGAGCGCCGAATGCGGTTATGCTCACCTGACGCGTAGGGATACGCGGCAAAGCAATCTCTGGCATGGCAAAGGGCAGGTCCATAAAGAAAAGAGCGCTGTCCGTCGCAGCGACGCTCCAGGCTGCCGCTTTTTCTCCGGTTACTGTCAAAGCCATCAGTATAAACAAAAAAATACAGCAACGGTGATTGACCATGGGCTTCCTCGCACACAGGAATGCAGTGAAACGCTTTAATCAGGCGTGAATCCACGCGCTAACAACACATCTTGTAAAATATACTGCTGAAAAAAGGGCGATCGACAGTGGGAAAAACAACAAAGCATCCCACCGGGGATCACGGCGCCGCCTGCACCCATGCTTCGTTGAAGGTCACATGTCGAATGGTTTCCTCGGCTCCGGCGGCATAGGAAAAGGTGACCTGTATCAGACCCTCTGCGCTCTGAATGACCGACGGATAAGCATAGCTCTTTTCATTGGCTGCAGAGCGAGCAATCGGCCGGCGCCATTTCCAGCTTTTTCCTTCATCATCCGACAGTCCGGCCGTGAGGCTGTGCCGGCCTTCCTCTGTGTCATTGTAAATCATCAGCCAGCGGCCGTTCTTTAAGCGCAGCACTTCCAGGCTGGAGCCGGGATTAGGAATATCGGTATCCCGGGCCGCGGACCAGGAGAGCCCTTGGTCCACGGAGGTGCTGAACTGAACCCGTTTGGGCGGATCGCCGTCGTCGCGCAGATATGCGATCAGAGAACCGTCCTGGCGAAGGACCAGGGTGGGTTGACTGGAGCCAAAGCCGACGATGGGCGCACTGGGACGCCAGTGCTCGCCGTCGTCGTCGCTGATCGCGATCAGGCCGAAATTGAATCCATCCGAGTACAGGGGCAACAGAATGCGTCCGTTCGGCAGCGTCAGCGGATGGATCCTGGACATCCAGCCGAGCAGGCGTTTGAAAGAGTCCCGGCTCGCCTCACGGAGCAGTTTTTCATAGGTCGGCGCATATTCCGCCCACTGTGGCTCTTCCTGGTCCAGCGCATCAAACGCACTGTCGGCGACAACCGCAAATTCGTTGCCGGGTTTTATCAGCATCACATCCTGCCATTGCCAGCGAGGCGGTCCGTTGTTTTGAAAGTCGCTGGACAGACGATATTTCAACAGAGAGCGATGCCACTGGTTGTCCAACACCGTGACCCATATCAGCCACAGACGCTGCCGTCCATCGATGAACAGCACCGGATTGCAGTCCGGAAATCCCGGTGTATCCGCCATGAGAAACACCGGACTCCACACCTTTTGACCGCGACGCAGCCGGGCGCCCTGCACCTGCACGTCGTTGGCCGTGCGTTCGCCGGAACCATGGAACCAGCAGGCGAGCAGATCACCATTCGGGCACTGGATGATGCTGCTGGCGTGCACATGCTTGTCCTGTAAGGGAAAGATGTTCTGTTCGAGGAAAACAGGTTGTTCAGCCTGCAAGGCCCAAAACGGCCACAACAGCAGCAAATAGTACTTCATG
>DAIQOA010000243.1:0-6131 GCA_036788095.1 bacterium | reverse complement strand
GCTTACTAATAATCTCGAAAATTTCCTTGATTTTCAATATAGAAGGAAGACAACAGTATATTTTGTCATTCCGAAAATCCGCATTTCCGCCGGATCGCTGTCGTCGCAGAGGGCGAGGAATCTATCGACGAACAGCTCTTACTCCTTTTACCGGTGCGGTTCGTGTTGATTCCTCAAGCGCTCTAAAAAAAAATAAAAGTGCGGACTCGTAATAATTAACTAATTGCCGCCGCCATATAAAACTCAAACTAAAATAACGAAATGCTGATAAAATGACAAGGGTATTTTTCCAGCCGCTGAGCGCAACGGGGGAACAGACCTCATCCTTCAAATTTATAAAATTCAATTTTAAAACTAAGGAAAAGAACCGCAGCGCCGGAAAGGGAATGCTCTTTTACGCGGGAGTTCAGCCTGCATCGCCCTGCAGGGGCGGCAGATGATTTGTGGGGATTACGCTATGCGTTTTAGATCAATCGGCCTCAATCAATTCCACCCACCGTCTGGCGACGGCTGCGCCATCGCTGCCGGGCAGGTCGCTGATAAGCTTTCGCAGCAAGGCGCAGGCATCCTCCCTTTTACCTTGCCGGTACTCTTGCTGCGCTAATCTCAGCAACGCCTGATCGGCCTTGGTGCGGTCGCTGCTGTCCACCGTTTTATGCCAAAATTCCACCGCCTGCTTTTTATCGCCCAGTGCCAGGCAGCACTCGCCGCACCAATAATTGCCGAAACCGGCCACCCCTTTTCCGATCCACACGGTGGAGGCGTTTTGCATTTTATCGAGCGCCTGCCGGTAAAATCCATTGTAATACAGATGCAGCGCCTGGGCGAAGAGCGTGCGATCCTCTTCGGCAAGCGGTGAGCGGGATTCCGGCCACCAGGTCAAAACACCGGCGGCGGTGGATCGCGCCGTTTCACCGCTTTCCCCGCCTTTGGTTGAGTCCTGATTCATAGAATCCGGCGCCTCGGGGATCACGGTCACCTCGATCTTGCCGTTGCTGGAATCGGCGATCGCCTTCATCCGCGCAATACGCCGGCTATGTTCCTGACCGGAGACAGGCGCTCCCATTCCTGCTCCGTACGCAACTCCACTCAACGTGATGACGAGAAACAAAACAACCCAACCCCAATACCGTCTCAACCGGTCCCTCCTTGCTTTGGCAGTCACTCGATGCTGTCGCCGAACTGTAAAGGATCATCTGATTCTGCGAGTATAATACCGACAAACAAACCGGTTGCATAAAAATTTTTCACCCATACAAGGTGATTTTGTGATCTGCGCCAAAATTCGGCCGATCTGCTGAAAGAACCTCCTTGTTTTGATTATCGCTGCACGTAGGAACGCTGAATGCTGCAAAAACGGCTATCGCGACGAATCCGTCCCGGCAACCAGCAGACCCATGTTCCAATCTCGAACGTGCGGAATGAGGAAACGCTGATACTCCCCGTCGTTCGCGCTGGAGTGCAGGATCGTTTTCCTGCATTGCATATCATAGAACGTGGCGGTTTGCGCTCTAGTCCGCACCATGAGGACCAGATCCTCGGCGGCATCGAAAGAGGCGTTGGTGAAAGCCAGCGCCCAGGCGTCGTCCTCCAAACTACGGAACCAGAGGTTGACCTTGTGAAAAGATGCGGCATAGGCCGGCAGCTCATCGCGAGACAACCAGCGAAAGATCGATTTCATCTGGCTGCTCTTGGACAGGTTCTGCAGGAAGGTCCAGGGATAGTAGCCGGCAACGCAGAGACGGCCTCCCAGCCGGTTTTCAAAAATCCCCAGAGTGCAGCCGGCCACAGGGCGGCCGCTGTAATCGATCAGGCCCGACAACTCCTGAGCCTGGTCGTCGGTTTTCTCCAGATGCGTCGCCGGCACGTTCCAGCCGAGAAAAGATTGCCGGTTGTCGCGTTCTCGGCCGATAAAGGCGCCGTTGAGCGGATGGTCAATGAATTTTTCAATCCGATCCATTTTATCCGATTTGACCGCCTTAAATCCGGTCAAGTCGGCAAAACCCATATCGTTCAAATGCTGCAGCGTCTCGGCGTCCATATAAAGTCCGCGGCTGAGCAAGGCTTTAATCTCTTCGCGGTTCATCGCATAAAGGCTGTTCTTCGCCAGCAACACCACCGACGCAGTGCTGTTAGAATAGGCGGCCGGCAGACCGATATCATAGATCTCATGCTGAGGCAGCAGAGCGGCGCCTTCGAACCAGCTGCCGCTGGAGAGATGGCTGGTGACAAAGGTGTTTTTATTCCAAAAAGTATGAACGCCGCTCAAAGGGGCGCGGCCCAATGAGCGAGCCAGCAGGTCAAAGAACGGTCGCGCCTGAAGCAGAGCGGCCACCAGCGGTTCGTACTCGGTCAACGGTTCGTCATACATGGACAGCACATTAAAGGCTGCGCCGGTGCACCCTGCCGCCATGTGCGAGGCGGCCTCCAGCACCACGATGTCAGCCGCCTTTTTCAACCGCTGATAGGGAAAATTCTCAATTTCCGATTGTATGGATCGTATCGACAGGGGCAACAGCGACACCTGCCGGCCGATATCATGAGACTTCCCGGCGAGTTCATCGGTGCGCAAATCCTGATAATAGCCTCCGCCCGGTCTCCATAGCACCGGCGCCAGGTCCGGGCCCGAGAGAATCTTGGCCCAGTTATCAAAATCATAGCCCTCGAAAAACCGGTCGCCGGTCATGAATCCCAACGGCATGGACGGCCGCAGCTGATGCACGGTCCTTTCAATCAGGCGAAACAGCTGGGCCAAGGTGTTGCGATTATGCTCCAACCAGGCGTTGCGCAGTCGCAGCTTTTCTTCCATCGGACCTTCATCCATCGCCTTTTGCAGGCTCAGCCGCGTGAACCGGCTGCCTGTCTCTTTTTCGAAAAGGGCCAGGCAATGATCGCAAAAGCAGGTCAGATGGATGGGCATGTGTCCGGCCAGGCGGACGTCATCATCGATCCAGATATAATCGGGATCCGCCAGGGCCGCCGAACGATAAATTTGACGAATATACCTGTGCAGTCTTTCGTCGTTGGGACAAAACGACCCGGCGCAGATTTCACCGTGGATATCCGTCATTCGAGTAAAAGCGCCCTGCAGCGAGTTTTCCAGATTTTCGTTGTGGTGGCCGATGGTAGCCAGCACGTTGATGCCGCAGCGATAGCCGTGGCGGCGCAGCACTTGCATGCGTTCCGCCAAAAGCCGGCTGCGCTGTTCGATCACCTCAGCGGGCAGAGGCGCATGGGTGGCAGAAGTGAAAAAAGTCACCTCATCCGTCACCCCCTCGTACTTTTCCAACAACGCCGTCAGCTCTCGAAACCGCTCGTCGGAAAGGGCCAGCGGAACGCCGATGCGAAAGGAGATCATTGCCCGATCGATGCGATCGTCCAACGGCGCATCGGCCGCCCCCCGGTTCATGGCAAAACAACCCCACGACAGCAGGAACACCGACATCCATGCACCGGTCCATGATCTCATTAAAACCTCCTCTCCACTCCAAGCTGCGCCCGGCCTGAAATATGTTTAACCACGCGTTGATTCGGTTCCGGGGATTCTGATGCAACTGTCCATCGTGTAACATCCTGACCCTCTGGAAGAAAGAAAAGAATTTCACCTGGTCGAGTGGCAAACCGCTGCACGCCACCGGCCACGCGGGTGGTTTGAGCCCGCTGGTTTTTGCTCACCACGGCTTTCCATGGCATCTCTATTTGACAGTTTCGGCCCAGCAGGCTTTGCAGGCAGATCCAGGCGATGCGGCCCTTTTTGATTTCAAAAGAGACCACAAAGCCGCCCCTGGCGTGCAGAGTAAAACGGCCATCCCGGCTTTGCGGAAAAGCCGGCGCCAGGCGCAGCACGCCGTCATGGCTCTGCAGTACCGCCTCGTTCATGGCCGTGGCCAGTACGGACATGGACTCCATGGACATATGGCGAAACGGCCACATGGGCAAAACCGTTTTTGTATCTTTTTTAGCAGCGGTGGTGTCGATGATGCGAACCTGATTGGTGCGAAAAAACATCTCTGCATCCTTGTTGACCTCACCCTCCATGCCCCAATGGCCCCAGCCGTTGCTATAGATTTGCCAGCGTGCGGGAAAGCGATGCAAAACCTGTTGCAGCTCGTCGGCCAGGCCCAATCGGGCCAGCACGATGGGCTGCGGATCCCATCCGGTCACCTCCGGGCTGTAGAGCCGGCAGGTCGTGGTCATGACGTTAAAGAGATGACCGCCCTTTTGCGCCAGCCCGATCAAACCGGATGGAAAAACCGGACTCGACGGCACGCTGGGAAAAATGCCGTCCAATAGTTTTAGCGCGGTGTCGGAGCTGTCCCGGGGATAAAACACCGTGAGCCAGCGGTTTTCCTTGATGCCCCAGCCGGCGGCAAAAATACCATCGGTTGCAGCAGGAGCGCCGGCGTATGCGCCGCGCAGCAACTGAAACCCGGAGGGCGTGGCTGCTATCAGCGCATCGCCGGCCGGCTGCACCGGCAGAGCGGCACAGGAATCTACCATGTTTCGCCAATGGTTCGCATCAGCCGGCTTGACGCCGGCAGCCTCACAGGCCGACAACACAGCCGGAAACAGAGCGCGCGCATAGACCAGCTCGGTGAGGCCGTCGCGCAGTTTGATCCATCCTTCATACCCTGTGCCTTCGGTGGCGTGATAAAAACCGTCCTCCTCTTTTTTCAGCCGTGTTGCGTAGAATTTGGCCGCTTGGATCATGAACGGCAGCGCCTGATTTTTGAGCAGGTTTTGGTCTCCGGTGTATTGAACCTGCCGCCAGAAATCCAACGCGATCTCGGCCACCGGCGTATGATTAGACAGTTCCGCCTGAGAGTTGCGCCCCAGGCGGTCGGTGACATCTGAAATAAATGCGCCGTCGGTATGAAAAAAATCGTGTGCATCTTTTTGCGCAAAAGGCAAAGAACGGAATCGATAGTTCAAATAGGGGGTCACCAGGTCATGATGACCGGCGGCGTTGAGGGGCCAGTACAGCTGTTGCTGATTCCAATGAAAATAAAAATTCCATGGTTGTATATCGCGATTCCAGGTCCACAGGCCATTGGTGAACCGGCCCGGATAAGCGCCGCCCTGAGAAGCAGCCGCATAGTACATGGTCAGATGCCAGAGACGGTTGAGATAATCGTCACCGAAATCCATGAATGAACGCAGCCAGATGTTTTTCCACGCCTGCTGGTTCTGGCTGAGGAACTGGCTTCTGCCTTCGGCGCGAGCAGCCTGCAGAGAGCGATCGAGATCGACGCGAGGATCGCCGGCGACCGGCGCGGTCACGGTGAAGGAAAAATCAGCTGATTTAACGGCACTGCCGCTCAGAGTGCAGGTGGCTTTGCGGCTATGCTCGGCGCGGCAGACCATGGTGGCAGGCGGATCGGGCGCAACCTCGGCGCCGGCCGCGAAACTGCCGGAGGACAGCTGCTGTACGATGTAGAGCGAACCATCGCCCACGCCGCTCCGGGCGCCGTCCAGGCCGATAGAGGCGTCGGGATTGATCTGGCTGTACCAGTGCGAAAAAGTGCGCGAGCCAAACCGTTCGATGCTGATCGCAACCGGAGCGTCTTCCTTGAAGCGGCTTTGCAGCCGTCCCACCAGCAGGCCGGAGGAACGATCCACGAACGCATGAAAACCGACCTGTCCAAAGGGACCGGACGCCTCCAGGTTGATCGAGCCGTCGCACAGATTGAGCCGTCCACGAAATGTGGACAGATACAGGGTGTTGAAAACGGGATAGGAAAAGTCGATCATGATGCGGCAGGCATGTCGCAGGCTGGAACTCTTATCCTCTTCCGTCGCCGACCAATTGCGAAACCGGTCGCCGGATGCGTCATCCCAGAGATCGGAGCGGTTAACCGCGGCGATGATTCTGGACTCTTCACACCAGACCAGCACGCCCACATCGCCATTGCCCATGGCCATACCCTGAAACGGATCAATGGGGGGTGAATCGTAGACCAAATCGTATTGGCTGATGCGGCCCGGCCAGCCGATCTGCCAGGTGGCGGTCTTGGGATCGAACGGCGATGGCGCCGGATCCGGCTTGGACAACCCAGCCGGAGGGGATGCACAGGTCCCCGCAGCCGGCAGGCAGATCAGCCACAGCAGTGCCAGGCTGGCCGGAAAGCGCA
>DAIQOA010000242.1:0-6149 GCA_036788095.1 bacterium | reverse complement strand
TGATCAGCGCCATCGCCCTGCCGACCTCGATCATCGCCAGCTTTATCATCATGTTCGCGCTCAAATTCACCCTGAATATCCTCACCCTGCTGGCCCTTTCGCTGGCGGTGGGATTGCTGATCGACGATGCGATCGTGGTCATCGAGAATATCTACCGACATCTGATGAAGGGTGAGAGCGCAAGAGAGGCGGCGCGCAAGGCCACCGGCGAGATCGGCCTGGCGGTCATGGCCACCACCTTTACCATCGTGGCGGTCTTTGTGCCGGTGGCCTTTATGCCCGGCATCGCCGGCCGATTCTTTTACCAGTTCGGCATCACCATATCGGCTGCCGTGCTTGTCTCACTCTTTGTCGCGTTCACCCTGACGCCAATGCTCTCCTCGCGCTGGCTGCGGGAGGAGGATGAGGAGCTGACTAACACCGGCTCGCCGCTGCGCCGGGGGCTGTACTGGTTCAACCATTTCTTCGAGGTTCTGAGCGAGAAATACAAAAAGGCGATCGAATGGTCTCTGCTTCACCGCAAGACCATGGTCTTTGGCGCAATGGCGACCTTTTTTCTCAGCCTCTTCCTCATCCGTTTCCTCGCCACCGCCTTTATGCCCAGCTTTGATATGAGCCAGCTGACGGTGACGGTCACGGCTGCGCCCGGCAGCTCACTCGAGCAGACTAGCCGCATCTGCAACAAGGTCGAGGATGCTCTGCACCAGCGGCCCGAGGTGACCATGATGCTGACCACCATTGGCGCTGGCACCGATCCGGTGACCAAAGGCAGTGTCTTTGCTAACCTGGTGAAGAAAGATCAGCGCGACAAGGGGGTGGAGCAGATCATCGGCGAACTGCGCAGCGAATTGCAGACCATCCCCGGCGCCAACATCGGCTTCACGGTCCAACAGGGCATGGGCGGCAACCAGAAGCCGATGATCATGAGCGTGCGCGGCGAAGATCTGAATGTGCTCAAGAGATTGGCCGATCAAGTTGAGCGGATCGTACGCACGACCCCGGGCGCCGTGGATGTGGAAAACAGCCTCGAGACCTCCAAGCCGGAGGTGCGCATCCGCATCGACCGCGAAAAAGCGTCCGACCTTGGCGCCAATGTCGCCCTGATCGCCGCGACTGCGCGCGCCATGGTCGATGGCTATGTCGCCAGCACTTTTCAGGAGGGCGACGAACAATTCGACGTGCGCGTCCGTCTGAACAAGGAGGACCGCACCTCGATGGAGAATGTGGGCGATCTCCTGGTCAAGAGCGGCAAGGATATCGGCAACGGCCAGCGGCTGATGGTGCCGATCCGCAATCTCGCCGAGATTCAGCCGGCATCGGGGCCCTCCAAGATCAATCGCTATGACCGGCAGCGAGAAATCCGCGTCGATGCCAATACCTATCAGAAGACTTTGGGACAGATTATGGGCGGCGTGCAGCAGCAGACCCGGAAAATGGAAATTCCCTCCGGCTACGCCATCGGCGTGGTGGGACAGGGTCAGATGCAAGCAGAGACCTTCGCCAACATGTTGATGGCCTTGGCCCTGGCGATCGTCTTTGTCTATATCGTACTCGCCGCCCAGTTCGAGAGTTTTATCCATCCCTTTTCGATCATGCTGGCGCTGCCCATGTCGCTGATCGGCGCGGTGCTGGCGCTGCTGGGGTGGGGTAGCTCGCTGTCGATGATGTCGATGATCGGCATCATCATGCTGATGGGCCTGGTGACCAAGAACGGTATTTTGCTGGTCGATTACGCCAATCAGCTGCGCCGGCAGGGCGTCGCGCGCACGCAAGCGCTCATCCATGCCGGAGCGATCCGACTGCGGCCGATCCTGATGACCACCTTTGCCATGATCTTCGGCATGATCCCGGTGGCCTTTGCCCTCGGCGAGGGCAGCGAATTCCGCGCGCCCATGGGCCAGGCGGTGATCGGCGGCTTGATCACCTCCACCCTGCTGACCCTATTCATCGTGCCGGTGGTCTATTCGATTCTGGATGATCTTGGCGCGAAATTCCGCCGCAGGTAAAAATAGCTCTTCTTTGACCGTAAAAAGGCAGCCCGATGCACCGGCTGCCTTTTTTTATGGTCCTGCGGCATTCTTTCAGCTTGGATTGAAAAAGGCTCAGCCCGACCTTTGGTCAGGAAAGCAACGATGAAACCCGACAGTAACACAATCGAAATTATGTATTTCCCCCGCTCACACAGAGACACGGAAACAGATCCCTCCTGGACGCTTTCCCAAAAGCGAACACCACCATAAACCCTGGCAAAAAATGTTAAAATGTTCTTGCTTTTATGCCCGTTTGGTGATATAATTTATATGTGGGAATTTTCCTCACTTTTTGTTCTTCAGGAATTCCTTTCCGTTGCCACTCCTATTCTGATCATCCCAAGGTTCACGAATACGTCGCCACACCATCGTTTTGCGTGTTCTATTTCTGTGCCGCTGTCCTTATAATCATCATGGCAACAGTCAGGGGGCCATTAAATGTGCCACGGTCGAATGCAGAGAAATAAAGAACCTCCTCTCGCGTGGACGCGCGGGCTTTACCATACCCCGTGGCGACCGGCGGCACCGCCTTGTCTCCATGAATAGTTCTTCATTACTCATCAAACGTTGCACGATTCAGCGATAATCCACGATCTAAAACGGAACACCCCCTTTAGAAAGGATGCCCTTTATGAAAACCCGATCGGTTCTTTCTCTGGCGTCGGTTTTCCTTTTACTGGTCTGCACGTTTAACCCTGCAAGCGCAGCTGAGGAGCAAGTCCTCTTTTTTGACGGCGACAATGATTTTGTCGATTGTCCTTTTATCGCCTTTGACAAGCTGAACGCGTTCACCATCGAAGTTTGGGTTAAAAACTGGGGCGGGTACATCGTCAATCAGGGCGGCGCCGGCGATCCGGAGAACGGCATCTGGTTGAGCACGGATGAGGGACCTACCGACGGCTGCGCCTGGGAATCGGATAAAGGCAAAAACTATGCAATCAACATCGGTTCGTTGGTCCCCGATCAATGGACCCACATCGCCCTGCAATACGATGGCAAGATGCAATCTGTTTTCCTCAACGGGGCCTTGATAAAAAAGCAGGAAGCGCCCAAGCCCGGCCCGTTCGATGCCAGCCGAAAACTGACGATCGGCGCCACAGAGATGAGCAGACCAGAGTTGCCGTGGGGATATGGATCGGGCTACCTGAAATCGCTGCGCATCTCCTCGATTGTTCGCTATCAGGAGCGTTTTCAGCCCGCAGCCGACTGGTCTGCCGACGCAAAAACTTTAATGCTGTACACACCCGCTTCGGTGAAGAAGAGCAGACTCGTGGATTTGTCGAAAAACGGATGGCACGGGGACATTCGCGGTGCTCGCTTTATCGCGGCCGACGAGATCAAGCCGACGATCTTGTCCGGAGTGGTGACGGATCCGGAACAGCGGCCTCTCGCCAATGTCAGCATAGAATTAAGCAGCGGCATTCCATACATCAATGAACACTATTTGGAAAATAAAACCAATGCCGAGGGAGAATATCATTTCATCCTGAATGAACCGTGTAAATGCTACCGGCTCTATGCGAGAAAAGACAGTTTGATTCACTCTCTTGCCGATATCCATCTGAAACAGGGAGAACGGACCCTTTTGAATTTTAGCGTCACTCCCTCCGCCTACCTCAACTTCTCCTGGGCCAAATTTCTGGCTGCCCATTGGCTGAGTAAAAGCATGACCAAGGAGGGCAAGGAAAGAAAGCTATTTTTTAACTGTGCTTGGACAAATAACCGCAACATATTGAAATGGGATTGGGCCGTGCAGGTGGCTGATCAGATTGTGGAAAAAGGATTCGGACTCTACGGTTGGGATCCTTTGCAAGAGCAACTCCGCATCTGGTATTGGAATGTCGATGCTGAGCTGATCGAGGGAACCGTGGAGGTAGGCGAGGAGAAAATCGTCATCGACGCGGCGTGGAACAAAACAGAGGGGAAAAAACCCATCGCCCACGCCTGGTGGTTTGAGGACATCAACACCCTGCTTTTACAATACGGCAAAATGAACGCCGAGGGCAAGTTCGAGCCGAACGGAGAGATATACCGGTTCACCCGGGTGCCGTGAGCATTGCATCTGCCGGGTTCACTCTCAAAGGGATTCGCTCGCGCAAGTGTTATCAAGTTCGAGAAGACATTTCTTCAGGCCTGACTTTTAAGTACGACTGAAGCGAACCTAAAGGCCGAAGTTTCCTGCTTCGGCCTTTTAAAATCCGCAGCGGAGAGCAAGCGATGGTGTTCACACAGGCTGAACATCGATATCACGACCAAGTGGCCTGCGGCCAGAGCTGCAACCTCATAATGCTGCAGATAAACGAGAAACCGGTCACATGGTGATCTAGAGAATATCTTGTTTACAGCGCATGATCGTGGAATCCCCTTCTTTATACTTTTTTTATACTCCCCCGCCCCTTTGCCAATAGATTATTTATCCTGTACCGCTTAAATTATTCCATAAAAAAAAGCTTTCCAGACTGGGTCATGAAAGTTTTTCACCTTTGCCCGGCTCAAACATGAAGGGAGATACAAATGGACTTTGCTCATATACTGGAAATATTAGTAGTGCTTTTTCTGGTCGGCTATTTGATTTACGCCGTCATCTATGCAGAAAAAATTTGAGGTGGATCATGGATGTTTCGACAGGGGTGCAAATCGTCCTATATTTTATCCTGCTGGCACTGCTTTCACCATGGCTGGCCAAGTTTTTGTTTCACCTCTTTTCCGGCCAAACCCATTTTCTCAGCCATCCGTTGAGGTGGTTGGAACGGATGATCTACCGGGCTGCCGGCGTTTCGGCAGAACGCGAAATGACCGTACGTGAATACGGCTGGTGCCTGGGTCTTCTGAACCTTTTTGGTCTGTTCTTGCTGCTGTTTTTGCAGCTTGTTCAAGGACATCTACCCTTCAATCCGGCACACCGGACCTCAGTTCCATGGCGCTTAGCCTTTAACACTGCCGTAAGTTACGTCACCAATACCAACTGGCAAGCCTACTCCGGTGAAGTCACTCTTAGTCCTTTGACGCAAATGATCGGGCTGACCGTACAGAACTTTATCAGCGCTGCCACGGGAGTGGCCGTGCTTCTAGCCTTGATTCGGGGATTCATCCGGGAACAATCTGCGACCATCGGCAATTTCTGGCAGGATCTCGTCCGCACGACGGTCTACGTTTTCCTCCCGCTTGCTCTGCTGCTGGCCCTGCTGCTGGCCAGCCAAGGAGTGGTGCAGAGTTGGAAGGCTGACACGATCGCAACGGTTCCTGGCGGCGGGTTGCAGACCATACCCCTCGGGCCGGCCTCCTCTCAGATTGCCATCAAGCAGCTTGGCACGAATGGGGGCGGCTACTATGGCACCAACAGCGCCCATCCTTTTGAAAACCCAACCCCTCTGAGCAACTTTTTGGAAATGCTGGCCATTCTCCTGGCGCCCTCCAGTCTGGTGCTCTTTTTTGGTCTGATGGTGGGCTCGAAAAGACAGGGATGGATCCTTTGGCTGGTTATGCTGTTCCTTTTAATAGCCGGTCTAATCCTCGCCTTGAGCAGCGCCTATGGGCCGGTGGCTGCCTGCGACCATCAACCATCGCTGGAGGGCGTTGAACTTCGCTGCGGCGTGGGTGTCAGTACTCTCTGGAGCATCGCAACAACCTGTGCATCCAACGGTTCTGTCAATGCCATGCTGGACAGCAGCACTCCGCTGAGCGGTGGTGTAGCCATGCTCAACATTATGCTTGGAGAGGTGATTTTTGGCGGCGTCGGCGTGGGCCTTACCGGTATGCTGGTCTTTGTTTTGATCACCATGTTTATCGCCGGATTAATGGTGGGGCGAACGCCGGAGTATCTGGGCAAAAAAATCGAGGCCTTTGAGGTCAAGATGGCGATGATCGTCATGCTGGCGCCGATCCTGCTCATTCTGATGGGCAGCGCTGTGGCGGTTTCGACACAGGCCGGCCTGGCAGGCCGAACCATCGCCGGCCCCCATGGCCTTTCGCAGATTCTCTACGCCTTCAGTTCCGCAACCGGCAACAACGGCAGCGCCTTCGCCGGGTTGAACGCCAATTCCCCCTTTTACAACGAATGCCTGGCTTTGGCGATGCTCCTGGGCCGAATCGACGCACTTTATCCGCTCTTGGGAATGG
>DAIQOA010000241.1:0-6179 GCA_036788095.1 bacterium | reverse complement strand
GCTGAAAAGATCGGGGTATCGCCCTGGCACTTTTGGGCGGATGTGCCGGTTCCTTCTCGCCAGGATCTTTATATTGTACCCGGCCGTCATACCGCCGGTACGCCGAAAGTGAAATATCGCGGTATTTTCATCAACGACGAGGCGCCGGCGCTGTCTGGCTGGGCCTATGAGACTTTCGGTGGTTTTAACGCGCCATTCTACGAAAAAGTGTTTGAGCTGATCTTGCGGCTGAAAGGAAATTTTCTCTGGCCGGCCATGTGGGGCCGCGCTTTTTATGTGGATGATCCAAGAAATCCCGCCCTGGCCGATGAATACGGAGTAGTCGTCAGCACTTCGCATCATGAGCCGCTGATGCGCGCGCACGCCGAATGGGCGCAGTTCGGCCATGGTCCCTGGAACTATGCCAAAAACAAGCCAACCCTGCAGTCCTTCTGGCGCGAGGGGGTGGCTCGCATGGGCGACTATGAGAGTATCGTCACCATCGGCATGCGTGGGGATGGCGATGAGCCCATGAGCGAAGAGGCCAACATCACCCTGCTGGAAGAGATCGTTAAAGACCAGCGCGGCATCATCGCCGATGTCACTGGCAAACCCGTCGAGCAGACGCCGCAAGTATGGGCGCTGTACAAAGAGGTGCAGGAATATTTTGACAAGGGCATGCGCGTGCCTGATGACATGACCCTGCTGCTGTGCGATGACAACTGGGGCAACCTGCGCAGGCTGCCAAAACCTGGTGATCCTCATCGTGCCGGTGGTTACGGTATTTATTATCACTATGACTATGTCGGCGGTCCACGCAACTATAAATGGATCAACACCAATCAAATTGCGCGCGTCTGGGAGCAGATGCACCTGGCTTTTCGGCATGGGGTTGACCGCATCTGGATCGTCAACGTCGGCGATATCAAGCCCATGGAATTCCCCATCTCTTTCTTTCTCGATTATGCCTGGAATCCGGATCAATGGCCGGCCTCCGCACTGCCCGGTTATACCCAGCGCTGGGTCGAACGGCAGTTCGGTTCAGAGCACCATCAAGAGATCGCGGAATGGCTCAGCCGGTATACGCGCTACAACAGCCGCAGAAAACCCGAGCTTCTGGCGCCGGACACCTACAGTTTGACGGCCTTTCGCGAAGCGGAACAAGTCGTCAACGATTACCGGCAATTGGTTTCACAGGCACGCGACCTGAACGACCGGCTTGAAGAGGTCTATCGACCCGCTTTTTATCAGCTGATTCTGCATCCGCTGGAAGCTTGCGCCAATCTGCACGAACTCTATCTGGCAGTGGCGCAAAATCACTGGTATGCTGATCAAGGCCGGAAAGAGACCAACCCCCTAGCGGAAAAAGCCCGGCGGCTGTTCGCCAGAGATGAAGCGATCAGCGATTACTACAACCATACGCTGCTGAACGGTAAGTGGAACCATATGATGGATCAGACCCACATCGGCTATACAAGCTGGCAGCAGCCGGACAGCAATGTGATGCCGCCGGTCAAGACGATTAATGTGCCGGAACGTGCCGAGATGGGCGTTGCCATTGAGGGTTCGTCAAGTTGGTGGCCGGCGGAGAAAGGCGAAGCGGTGTTGCCCGAGTTCGATCCCTGCAACCGGCAGCCGCACTATATAGAAATCTTTAATCGCGGACGCACGCCGTTCACATACCATGTCGAATCCGCTAAAAAGTGGATTCAGACCGATCCCGCAAAGGGCAGAGTGGACAGCACGGTGAGGCTGTGGATCGATATCGATTGGAATAAAGTGCCCGAAGGAGTGCAACGCGTTCCCATCAGAGTGAAGGGAGCTTATGGTCAAAAGGTGACCGTTCAGCTGCTCGTGCGCAATGAACCGCTTCATGCGGATGAGGTAAAAGATCGTTTCATCGAGAACAACCACGTCATCGCCATGGAGGCAGAACATTACAGCCGAGCGGTTGATGCAACGCCGGTATGTTGGCAAGTTATTCCAGGCCTGGGGCGCACTCTATCGGGAATGACGATTATGCCGGTCACTGCTTCTCAGCAGGCGGCCGCCGGCGACAGCCCTCGCCTCGAATACGAGGTGTATATACGCGATAAAGGTCTGGTGACCGTCAAAGCCTATTTGTCGCCGACTTTGAATTATTATGCTCACCAGGGTTTGCGCTATGGGATCTCGTTCGACGATGAACCGGTGCAGATCGTCAACATGCATGAGGGTAGAACTTTACAGGATTGGGAGCGCTCTGTTAGCGACAACATCACCCTGGGCGTTTCGCGCCATACGCTCACACGGCCAGGCGGCCATGTGCTGAAATTTTGGGCTGTGGATGCAGGGGTGGTGCTGCAGAGGATCGTCATCGAAACCGGCCCGGTGCCGGCCACCTATCTGGGACCGCCGGAGAGCGGCAGAGGCCTTGCTCCTGCTGCGAAAGGGCGGCCATGATCCGCAAAGCGCTGATTCGCTGCGAGGGAACTCGAACCGTTGATCCTCTAACCTATGAGAGACTGCCATGACCGATTCACAATGGGAAACGCTGCAAAAGATCATTCGCGGTGAAGTACTGGATCCTTTGCCGGCCGGCTTTATCATCGACTGTCCTTGGCTGCCGAATTGGTACGGCATCCGCATTCTGGACTATTTTACCAACGACGATTTATGGTTGAAAGCCAATCTTAAAGCAGTCCGGGATTTTCCGGATATTCTATTTTTTCCCGGATTTTGGTCCGAGTATGGAATGTGCACCGAACCGTCTGCCTTCGGCAGCCGTTGCCTGTTTCCTGCAAACGAATTCCCGCACGCAGAGAAAGTGATCCACTCCCTGGAGCAGATCGACGATCTTCCAACTCCGGATCCTCGCACCGATGGTCTGCTCCCCTTTGTCCTCAATCGGCTCAAGCTTGCTCGGCCCGCGATTGAAGCAGAGGGACACAGGATCCGCTTCGCCGTGGCGCGCGGGCCACTGAACATCGCCAGCTATCTGATGGGTTCCACCGAGTTTCTCATGGCCATGATGCTGGCGCCGGAAAAAACCGAATCCCTGCTGAAGAAAATCACCGCTTTCCTCAAAAGCTGGTTGCAGTTGCAGATGGAAACCTTCCCCTCCATCGATGGAATTTTTCTGCTCGACGATATCATCGGCTTTATGGGAGAAAACGAATTCCAGACCTTCGGCCTGCCCTATTTTAAAGAACTTTATGCCGCCGAGGTGTCGGTCAAATTTCTCCACAACGACGCCGCTTGTCAGGTCTCAGCCCCGCTGTTGCCGGAGATCGGCGTCAACCTGTTCAATATGGGGTTCGATGTTACGCTGAACGATCTCAAGGCGCTCACCGCCGGCCGGGTTGTATTGCTCGGCAATCTTCCGCCGCGCGATGTGCTGGCTGCCGGTACGCCGGAAGCGGTGGAACAGCGCACCCGCGAAATGATCGCGGCGCTTTCGGACAAAACCAGGATCATCCTCTCCTGCGGTGGCGGCATGCCTCCCAAAGTGAGTTCAGCGAATCTCGAGGCTTTTCTTGCCGCAAGAAATAGCTGAACAGCTTATTCGAATCCCTGAAAACCTCACCAGCAGACAAGCCTGGTCCTATGCTTCGCTTGGCTGCACGTGCAGGACCCAAAGAAAACGACCGATGATTTCACCGGCGCAGCTTTTCCATCATACCAGGGACTGAACCATCTTGCTTTATATAAAAAAGAAAAATCTCTTTAAAGGTCATATCCGCGACATGATGGCATTGTTTTTTCTCAGCGCTTTGCTGTGGCCGCCTCATGCTGCAGCGCAAAACCAGGAACCGCGCGATCAGGTGGACGGCAACCTCATCCAGTTCAACGACAACGGCGCCTGGTGCTGGTATCAGGATGAACGCGCGATTATTGACCCTGTAGGGCACAGACTGGTGGTGGGCTCAGTCGCCAGTTCAACCGGCACGGGGGGCGCGGATCGGAGCGGCGCGGTCGAAGCTGTCCTCTATAACCTGAACACGGGCGCCGTGGATCGCAGCCTGCTTTATAAAGCCGGCTACACCGATGACCACCATGCGCCGGGATTTCTCCTGCGGCCGGATGGCCAGGTTCTTACCGTGTATGCCGAACACTATGATCGGTATTACAGCCGGTATCAGATTCACGACGGATTATCCTGGAGCGGGGAGAAGCGTTTCGATTGGACCAAAATCCCCGGCGGCACGGATTACACCATTGCCTATTCCAACCTCTGCTACCTGTCTGCCGAGAATCGTGTTTATTGCTTCAGCCGGGCAAACCACCGCACGCCCAATTTCATTTATTCCGACGACCTCGGCGAATCCTGGTCCTACGGCGGTGAACTCACCACCAATACCAGCAGCTCTTACAACAAGGGCTACTACAAGTACTGGTGCAACGGCGTGGACCGCATCGATTTCATCTTTACTGAAGAGCATCCGCGCGACACTTTCACCAGCATCTATCATGGGTATGTGCAAAACGGAAAAAGCTACACCTCCAACGGCACTCTGGTGGACAGCGATATTTATGATCTCTCCTTCCTGCCGTCTTTTGCCGACTTTACAAAAGTGTTCGGCGACAACACGCTGATCCACAACATCGCCATGCGGCGGTGCTGGAACACCGATGTGATGCGCTATGACGATGGCGTCATCGCCACTATCATTACCGCGCGCACCAGCCAGTACACCGGCGCCGATCGCGACATTCACCCCAATCACGCCTTCCTCTACTGCCGTTATGACGGCAGCGAGTGGCGCACCACCTATCTCGGTCAGGCCGGCTACAAAATGTACGACAGCGAAGCGGATTACACCGGTCTGGCGGCTCTCTGCCCGAATGATCCAAACACCATCTACCTCTCAACCCATTTTGATCCGCGCGACGATAGGGATCTTGTCGTTCGCGAAATATTTAAAGGGGTCACGGCGGACCACGGTACAAGTTGGATCTGGACGCCGGTAACCTGGCGATCCGTGCGCAACAACTTTCGCCCCATCGTGCCGGCGTGGGATAATGACCATACGGCTCTGCTGTGGTGGCGGGGCAGCTATTTCTCAGCGCAAAGCTATGACGCCGCAGTGGTAGGGCTTATCCAACGGACTGGGGAAAAAACCGCGACGATGCATTACCTGGATGCCAGCCGCAGCAACACCACTACTGCGCGTGGCAATGACATGCGCTGCACCGGACCCAGCGGCGATGCAGGCGCCGTGGATGGCCGCTGGCATGAGCGCACGGGATTTGGCAACAATGGATCGTTGCTGACCTCTTCGGAAACAGGTGGAGAAAATGCGCCTGCCCTCAAAACTGTTGCCTCCCCCGGAGCCCCTGGTCTCTATGATATATGGGTCAACTTTTGGGCCAAGGCCACAGCAGACTGGCGCATCCAAGCCGGACTGGAGGCCAGCCGTCTGCAGCTCTTTCGCAGCATGGCTTGCAAACAGGTTCAGTCTGGGGATCATCATAGTGCAGTGCTGCTTTGCACCGGCCAGGATGCGCAGCTGTATCAAGCCTATCTCGGCCGGGTTCAGATTGATGAACGCGGGATCATCGAGGTTTATGTGGACGACGCCGCCGTGGCCGCAGGACAAACTGCTGCCTTATCCGGTGATCAGGTGCGCACCTGGTACGATGGCATCAGTTACGCTCTGGTGGAGAACGCCACGGCAGTGGCTGGACAAAGGATCTCGCATCCTTTTTCTTTCAGTCTGGCACAGAACTATCCCAATCCTTTCAACCCGACGACCACCATCCGCTTCACACTTGAACAAAAGACCAAAACGGTTCTGACCATATTTGATTTAGCAGGAAGACGAAAAGCCAGCCTGTTGGATCAGGAACTAGGCCCTGGTATGCACTCTGTCGTCTGGAACGGCGCCGAATCGCCATCCGGTATTTACTTGTGCAGACTTGCTACTCCTCAGGGAGAAAAGTGGCTGCGTATGACTTTGATCCGTTAACAGCTCTATAAAACTCATTTTTTTCTTGACTTTTGTCGACTACTTCTTTATATTTGAACCGGTTCAATGTAATTTTAACCTATTTAATTGTCCAATATCAGCCACTCATTGCTTTCGAGGCCTTACTATGGAGAGCACAGCAAGTTCAGTCACCTCCCCTCATCAGAAGACAGCCCCTGATTATAAAAATCCACAACTGGATATTGAGCACAGAGTAAGCGATCTGCTGCAGAGAATGACGTTGGAAGAAAA
>DAIQOA010000240.1:0-6201 GCA_036788095.1 bacterium | reverse complement strand
GATCTCTCCGCCCTGACCATCGCCCGGCTGGCCGTCGACCAGCTCGCCGGGGCGGACAGCAGCCGGAACGATGAGCTCGAACCCCTGTACTTGCAAGAGTTCATCGCCGGCCCGAGCAAGCCGAGCCTGCTGTGATTATCGACCTGGACGGCCGGAGCTATGTCGATCCGGTGAGCGGCAAAAGCTATTGCGTACGCCACATGACGCTGCAGGATGTGGATCAGGTCGTGGCGCTGGAGAAAAGGCTGTTTGCGCCGCCATGGTCCCGCGCCAGCTTTTTAGCGGAACTGGACGAACGCCCTTACTCCCTGTCGCTGGTGGCGATGGATGAACAGACGCTGATCGGCTACATGGTGGTCTATTTTATTTTTGAAGAGGCGCATCTGGCGAACCTGGCCATTGCGCCGGAGTATCAGCACCGCGGCCTGGGCGAACACCTGCTGCGTCTGCTCATCCGCATCGCGCGGCAGACGCATCGTCAAATCCTGCTTCTCGAAGTGCGCAGGTCCAACGCCAAAGCCATCCGTTTATATGAAAAGATGGGATTCGTGCACGCCGGCGTGCGCCGGAAATACTATGAGGACGGAGAGGACGCGCTGCTGATGTGCAAAACGCTGGCGGAAGAAAAAAACCTGACAGCCCTAGTCGAAAGCGATTGATCAATGGAATGGTATAAACGCACCAACAAGGGGCTGGAGCCTAACGAAAAAAAAGAGCTTCCGGATGGGCTCTGGGTCAAGTGCGAGGACTGTGGGGAGGTCCTGTACAAAAAAGAGCTGGACCGCAACGCCAAGGTCTGCCTCAAATGCGGCCATCATTTTCGCATGAGCGCGGAGGAATACATCCGTCTGCTGGCGGACGATGCGCGTTTTGACGAATTCAACACCGAACTGCGCTCCACCGATCCGCTTAAATTCAAAGATTCAAAAAAATACTCCGACCGTCTCAAAGAGGCCATGGACCGGACCGGCCTCAATGATGCGGTGCGGACCGGTTGCTGTTCGCTGAACGGCGTAGCGGTGGTTCTGGCGGTGATGGATTTCAGCTTTATCGGCGGCAGCATGGGATCGGTGGTGGGCGAAAAAATATGCCGCGCCGTGGATCGGGCGCTGCAGACATCGTCGCCGATGATCATCATCTCCGCCTCCGGCGGCGCGCGGATGCAGGAAGCGGCGCTGTCGCTGATGCAGATGGCCAAGACCGCGGCGCGTCTGGCGCTGTTGTCCGATGCCGGCATCCCGTACATCTCTCTGTTGACCGATCCAACCACCGGCGGCACCACCGCCAGCTTTTCCATGCTCGGGGATCTGATCATCGCCGAGCCGGGCGCGCTCATCGGTTTTGCCGGGCCGCGGGTGATCAAGCAGACCATCGGCCAGGATCTGCCGGAAGGCTTTCAGCGCGCGGAATTTTTGCTGCAACACGGCTTCTTGGACGCCATTGTACCGCGCACAGAGATGAAGAAACAGATGTCGCTGATGCTCAATTTTTTTATCGACCGTAAAAAGAAAGACTGATCTTTTTCTATGAAAATCCTGATCACCAACGACGACGGCATTGCCGCACCGGGAATCGCCGCCCTGGCCGAAGCGATGAGCCGCATCGGCCAGGTGACCATCGTGGCGCCGGCTGCGGAGATGAGTGCCGTGGGGCACGCCATCACGCTCAGCGATCCGCTGCGGGTGACCTCGTACGAAAAAAACAACGAGTTCTTTGGCTATGCGGTGCGCGGCACACCGGCCGATTGCGTCAAGCTCGCTTACTGGGTGTTGCTCAAAGATCAGCCCAAACCCGATCTGCTGATCTCCGGCATCAACCTGGGCGCCAACACCGGCATCAATGTGATCTATTCCGGCACCGTCTCCGCGGCCACCGAAGGGGCGATCCTGGGCATCCCCTCGTTCGCCATCTCTCTGGCGACGTTCGTCAACCCGGATTTTCAGCCCGCTGCCGCATTCGCCGTGCGGCTGGCGCAGACGCTGTTGCAGCGCCGGCTGCCAAAAGGCGTGTTTCTCAATGTCAACGTGCCGGCAATCCCGGCTGAACAGATTCGCGGTGTGCGCATCACCCGCCAGGGCCAGGCCAACTATATGGAGGAATACAGCGCACGTCAGGATCCCCATCGCCGCAGCTATTATTGGCTCATCGGAGATAAAGTGGAGATCGAAACCGACGAACGGGTGGATGACCGGGCGATCCTGCAAAACCATATATCGATCACGCCGGTGCACTATGACTTGACCTATTATCCATTGATACAAGAACTCGAAACCTGGGGTTTCACACACGCATGACGCATGCACAATTCATTCTGATTCTGGATTTCGGCTCGCAGTATACGCAACTCATCGCGCGGCGCGTGCGTGAACTCGGCGTCTATTCAGAGATCAAACCCTTCTCGGTGTCTCTGGATGAGATCAGGCGGATGAAGCCCATGGGCATCATCCTGTCCGGCGGACCGGCCTCGGTCTATGCGGATGAAGCGCCGTTGCCGTCCAGAGAACTGTTCGATCTCGATATTCCGATCCTGGGCATCTGCTATGGACTGCAGAGCATTGCTTTTTTGCTCGGTGGCGAAGTGGAAAGAGCGCCGCGCCGGGAGTACGGCCGGGCCGAGCTGACCATCGATGAGGCCACGGAGCTTTTCGCCGAGCTGCCGCACCAGGTGACGGTGTGGATGAGCCATGGCGATCATCTGACTCAACCGCCGCCGGGCTACAAGATCATCGCCCGCACGGCCAACGCCGCCATCGCGGCCGTGCGTCACGAGAGAAAAAAAATCTTTGGCATCCAATTCCACCCAGAGGTGGCGCACACGCCCGACGGTGCAAAAATTCTCGGCAATTTCTGTTTCAACGCCTGTGGTTGCCGCGGCGATTGGAACGCCGGCGCCTTTATCGAAAGCACGGTGGCGGATATTCGCGGCCGCATCGGCGACAAGCGGGCGCTGTGCGCTCTGTCCGGCGGCGTGGACTCGACCGTGGCCGCTGTGTTGGTGGCCAGAGCCATCGGCAGGCGGCTCTCCTGCGTGTTTGTCGATACCGGCATGCTGCGCGAGGGCGAGGTCGAAGAGGTGTGCCGGTTCTATCAGGAGGCGGACTTTGACTTTCATCTGGTCAGCGCCGGTGTCCCGTTTCTCTCCGCCCTTCAGGGCGTGGTCGAACCGGAACAAAAACGAAAAATCATCGGTCGTGAGTTCATCCGCCTTTTCGAACAAAAATCCCATGAACTCGGCGATGTCGAATACCTGGTCCAGGGCACGCTCTATCCGGATGTGATCGAAAGCGTGTCCACCAAAGGACCTTCCGCGGTCATCAAAAGCCATCACAACGTCGGCGGCCTGCCGGATCACATGCACCTGAGCCTGCTGGAACCGCTGCGAGAGCTGTTCAAGGACGAAGTGCGCCGCGTCGGCAGGGAGCTGCAAGTTCCGGAGACCATTCTCGGACGCCATCCCTTCCCCGGTCCAGGGCTGGCGGTGCGCATCATCGGCGAGATCACGCCTGAGCGGCTGGCGGTGCTGCGCCGGGCTGATCGTATTTTCATCGACGAGTTGAAACAGAGCCGGCAGTATGAAAAAATCTGGCAGGCCTTCGTCGTCCTGTTGCCCGTGCAATCCGTGGGGGTGATGGGCGATGAGCGCACCTATGAAAACGTCGCCGCCCTGCGCGCTGTGACCAGCCTGGACGGCATGACCGCGGATTGGGCTGAGATCCCCGCGCCGGTACTGGCGCGGATTTCCAATCGCATCATCAATGAAGTAAAGGGAATCAACCGGGTGGTCTACGACATCAGCTCCAAACCACCCAGCACCATCGAATGGGAGTGACCTTCCATGTGCGGTATTGTGGGGTATATCGGACAACAGACGGTTCTGCCGATCCTGCTGCAGGGTCTGAAGCGGCTCGAATATCGAGGCTATGACTCCGCCGGGGTGGCGCTGTTGCACGACGAAGCTTTTTGCGTTGAAAAAGAAGTGGGCAAGATTCAAGAGCTGGAGAAGCGGATCAACGGCCGCTGCCTGGAGGGCACGCTGGGCATCGGTCACACGCGCTGGGCCACCCACGGCGAACCCAGTCAGATCAACGCGCACCCGCACCACGATTGCCAGGAACGCCTGATGGTGGTGCACAACGGCATCATCGAAAACCATGCGCTCCTGCGCAAGGAACTGATGCAGCGCGGTCATGTGTTCGTCTCCCAGACCGACACCGAAGTGCTGTGCCATCTTTTCGAAGAGTATCTGAACCAGAGGGCGGACCTCGTCGACGCGGTCCATGAGGGCTTGAACCGGGTGCAGGGAACCTACGGCATCGCGGTGCTGGAAAAAAATCACCCTGATCTCCTGCTGGCCGCCCGCCGCGGCAGTCCGCTGGTGATCGGCCACAGCAAGACCGGATTCTTTCTGGCGTCCGACACCGCGCCGCTGGTGGGCTACACCACGGATGTCAGCTATCTGGATGACGGCGAGATGGCGGTTCTAGGCCGCGATGAGTTCAAGGTGAAATCCATCGACAACCGGATCATCGCCAAGACCGTCCAGGTGATCGAGACCGACCTGCGTCAGATCGAAAAATCCGGCTACCCCCATTTCATGCTCAAGGAGATCATGGAGCAACCGCAGACCCTGCGCGACACCCTGCGCGGCCGGCTGCTCATGGAACAGGGCACCGCCAAGCTCGGCGGCATTGAACATGATCTCGAGTCCCTGCTGTATGCTCGTCGCATCATCATCACCGCCTGCGGCACCTCCTGGCACGCGGCGCTGATCGGCGAATATCTGTTCGAAGATTTGGTCGGCATTCCGGTGGAGGTGGAATACGCCTCCGAGTTCCGCTATCGCAATCCGATCCTCAACGAGGACTCGGTGGTGCTGGCCATCAGCCAGTCGGGCGAAACCGCGGACACCCTGGCAGCAGTGCGCGAGGCGAAACACAAGCGCAGCAAGGTGTTCGGCATCTGCAACACCGTCGGCTCCTCCATCGCACGGGAAACCGATGCCGGCGTGTATTTGCACGCAGGGCCGGAGATCGGCGTGGCCTCCACCAAGGCGTTCACCTCGCAGATCACGGTGCTGTCGCTGATCACCCTGCTGCTGGGCCGCATCCGCAGCGTCTCCAGCAGCCGTGGCAGAAAACTGGTGGAAGAGCTGAGATCGATTCCGGACAAGGTGCAAAAAACACTGGAAAACAGCCGGCAGATCCAAGAGATCGCCGAGCAGCTGCAGCAAACCTCCAACATGCTCTACCTGGGCCGCGGCTATAATTTTCCCGTGGCGCTGGAGGGCGCTTTGAAACTTAAAGAAATATCCTATATCCATGCAGAGGGATATCCGGCCGCGGAGATGAAACACGGCCCCATCGCCCTGATCGACGATCACATGCCGGTGGTCTTTATCGCCACCCGTGATTCGGTCTATGACAAAATCCTCTCCAACATTGAAGAGGTGCGGGCGCGGCGGGGACGGGTCATCATCATCGCCAGCGAAGGCGATCGTGAGATCGCCAAACAGGCCGAGCATGTGATCTATGTGCCGGAAACCCTGGAAATCTTTAATCCGATGGTCACCATCATTCCGCTGCAGCTGCTTGCCTATCACATGGCGGTTTTACGCAACTGCGACGTCGATCAACCCAGAAATCTGGCGAAAAGCGTAACCGTGGAATGAAAAAAGACCGTGCCTAGTCATCAGTCAAGGAGCCATCCTTCGTGATTCTAAAAAAAGCCATCCTCGCGGCGTTACTGTTCGCCGGCACCGCCTTGGCTGCGCCAAGCGGTCTTTTCGAACGCAGCGTCAAGCTGTATCAGCTCCAGCGTTTCGAAGAGGCCGTCCTGTTGCTTAAAGAGCTGACCGACGAAAACAAACCGAATCCAGAGGCCACCTGCGCCGGACTGGTCCTGACCCGCACCTACAGCCGGCTCAACGATTGGACCAACGCCCGCCAGACCGCGCTGGATATGCTCCGCCGCTTTCCCGGCAGCCGGTATGCCGACTGGTTCCAGTTCGAACTGGCCCGGCTGGCCAGTCAGACCCAGGACCGGCCGGAAGCGCTGCGCCGCCTGGTTTGGATCATGGACCACTCAACCGATCCCAACATGACTTCGGCGTGCATCGATCACGCCACCCACCTGATCAACGCCGGCGTCACAGAGGATGTTCTCGTCCAGCTCAACGGCCAGATGCACACGCTGGAGACAAAA
>DAIQOA010000239.1:0-6293 GCA_036788095.1 bacterium | reverse complement strand
GACATCCGCCGTCAGCACATGGAGGAGGCGCAGCGCGCGGTGCTGGTTTTCTCCAGAATCAATCCTCTGCAGGGAAACGCCGAGTACTTGGTCCAGTTGGTGAAGGACGACGCCCGGCAAAAATTCGGCGCCGACGCCGTCAACTATGGCGGCCTGCGCATCTATACGACGTTGAACAGTCGCTTCCAGTATGAGGCCAGCCGGGCGGTGGCTGAAGGACTGGCCCAGGTCGATGAATGGCTCGGTCTGCCTCCGTATCAGGAAGCGCGCTGGGATCAAAGGGGCGATTATCCGCAAGCGGCGCTGATTTGTCTGGATCCCCATCAAGGAACCGTGAAAGCGCTGGTCGGTGGCCGGGACTTTCGCCGGGCGCCGTTGACCCGCGTCATGGCCGCGAAACGGCACCCCGGATCCGCGTTCAAGCCGTTTGTCTATTTTACCGCGCTGGAAAATCCCCAGGTCTCGCCGACCGACGTGTATGTCGATGACGAACTGGCCATTCCAGTGGGCGGAAAAATCTGGTCGCCGGATAATTTCGACCACCGTTTCCGCGGGCCCATGATTCTCAAACAGGCGCTCGCTCAATCCATCAACGTCATCACGGTCAAGCTCATAGAACAGGTCACCCCTGCGGAGGTGGTCAAGGCCGCCTATCGTTTGGGCATTCAGAGTGAACTGCCCGAAAACCTGTCCTTGGCGCTGGGCGCCGCCGACGTTTCCCCCTTTGACTTGGCCGGCGCCTATGCTACCATCGCCAATCTCGGTACGCGCCATCGCTTGTATTACCTCAAGGAAATCCGCAGCGCGGACAATGAGCTGTTGCAGGAGACCATCCCGAAAAGTCAGTGTGTGGCCGACAGCCAGACCTGTTATCTGTTAATCGATATGCTGACCGCCGTCATTCAGCACGGTACTGCTGCGTCTGTCCGGCGCATGGGCTTTGCCCGGCCGGCGGCCGGCAAGACCGGCACCTCCAGCGATTTCCACGATGCCTGGTTTGTCGGCTTTACGCCCGAGCTGGTCACCGCCGTGTGGGTGGGCTTTGACGACAATCGGCCGCTGCGTGCAACCAACAAGACCGGCCTGACCGGCGATCGCGCGGCCGCGCCCATCTGGACGCTGTTCATGAAACGCGTGCTGGCCGATGAACCGATCCATGAATTTCCCATGCCCTCCGGCATTGTCATGGAAACGGTGGACCCTCGCACCGGCAGCGGCCCGATGCCCGGCGCGCCCTCTGTCGAAGTGGCAGTGAGAATAAAGCAATGAACGCGGCATCGCTCCACATTGCCGCCATCGGCGAACTGCTCTGGGATGAATATCCTGAGCGCAAATTCCTTGGCGGCAGCCCGGCCAATGTGATCTGGCATTGCTCCCATCTGGACTGCCAGGCGGCGGTGGCCGGCCGCGTCGGCGCGGACGCGGCAGGGGATGCGTTGATCAGCCTGATGCAGTCCATGGGCCTGTCAACCCGAACGGTGCAACGCGATTCCGAACGGCCTACCGGCGCCGTTCAGGTCCGGGTCAGCGAGACCGGACGGCCGGACTATCAGTGCACTCGGGATGTTGCATTCGATCATTTGGCTTTTGATCGTTCCCTCGAGGAACTCGCCTGCTCGGCGGACGCCGTGTATTTTACCACGCTGGGGCAACGTCATCCCAAAGCCGCTGCAACGATCGCCCGGTTTCTCGACGCAGCCGGCAACGCCCTGAAAGTTTATGATCTGAATCTGACCGGCTGGAATGACGGTATCGCAGCGACCGTGGAGGCCGGGCTGCAGCGCTGCCAGGTGCTTCAGGTCAACCAGAAGGAAATGGCCTTCCTGCACCGCACTTTCAATAGCCATATGGATGATCACGGGCTGCTGCGTTATTTGCTGCAGCAGTACGATCTTCGCCTGGTTGCGCTCACTCTGGGCGATAACGGCTGTCTGTTGATGTCGCCGCAGGAGACGCTGGCGCACAGCGGCTTTAACGTCGCCGCCACGGATACCAATGGATGCGGCGACGCCTTTAGCGCCATGATGATGGTCCAGTTTCTTTCCGGCGCGTCGCTGGCTGACATCGCGGATCAGAGCTGCCGGTTAGCGGCTTGGGTGGCCACGCGTCCCGGTGCAGTGCCGGACTGGTCTCTCGCCGATCTGGCGGCGATAGTGCCGCGGTTGGATGTGAACGATCTCTGCTGACAGAACCAAGCAGCCGCCCTGGATCGTTCCTGGCGCATCGGCAGCCTCAACAGGCAGCCATGAAAACAGTTTGTAATACGCTGACGGCTGGGACCCGTTAAAACTTGTACTTAAAGGAAAGGGAGACACCGCATGCAAAAATTCTATCTTGTCGACAAGATCATCCTCATCGCCTATTTTGTCGGCATCACTCTGTTCGGATTGTATTTCCGAAAAAAAAGCAACACCGCTGAAGGCTTTATGATCACCAAGAACAAAATTCCCAGCTGGGCGGTGGGACTCTCCATCCTGGGCACCTTTGTCAGCAGCATTACTTTCCTGGCTTATCCGGGTCAGGCCTATAATTTTAACTGGGATGCCTTCCTGTTCACGTTGACGCTTCCCATCGGCGCCGTCGCCGCTTCGCTCGTCTTTATTCCGCTTTATCGCAATAAAATCGGCATCGCCTCCTATGCCTATTTGGAACAACGGTTCGGCGGTTGGGCGCGCGTTTATGCCAGCGTCAGCTATCTGTTCGGCCAGATCACCCGCGTCGGCATGATCCTGTTCCTGCTGTCGCTGCCGTTGCACAACCTCACCGGCTGGTCCTATCCAACCATCATCATCTCCACCGGCCTGTGCGTGATCGTTTACACCATGTTCGGCGGCATGGAGGCCGTGATCTGGACCGATGTCATACAGGTGATCATCCTGTTCGGCGGCGCTCTGGTGGCGGTTCTTTTTCTCCTCTTCGGCATGCCGGAAGGGCCTGGGCAATTATTCACCATCGCCGCCCAGGATAACAAATTTTCTCTGGGCAATTGGAGCTTTGATCTCAGGGTGGCGTCGGCCTGGGTGGTGCTGCTTTACGGCATCATGGAAAACCTGCGCAACTTTGGCGTGGACCAGAACTATGTCCAGCGCTATCACACCACCGCCACGGCTAAAGAGGCAGCGCGGTCGATCTGGACTTCGGTGTGGGGTTATTTTCCCATTTCGGCGCTTTTCCTGTTCATCGGCACCGGGCTGTACGCTTTTTATAAAGTGCAGCCGAACCTGTTATCTCCGGAACTGCAGCAGCCGTTGATGGGAGACAAGGTGTTCCCCTATTTCATCACCACCCAATTGCCGGTGGGCATTCGTGGTCTGATCGTGGCCGCGCTGTTCGCCGCAGCCATGAGCACCATCAGCTCCTGCCTGAACACCATGTCCACGCTGACGCTGCTGGATTTCTATAAAAAGTACATCAATCCCGAGGCCGATGATCAGAAGAGCGTAAGCCTGCTGCGTCGATACACGCTGGTCTGGGGAGTGATCGGCACGATCTGTGGACTGGCTTTGATCAAAGTGCAAACCGCGCTGGAGATGGGCTGGAAGCTCGGCGGCATCGCCGGCGGCGGCGTCATCGGCTTGTTCCTGATGGCCCTGATGTTCCCGTGGATCAAACGCGGGCCGGCCATCATCGCCGTAGTCTGCAGCGTGATCGCCATCGCCTGGGCGACTCTGGCGCATAATCTGCCGGCGGGCTGGGGATGGCTCGAGTTCCCCTGGCAGAGCCGCATGATCGGCGTCATCGGCACCATCACGCTGTTGGCCGTTGGTGTCACTTTGGGATTGCTGATCAAGTTGTTTAGAAATCCTAAAAAGTAACTCGATCCATCTTTTGAAAGAATTCTTATGAAAAGATTTGCCTGGCTTTTGCTGGCGGCAGCGCTGAGCTGCCAATCGGTGCAGGAGAATAAGGAATCGCCACAGTACTTGTTCCAATCGCCAGGGGACGGATTTAAACCGCTGTTCAACGGCCGTGATTTTAGCGGATGGAACATCCAGCCGGATTCCGGCGCCTGGGTGGTGGAGTCCGGCGAAATCCGCTGCAGCGGCAAAAACGTACCGCCTTATCTGATTCGTACGGAACGCGAGTATGAGAATTTTGAATTGTTCGCTGAATTCAAATTCGACCGGGGCTGCAACAGCGGCCTCTTTATTCACGCCCCCATACCGGGCGCCGGCCGCGAATCGCGGGTGGGCTTTGAAGTGCAGATCATGGATGATGCCGGATCGCCGGTGCACAAAGGCTCTTCGGGCGCGATCTATGACGTGATCGCGCCCAAGGTCAACGCCATGCGGCCGGCCGGCGAATGGAACCAATACCGCGTGCTGTTCGACTGGCCCTGGTGCAGAATCTGGCTCAACGGTGTTCTCATTCAGGAACAGGATTTTTCCGCTCATTCGATCCTGAAATACCGGTTGCGCCGTGGTCATATCGGCCTGTCCAACCACGCCTCGCCGGTTCAGTATCGAAATCTGTGGATCAAGGAGCTGCCCGATCAGGAGCAATGGACCGAGCTGTTCAATGGTCGCGACCTGCAAGGGTGGGAGCAAAAGGGCTCGGCGAACTGGCGGGTGCAGGATGGGCGAATCGTCGCCGACCAGGGGGAGGGTTGGCTGATCGCGAAAAATCCGCATGCTCATTTTCATCTGCAGGCCTATGTAGCCAATGCGTTCGCAGCGACAACGGGAAAGTTTTTTTACCGCTGGCAGGATCCGCAGCATCCGGGCTGCAACGCCGAGCTGTTCAATTATCCATTGGCTGTTGAAATGAAGAAGCGCTATGGATCACAAACTCCTGAGAGCATCGTGCCGGCTTTTGAGTATCCGTGGTTGTTGTACCAGATCATCTCCGCGGACCGGGAAGCGGAGATTCGCTTGGCTGGCTACATCGTCGCCAACCAAAAGCTGCTGCAAGAGACCGGCGATCACATCGCCTTTTACCATGCAGCCGGCGATGCACCCCTGGTCATCAGAACTGTCCGCGTGCAGCCGTTGACCGGCAACGGACTGTGACGCGCAGGGCGGACTCGAACCATGGAATTGCTTGAAGGCCGCATATCGGTGGAGGCCGCCCTGCTGGCGCATAAACGGCGTTTTCAGATGGTGGGGCTGCGCGCGGGACTGCATGAGGAGACCATCCCTCTGATCTGCAGCGAAGCGGAGAAGCAGAATATCCCCATCAAACGCTTGAGCAGCGAAGAGATCGATCGCATGGCGCATGGCAAGACCCACGGAGGCGTGGTGGCTCTGTGCAGCGCCAAACAGGAACCCGAGTTCGACGCATTCTATGACCAGTACAAGCTCTGGTTTGCGCCGCTGCTGGTGCTGCTGGAGGGCGTGGACGATGAGCAGAATTTAGGCTTTACCCTGCGCACAGCCGAGGCGATGGGCGCTTGTGCGGTTTTGCTGAAAAAGCATCTTTGGGATTTCGACAGTCCAGCCGTGTCGCGGGCGTCCTCCGGCGCCTATGAACGGCTGCCGGTGATTCTTTTTGAAGAGGTCGACCGGGTGATCGGACGGCTGCAGCGCCATGGCGTCAAGTTGTACGGCTGCATCGCCAATGCCCAAAAGACCCTGTATGAGGTGAACCTG
Source organism: bacterium (assembly GCA_036788095.1). Taxonomy (GTDB): domain Bacteria; phylum Zhuqueibacterota; class Zhuqueibacteria; order Residuimicrobiales; family Residuimicrobiaceae; genus Anaerohabitans. The sequence goes on along the minus strand of DAIQOA010000239.1, from coordinate 705 downwards.
GCGGAAGCCGTCATCCTGGCCATTGGCGGTGAAAAACGGGGTCTGTCCGCCGCGGTGCGTGACCGCTGCGACAAGCTGATAAAAATACCGATGCTCACGGACATCGGCTCTCTGTCTTTAAGCCATGCGGCCGCCATTCTGCTGGCTGAAGCCATGCGTCAGCGTCGATTTCTTCGAGACGGCGCCGAGCAGTAGATCAAATCCGGGATTTGACGGCTAATGGCCCTTTCATTATCCATCTTGGCGCCGCTGTGCCTCTGTGAGAAACATCAATTTTATGAAAAGCTACACACAGAATCTCCCCTCACAGAGGCACAAAGGCACAGAGCTCTTCAAGGGCTTTTTCCTGCTTTTTTACCTTCCAGCAAAATCATAATCAGTTTACTTCTTGTAATGCGCGTTCCAGCATTCCAAGCGATTCAAGAACCCCGGTTGCGTTAAACATGACTTCAATCGGTTCATTCTGCATGGTCGATTTCCCCATTCACTTTGCCTGCGGATTCTTCTCCCAATAATAGACCAGCCAACCTGCGCTGGATTTCGGCCTCGCTGGCCTGGGAATGTCGCGAGCGCAGACCCGCTAACGCCAGTATTGCGCCGATTTGTTGAGCTGCGCCAGCATGTTCATTGGAGCTCGTTTCCAAGCTCCTGAGACTGTGTGAAAACGACTTGCAATTCGAGCATAAAGTCATCAAATTCGTTTAA
>DAIQOA010000238.1:0-6362 GCA_036788095.1 bacterium | reverse complement strand
ACTGCTCGGTTTTCTGAAAATGGGCATCCAGCCAGTTCGGCGCCGACTGCGCTTCGTCGTCGTAGGCCACATAGACCAGAGCGGATTTGCTTAGTTGAATGACCATGAAGCGGTTGTCGGACATGGTGCGGTCGTTGTTGGCGGTCATAATCAATTTGGCCTGCAGCAGATCCTCCGGCACAGAGGTGATCACATAGTTGCGATCCACATAGTACAACCGTCCCACATCCGCGTAGGAGATCATCGCCTCCGCCACGCCGTCCACTTTGATCTCCAGGGTGGGCATGTACGTGTACGCCATCACCGCAGGTCCCATGGCGGCGCCGGAAGCCGTACTTTTTAGGCCGCTCACGGTCAAGGTATAGGCTTTACCGGACTGATGCCGGGCGGTCTCCAGCAGAACCTGATTGGGCTCACTCTGCCACTCTGCGGACAGAATGGCCAGGTTTTCACTGATGGTGTAATTGCGCCGTGTTTCTGCGGATGTTTTTTCCACCGCCTGAGAAAAGGTGACACGGATCAGATTCTCTCCCTCGATCTCTACTTTGCTCAATTTGGGCGCAGCGGATTCATCCTGTTGCAGCGTGTAAAAGAACGGAACATTGGCCTTGATGATCAAATCCGGACGATCCCAACGCGGGATATCGTTGGCGATCAGCGAATAGATGCGGCCCGAAACATGGCTCGAAGTGCGCAGTTGCACCTGGGTCTGCGAACCATCTAGTTTGGCGCTCTGCACGGTGACCGGGCCCTGAATGGCGTAATGGGCCGGATTCTCCGCCTGCGCTTTGTCCACCTTCATATCGAACACCACCCACAGCTCTGTGGGAGTGTAGGAATAGACATGAGTCACCGCCGGCGTTCGCTCCAGAGTCCAATCGCCAAAGGTGAAGGTGTAGGCGCTGTTGGCCGCAATGCGATTGCCCATTCCATCCATCACCTGGTTAACCGTGATCACATAGATCTTGCCCGGCTGCAGCACACTGGTTTCCAGCTCGACCACATGACCGGCGGATCCCGCTTTTACGGATTTGATTTCCGCCGAATGGTTGAGGCTGTAATGGTCCGGATCCAGCGCCGTAGCAGCCTCCACCGTTTCGCTGAAGACAACCTCCAGATGCTGAATGTCCTTGACGCGCACCGAAGCGATGGTGGGCGCAAGCCCGTCGCTGGGTTCATAGAGATAGGAATAGCTGCTGTTGACGGCGATGACGTTGCCCGCCGCTTCATCCTTGACCGCATTGATGCGCAACACATACAGCTTCTGTGCCTGATGCGCACTGGTGTGCAGATGGACGATGCTGCGGCTGGCGTCCAGGGTTGCGCTCTGGACCTCCACACCGCCGCTGATGCTATAGTTGGACGCCTGATTGGCGGAAGCGGTGGTCACGCGCTCATTGAACAACACGTCCAAATTCTGTCCGTCGATCACCTTCACCAGCGTGATCACCGGGCCCACCGCATCCAACGCTTCGTATACATAGCTGTACGAGCTGTTGGGCTGAATGAGGTTACGCTGGCCGGTTGCATCGAAAATGTTGCTGATCGTCAAAAGATAGATCTTGTTGGGTTCGTGTACTGTGGTCTGCAGCATCACCCGCGTGCCGGATTCATCCAGCGCTGCGGATTTGACCGCGGCGCCGCGATTGAGCACATAATTGGCCACCGCCTGACTGCTCGCCTTTTCCACCGGCTTGCTGAACACCACCTGCAGCGTGGTGGCGGTCATCGGCTTGACCTCGACAATGGTCGGACCGGCGTTGGCCTCGGTCACATCATACACATAGGCGTAGGAGCTGTTGAGAGCGATCGGATTCCCCTGGCCAGAGACGTCGCGCACATTGCTGATCTGCAGCACATACAGCTGGCCGGAGACATGGGGCGTAGTCTCCAACTGCACGCTTTTCCCATCTGCGGTCAAGTTCGCAGAATAGACGCGCACGTTGTTGCTGATCTGATAATTTCCCGGTTCTTCCGCATAGCGGGCATCCACCTGCTCGCTAAAGGTCACCAGGACATGGGTGAAATCCGAAATCACGACCTTGGCGATGGTTGGGCCGAGTTCGTCGGCCGGCACGTACAGGTAAGAAAACGTGCTGCCGTTGGCGAGCGGATTCTTGCGGTCGCTGCGGTCGCACACGCCGGTGACCGTCAACACATAGAGCTGGTTGGCGCTGTGATCGCTGGTCTCAAGCCGCAGCACCTGACCGGATGGATCCAGCTCCGCGGCTGTCACCTGAACCCCGCCGCTGATCTGAAAATGCGAGAGGGTCTCCGCGCTGGCCTCGTCCACCGGTTCATTGAACATGATCTCCACACGATTGCGATCCACCGCGTTCACCAGCGTCATCACCGGACCGGTGACGTCGCCGGGATCGTACTGATAGGTGTAGCTGCTGCCATCGGGGATTTTATTTTTACGCGAAGAGCGGTCTGTGACCTGGGCCACGGTCACGCGGTAGGCCACGCCGCCCGCGTGTTCGCTGGTGGTCACCTGCACACGCCGGCCGTCCTCCGACAACGTTACGCTTTTGATCTGCACGCCGTCGCTGAGGCTGTAATGGCCGATGGTTTTAGCGCCGGTCTCCTCCAGTGGTTCGCTGAAATAAAGCTGCAGTTGCGTGGCGGATTCCAGGGTCGCCAGGTTGAGAACCGGCGGCGTGGTATCGCTGTCCTCAACGCCCAGAGCGTAGGCGATCTGGGTCCCTGCTGCGATCACGTTGGCCGGCAACGCCCGGTCGGCGACATCGTGGACAGAGAGCGTATAGGTGGAACCGGAGGCGTGTTCCGCAGTCGTGATCAGAACCGTCTTGCCGTCGCTCTGCAGTTTGACGCTTTGGACCGCGACCGCCGGTTCAATGCGATAATGGGCAGCGTTGGTAGCGCTGCCGGGATCGATGGGTTCGCTGAACACCAGCAGCAATTCGGTTCGGCTGAGCGGCGTAACGCTGGACAGCGCCGGCGCCTGCCCATCGCCGAGGGTGAGATTGATCTCCTGACTGAAACTGCTTTCATTTCCCGCACGATCGTAGGCGGTCACACAGAGAAAATAGGGCGTACCCGTCGAAAGATCCTGAATCACCGTAGAGGTCGCCTGACCCACATCGATGGTTTTGCTATACACTCGGGATTTAGTTCCCACATGCACCTTGTAGCCGGCCAGATCCGCTTCCGAGTTGGCCAGCCATTGCAGCTTGAGGCCGGCGGCCTGACACCAGTTGGTCCCCAATAAAAAGAAAAAGAGAAAATAAATCCCATGTCCGTAGCGATGCAACATCCTGTTCACGATTCCTCACTTGAGACACATTCGCCCCGATCCAGCGCTTGAGTGGTTTCAACAAAACTCAGATCAATTTTCGTGCCAGGATTTCAGCGGCAAAACAGATAGTTTTTACAATAGGTTAGAAAATTGCTTGGGAGAAAAAATAAAAAGCAGATGACAAGAATGAGAATGGAATTACAGAAAGGAAATTCAGAAAAGAGGCCAGGGCTTGTCAGCGGATCAGCGAGACGGTGCGGGTCAGATACTTCCAGCCGGTTTGAAATCGATAAAAGTAGACGGATGAAGGCAAGGGATTCTGACGGTCATCACAGCCGTCCCAGATAAATACATGCCGGCCGGCAGCACCCGGCCCGTTGTACAGCGTGCGCACCTTTTGCCCCAGCGTGTTGTAGACCGAGAGCGTGAACGGAGCGGTTTCGGGAGCGGCCAGCTCGATGTAGGAAACCTCTCCCGAACGAAAGGGATTGGGATAACCGCTGAGCAGTTCCCACTGCTGCGGCAATTCGATATGGCCAGAGGTGTCGCCGATGACCGCGGAAGCCTCCACAGAAAACAGGCTCTCATTTCCCCAGTGATCCACAGCGGTGACCGCGCAATAATAGCGCAGTCCATTGCGAACATCGCTGATTTCGAAGAAAGGATTATTGCCGGCTTCGGCGTGGAAGGTGTACTGCTTTGAGGAGAAACCCCAGTGCACACGATAACCCAGCAGGTTATCCTCTTTCACCGGGTCCCAACTGATCCGCAGGGTGGTGGCAGAGGCAGAAAAAGGGATCGTCAACACAAACAGGGAAAGAAAAAAAAACCGTCTCATGTTATTCCGTATCGTTCCTTGCAATGAAATCCGATCCCTGAGTGTGCTCAGACGACGTTTTTCCGCCAGCCGGCATAGGCGATGCCGAGTTGAGAGACTTTATAATTCAGGGCGCGCGGAGAGATGCCCAGCAGTTCAGCGGCGTCTTTTTGAATCCATTTTGACCGTTCCAGGGCGATGGTCACGGCCATGCGTTCAAGCTCTTCCAGCCGCAGCGACGGCAGAGACGGTCCGCGTTCCTCACGGCGACGGTCGCGTCCGCCGGCGGCGAAATAATCTTTTCCCGTGAGCGCCAGGTCTTTGGGCGTGATGTCCTCGCCGCTGTTCGTCACCAGCACCGCCCGTTCGATCAAATTGCGCAGCTCACGGATATTTCCCGGCCAGGAATGATTGGCCAGCAACTCCATACCCTCGGCGGTAAAATTGCCAATATTTTTTTTCAACTCAGCGGCGAATTTTTTCTTAAAATAGTCCGCCAGCAGCGGCACGTCTTCACGCCGCTCGCGCAGGGGCGGAATCTGAACGGTCACCACATTGAGGCGATAATACAGATCCGGACGAAACCGGCCGCTTTCGATCTCTTGCCACAGGTCTTTGTTGGTGGCGGCGATGATGCGCACGTCGACATGGATCACCTTCTGGCCGCCGATGCGGGTAAAACTCTGCTCCTGCAGCACGCGGAGAATTTTAGCCTGGGTGGTTGGATGCATGTCGCCGATCTCATCGAGAAACAGGGTGCCGCCGTCGGCCTGTTCGAATTTGCCGATGTGGGTGGTCACCGCGCCAGTGAACGCACCACGGTCGTGGCCGAACAACTCGCTTTCCAGCAGATGCTCGGGAATGGCGGCGCAATTGACCGTGACATACGGTTTATCGGCTCGCAGAGAAAGGGCCTGAATGGCGCCGGCGATCAACTCCTTGCCTGAACCCGTTTCCCCCTGGATCAAAACCGACGCATTGCTCACCGCCACTTTGTTGATCAGAGAGTAGATTTTTTGGATCTCTGGGGATTTGCTCAGTTTGGGGTAGTATAACTCAAAACCGGAGAAATGGGTTTGGGATTTAGGTTTGATCTGTTCTAAAAGATCATAATCCAGTTCTTCGATGTCTATCTCACCCAAGGTTTCAAACATGACGACCTCACCTCTTTGCGCCCCACCCGTATTTTTCGATAAAATATATGCAAATTTATTGCCAAAAATCCAGGAGAGCGCTAAAAAAGAATTACAACAATATCAAAGAGTTATCCCTTATAACGCGGCGGCGACTGGCAGCGGACCGCACTGTTTCGCCAAAGAGTGGATTAGAATAATCCGCTTGTATTATTTCCGAACACTTGAAAAGGGCTGTGCGGCTAACTAGCTGGGACGGGATAAAGGCTGCTGCTGCAGCCGGTGCACGAGTTGGCGATAGCTGCGCACCGATTGCAGAGCTGCGGGCAGAAAGGGCCGGTAAGCGGCAAATTCCTGAATGAAATTCGGCAAATCCAGTTTCGCTTTCTCCAGCACCGCATTATTTTTAAACAGCTGTGCCGGCGTGTCGTCAAAGATCACACTGCCGGCTGAAAGCACCAGCACACGCTGCGCAACCTCGGCGACCAGGTCCATGTGGTGGGTGATGAACACCGGTGTGGTACCGCGGCGGACCAGGGCTTCAAGGATGGCGGCCATGCTCTGTACGCCAACCGGATCCAGGCCTGCGGTGGGCTCGTCGAGAATGATCATCTCCGGCTGCATGGCCAGGACGCCGGCGATGGCGACCTTGCGCTTCTCTCCTTCGCTCAGACGAAAGGGCGAGCGGCCGGCAAAGGAATCGGCCTCCAGACCAGTCAGCGTCAGGGCGCTGCGCACGCGAGAATCGATCTCCTCGACGCTCAGCCCGAGGTTGGTTGGCCCAAACGCCACATCGCGATATACAGTCTCCTCAAACAGCTGTGCTTCGGGGAACTGGAACACCAATCCGATGCGCCGCCGCAGGGCGGTCAGGGGATATTTTTTACCATGGATATCGGCCCCATCCACCAGAACGCGGCCGCTGGTCGGGCGGAGCAAGCCGGTAAAATGCTGGATCAGGGTGGTCTTGCCGGAACCGCTGGGACCGACGATGGCCGTGCACTCTTTTTCGGCCAGGGTAAACGACACATCCTGCAGAACCGGCGCCGCAGAAGCAGCGATGCCGGTGTAATGAAAAGAAACCCTCTCCAGACTCAATTCAAGACTCATGCAGAACGCTCTCTATCCTGGTGTATTCGGTTTCAGCAAAATG
>DAIQOA010000237.1:0-6386 GCA_036788095.1 bacterium | reverse complement strand
TCACCCTGATGCAGAACGCGCGCACCTCGGGGGGCGGCGCTGTGCAGAACGTGCCGGCTCAGGCGGTGACCGTCGGTCCGCAGGAGACCTGGAAGGCGGAGAAGGTTTCCATCTGGCATCCGGGTGTGCACGACAATCCTTTTGGCATGCGTCTGACCACGCTGATGATTTCGAAAAAGATCGTCGATTCGGCGGTGCCCATGTCGCTGTTGGCCGAACATCCCAACGTGCAGTTCAATTTTTATCGTCCGGCCGTGGGCGTTTGCGAAGTGGAGATGCACTAGGATGGCGGCGGTGGTTCTGGCCCTGTCCGCCCATCCGGACGACATTGAATTTTTGATGGCCGGTACTCTGGCCCTGTTAGCGCGCAGCGGCTGCACGATTCACTGCCTGACGCTGGCGGACGGTTCCTGCGGATCCACCAGTCTGGATGCCGCGGCGATCGCCGCGGTGAGAGAGCGTGAGTGCCGGAGTGCGGCCAAGCATCTCTCCGCGATCTGGCATCCCGCGCTGACCAACGATCTGGAAATTTTTTACCAGCCGTCGCTGTTGCGCCGGGTGGCGGCGGTTTTCCGTTCCATCGCTCCCGATATTCTGCTGCTGCATTCACCCCAGGATTACATGGAAGACCATATGAACGCCTGCCGGCTGGGTGTGACCGCGGCCTTTACCCGCGGCATGCCCAACTTTATCACCGAACCGGCGGCGCCGCCGGTGCAGAATCCGGTCTGCGTCTACCATGCCCAGCCCCACGGCAACCGCGATCAACTGAATCAGCGGGTGCAGCCCGATTTTCTCATCGCCATCGATTCGGTGATGGAATGTAAGTCCGCCATGCTGGCGGAGCATGCCAGCCAGCAGGCGTGGTTGGACCAAAGCCAGTCTTTGTCGGCCCCGGTGGAGATCATGAGGCAGTTCGGTGAAGAGTTGGCAGAGCCGGTGGAGGGCTGCCGATGGGCTGAAGGATGGCGGCGCCACAATCCCCTGGGAATGTGCGAGGCCGATGCGGATCCTCTGCAAACATTGCTGGCGGACTATCATTTTTCGTTCTAGCGCTACAAAAGCGGTTAAACGGAAAAAATACTGCGAGGGCGATGGGCCTCTGTCTTTTGGCAATGGAGGCGCAGTCCTAGGGGTTGCAGGATCGGACAGCAGGGAATGTCATGGAGAGACCAAGGCGCTTGGGCCGGCTATTCATCACCAAATCTTTGGACGACATCGATCGCGATGCCGCGACCGGCGAGCATCAGCTTAAACGGGTTCTGGGGCCGGTACAGCTGACGCTGTTCGGCATCGGCGCCATCATCGGCGCAGGCATCTTTGCCACCATCGGCACCGCTGCGGCGGGCGACGCCTTGCGACCGGGCGCCGGTCCGGCGCTGATGATCTCGTTCATGATCACCGCGCTGGTGTGCGGCTTCACCGCTTTGTGTTATGCGGAATTCGCCTCTCTGGTGCCCATCGCCGGCTCAGCTTACACCTATGCCTATGCCACGTTGGGCGAGGTCGTTGCCTGGGTCATCGGCTGGGATTTGATCATCGAATATGCGGTGGGTAACATCGCCGTGGCCATCTCCTGGGCCAATTATTTCAAGACCTTTCTCAAAGGCTTCGGCGTCTTGGTGCCGGACTGGTTGTCCATGGATTACCGCACCGCCGGCCGCATCGTCGACGCCGCCGGCGTGCACACCGTGCTTCGCGATGCTCCGCACGTTCTCGGCGTGCCCATCGTCTTTAACCTGCTCGCCATGCTCATCGTTTTTTTCATCACCGTGATTCTCATCTGGGGCATCCGTGAGAGCGCACGGTTCAATGCGGTCATGGTGGGCATCAAGATCGTGGTGCTGATCTTTTTCATCATCGTCGGCGCGCGCTGGGTCAGGCCGGAGAACTGGACGCCCTTTGCGCCCAACGGCTGGTCCGGCATCAGCGCCGGCGCGGCCATTGTCTTTTTCGCCTATATCGGCTTTGATGCGGTGTCCACCGCGGCGGAGGAGACGCGCAATCCTAAGCGCGATCTTCCCATCGGCATCATCGCCTCGCTGATCATTTGTACGATTTTTTATGTGATCGTCTCTCTGATTTTCACCGGACTGATCTCTTTTGACGCGCTGCGCAGCCGGCTGTCCACGGAGCAGGCGGAGCCGCTCACCATGGCATTGGAGCACGCCAGCTCTTCACTGGGCTGGGCCGTGGGCATCGTGGCGTTCGGCTCGGTGGTCGCGCACACGGCGGTGCTGTTCATCTTTCAACTGGGCCAGCCGCGCATCTTTTTTTCCATGGCGCGCGATGGTCTGCTGCCGGCCGTGTTCACCAAAGTGCATCCGCGTTTTCGAACCCCGTGGATCTCCACCATTCTCACCGGCCTGTTCGTCTCCGGCTTTGCCGCCATCGCCAGCATCGATGAGATGGTGGACCTCACCAACATCGGCACCCTGTTCGCTTTTATTCTGGTGTGCGCCGGCATCATCGTTCTGCGCCGCCAGGACCCGTTGCGGCCGCGGCCGTTCCGCGTCCCCGGCGGCTTGCGTTGGGCGCTGGGGCTCTATGCCGTGCTGGCAGTGGCGATCTGTTTTTTGCCGCTGACGCTGCTCAGCAAAGCGATGCTGCTGCCGGTCCTGGCAGGGCTTTTTTACCTGGTGCGCAACCACATCTTTCCAACGCTCGGCATCCTCTCCTGTCTGTACCTGATCTATTATCTACCGCCTACTTCTTGGCTGCGGTTCGCCGCCTGGCTCAACATCGGGTTTGTCATCTATGCCGGCTATGGCGTGCAGCACAGCCGGCTGGGCGCTGGCGAGAAGATGGACCGCCCTGCTCACCGAGCCTGGTCCGCTCGAGTCGGACTCGGGCTGTTGCTGATCGGCACCGGCCTGCTGTTTCTCACCCACGGATTGGATGTGTGGCTGACTGCGGCAAAGAATGTGGACGGTACAGGTGCGGTGAAGGCGGGATTGGCTCAGCTGCTTCAGGCGAACGCCTGGAGGGATACTTCTGGATTTTTGATCGTGCCGTTGCTGGTGAACGCGCTGGTGCTCTGTCCGATCATCATCAGGCGCTGTGTGAAGACCGGCCGCGGTTTGCGCTCGGACAAGAATATGATCGTGACGATGGTCTTAGCGCAGCTGTATCTGATTCTGACCGCGCTGTATCTGATCTGGGTTTTCTGCTGAGCAGCCCGTGTAGGTTGCGATAGTCAATTAAAATAAAGTAGCATGTTTGCCTCAGCAGCATTCGGCTCTGCGCAATCCGGTGGATTGCGCCACGATTGCGCCACGCTGCTTGTGTTATATTCGGCTCTGTGCAATCCGGTGGATTGCGCCACGCGGCTCACCTATTGTTTGATCAGCACTGCGATGGAAAGGTCATCGTGATGCGGCGTGTCGCCGACAAACGCTTCCACCCCGGCAAGTACAAACTCGCCCATGCGGTGCGCCGGTCCTTCCGGGCATCGTTTCAGCAGATCGAAAAGCCGGCGTTCGCCGAAGAATTCACCCTGGCTGTTACGCGCCTCGGTGAGGCCGTCGGAATAGATGAACAGCGCTTCGCCTCCGGCCAAGTTGATCTGCTGCTCTCTGAACTCCGTGTGCGGTTTCAGGCCCAGCGCAGCGTCGCCTTTTTCGATCTCCTGCAGCGTGTGCTGCCGAATGCGAATGGGCGGCAGATGGCCGGCGTTGAAAAGCTGCACGGAATCGGAATTCGGATGCAGCTCCAGGTAGATCAGGGAGGCGAAGCTCTTGGCCATGGCGTCGCGGAGATAGATCTCGTTCATTTTGGCGGCCAGTTGGCCAAGGTCGTTGTGATCAGGCGCCAGGGCGCGCAGCGTCGCCTGCAGTTTGACCATCAGCAACGCTGCGCCCAACCCTTTATCCGACACGTCCCCCAGCGCAATGGCAAAGCGCCACTCCTCGATGCGAAGAAAATCCAGCAGATCGCCGCACACCTCATTGGCCGGTTGATAGTAGAGCCAGGTGGACCAACCGGGGATGAGCGGCTCAGGTTCGGGCATGAGCGCCTGTTGCACGGTCCGGCCTGCCGCCAATTCGCTTTTAGCCAGCAGTTTGTCTTTTAGTTCCAGCATGAGCAGCAGCAGGATCAGGATAAATCCCAGCCAAGAGCCGTTCTGCTCGAACTGAAGGCCTTCGGCGTTCGCTTTGATGCGAATCGGGTTGAGCATAAAGTAAAAGGCCAACAGCAGCACCAGGCGACGGATCCAGCTTAATTTGAGCAACAGGCTTTTGATCAGCCACCAAGGGATGAACAGCAGCTTTTTGATCACTCCCATGGAGCGCAGCTGCTGCTGACGGTGCTCGGAGAGAAAGTACTCGCGCAGTTCGGCGTATTCCCTTCTCGCGGTGTTTAACAGTCCACTGTGTTTGATGTCCTGCCGCAGCACGGTGCGCAGCTTGGGCTCTTGGGAGGAGCGGGTGGCATGATCCATGGCGTCCGCCTTTTGCGATGTGTTCTTTCTATTTGATACGTAAGCGAAGGAAAAAGGTTTACAATTAAAAAACCCCGGGTCAAAAAACACCGGGGTTTGCAGGGTGCCGAAGGTGGGAGTCGAACCCACACGGGTGTTAAGCCCACACGGCCCTGAACCGTGCGCGTCTGCCAGTTTCACCACTTCGGCAAGTTTACGTGGAGATAAATATAAAGAATTTTAGACACACTGTCAAGGGATTTTGTGGCTGCGGCGGGATGAGCGGTGCTGGACGCGTCCGGCGACGGGGAGTTTTTGTTTGGTTTTATGGATAAAAAAAATTAAATTTATGCTATGGCAAAAAACAAACAGACCACCCATCTGGTCAATCGTAAAGCGTTCCATGACTTTGAAATTTTGGAAAAATTCGAAGCCGGGATCATGCTGCAGGGCACAGAGGTCAAATCCGTGCGCGATGGCCGGCTTTCCTTCAAGGACAGTTACGCCAAGGTCCTGGATGACGCCCTGTGGGTGGTCAATCTGCATATCAACGAGTATGATCACGGCTCTGCCTGGAACCACGATCCGGTGCGGCCGCGCAAGTTGTTGCTGCACAAGCGCGAGCTCAAACGGCTGATTGCCAAAATCGAGGAGCAGGGATTGACCTTGGTGCCGCTGAGCGTCTATTTCAAGAACGGCTACGCCAAGGTGGAACTGGGCCTGGCGCGCGGCCGCAAATTGTACGACAAGCGCAAGGAGATCGCCAAGCGGGACGTGACTCGTGACATCCAGCGGGAACTGAAAAACCGGCTGCGCGGTTAAATCCGCAGCGCCGGCGCAGGGCCTACCAAGGAGGAAGGTGTGTTTAAAAACGACGTCTACGCCGAGTTAAACCGTCGTGGATTTATTCAACAGATCACAGAGCCGGAAAAGCTGCAAGAGCTGTTGCAGGCCGGGCCGGTGACCTATTACGTCGGCATCGATCCCACGGCCGACAGTTTGCATGTGGGCCATCTCATGGCGATCATGGGCATGGTGCAGATGCAGCGGCACGGCCATCGGCCCATCGCCATCATCGGCAGCGGCACAGCCATGGTGGGCGACCCCACGGGCAAAACCGAGATGCGCCGCATGCTCAGCCGCGAACAGATCGTGGCCAACAGCCGTAAAATCAAGACGCAACTGGAGCGCTATCTGGATTTCAGCGACGGCAAGGCTCTGATGGTGGACAATTACGACTGGCTGGGAACCCTGAATTACATCGATTTTCTCCGCGACATTGGCCGTTATTTCAGCGTCAACCGCATGCTCACCTATGAGGCCTACAAGCAACGGCTGGAGCGCGGGCTGTCGTTTATCGAGTTCAACTACCAGCTGTTGCAGGCCTATGATTTTCTCATGCTGTACAAGCGTTACGGCTGCAAGCTGCAGATGGGCGGAGACGACCAGTGGGCCAACATTCTCGCCGGCGTGGATCTGATTCGCCGCATCGAGGAGCAGGACGCTTTTTGTCTGACCTTTCCGCTGCTGACCACAGCCGGCGGCCAAAAAATGGGCAAGACCGTATCCGGCGCCGTCTGGCTGGATGCAGACAAGTTCAGTCCCTATGATTACTATCAATACTGGGTGAACAGCGATGACCGGGATGTGGCCCGATTTCTCGCTTTTTTCACCCTTTTGCCCATGGAAGAGATCGAAGCGGTGAAGCGCATGCAGGGTTCGGGGTTGAATGCGGCCAAGGCGATTCTGGCGTTTGAGGCGACCAAGCTGACCCATGGGGAGGCGGCGGCGCAGGAGGCGCTGGCAGCGGCCTCGGCGGCTTTCGGTGGCCGGGCGTTGCCCGCGGATTTGCTGGTCTCCAGTACAGCGCCGCGGGGTCAGGTGAAGGGGGATGAGGCGGCGGTGCCCTTTAGCGTCATGACCCTGGCGGAGATCCGACATGCCCTGCCGCCCCGCACCCTGGCCA
>DAIQOA010000236.1:0-6387 GCA_036788095.1 bacterium | reverse complement strand
GAACGCCTTTCCACGGTTGCACCGCCGACGGCGCCAGAAATCGGCGATGGCCGGAAACCTGTCCGCCATAGGGGATGCCTTTGAAAATGGCCACGCCGTTTTCACGCCGGCCGCAAAGCTTGCCATGAGCGATTTCGACCATCGCCTTTTCGGCGGCAAGGGCGCTGCGCCCGTATTCGGCGAAAACCGCCATGCCCGCGGCTGCCGGCAACACACGGTGGATGAATGCTCTTCGAGTAAAGGCAGTCAAACGTGCGATTTCCTATTTGCTCTGTGCGCGGGCTATCTTGCACAGCCAACCGCTCAGTGCGCCTGAAAAGATAAAGGCGATCAAGCTGGGCCAATGAGGAATTTGACAGCCGCCGATGCTCACATCGATGCGAAGGAGAAAACGCGCAAATTGCGCCAGGGAAACCAGTCCAAACACGAAACTCGCAATGCGCAATCCTAAAATCTGTGAATTCATAGTCCCTCCTTCATTTAATAAAAGAACATGATAAAAAGCCGGACTGGTTTTACATAGCTGCAAAGCGGTGCATCCGGTTCCTGTCGCCCACTCCGGTATCACTTTGATTTCATTGCAAGTCCTCACTCAAACGGACCATTCGTCCTAGGTTATGGCGATCATCCGGCGAATGGCAGGGACGAAAAACGAAACCACGCCGACCAGCCCGATAACGGCGCCGGCGATGATAAAGGCGTTGGTGATGCCGATGGAATCGGCGACAAAACCGGTCTGCAGCAGTCCGATCATGGCCGGCAACAGGGTGATGCTGCCGTGTAAGGAGAACACCCTTCCCAGAGCAGCCGGATCCACCAGAGTCTGCAGCACCACGGTGAAGGCGCTGAAAAAAACCGCACCCGAGATGCCGGCAAGAAAGGTCAGGAAAACAAAAAGCAAAAATCCGTCCGGCGGCAGCACCCCGGAAAAGAGAAACGTCAAACCCAGCACTACATACATGGCGTTGATCTGGATGACTTTGCTGATTTTGGGCTTAAAAATTCCTATCAATCCACCGCCCAGCAGCATGCCGATGCCCCAGGCGATCTCCACCACGCTCATCTCATAGGTGCCGCCGGAAAAGTGGTTGAGGGTCATCAACGGGAACAGCACGCTGACCGGCATGAGGAAAAAATGGGCCACAATCATAAAGAGGAACACCCACAGCAGACCGGTGTTGCGGGTGATCTCCCGCAATCCCTGCTTCATCTCGTAGAGCAGATCCGGCGCCTGCGCGGCCGCGGGCTTGGCCGGATTGGGAATGTGAATCAACAGCAACGAGATGCAGCCGATGGCGGCGCCGATGACGTCGAACAAGAGCACATAGGTCATGTTCAATACGCTGATCAACAGGGCGGCCAGAGCCGGGCCGGCGATGGTGCTGATGGATTGGATGACCTGGTTGATGCCGGCCACGCGCAAGAGTTCGGATTCCGGCGCCAACAGCGGCACCGACGCCTGCAGGGCCGGCACATGAAAGGCACTGCCGATGGAACGAAGGGCGAGCAGGCCATAGATGTGCAACAGCTTGACCTGGCCGAAAAAAAACAGCACGGCCATGACCGCTGAACAGACGGCGATGAACAGGTCCGCCGCCACCATGATGCGCTTTCGATCCCAGCGATCGATCAGCACGCCGGTGAACAGCCCCAACAGCAGCTGCGGCAACAGGCTGGCGATGGTGGAAACCGCCAGCACTTCAGCGGAGCCGGTCTCGATGCTCAGCCAGAAAACCACCGCATAACCGACCACGGCGCTGCTCAGGGTGGAGAAGAACTGGCCGGTCCAGAGAATGGCAAAAACTTTTTTCCAAGAAGACATGGTCGAATAAACCTGTGTGATCTACTCCCGTGCGGGTCAGGCCGGCCCTTTTACCCAGCGCTATACGGATAGGATTAAAGGCGGGCGCCGCAGTATTTGCAATGCCTGGCGTCATAGTCGTGTCCTTCAGCGCCGCACTCAGGGCAGGCCTGGGTGGAGACCTTTTTTTTACTCGCCTGAGAGATCTCGACCGTGACAATGCCGGTGGGCACAGCCAGAATGGCGTAGCCCAGCATCATGATGATCGAAGCCAGCATTTTGCCGACAGCGGTCTGCGGCGCCAGATCGCCGTAGCCGACAGTGGTCATGGTGACAATGGCCCAATAGATGCTGGTCGGAATGCTGGTGTAGCCGTTGGCTTCCCCCTCCACCACATACATCAGGGACCCCATAATGACGGCGAGCAGAAATACGGTCAGCAGAAACACGCTGATCTTGCGCCGGCTGGCCATCAATGCGGTCAAGATGACATCGGCTTCGCTCAGATACTCGGACAGCTTGAGCACGCGAAAAATGCGCAGCAGCCGCATGATGCGGAACGTCAAAAAATACTGGCCACCCGGAAACACCAGGCTAAAGTAGGTGGGCACAATCGCCAGCAGATCGATGATGCCGTAAAAGCTGATGGCATACCGCCAAGGCTGTTTAAGGCTGTACAGCCGCATCCCATATTCGATGGTAAACAGGATGGTGAAAAACCATTCGAGAAACAGCAGCAGCGATCCGTAGCGATCTCTGATGCTGTGCACGCTGTCCAGCAGCGCGGTGGCAACGCTGACAAGAATGATGGTGATCAGAACAATGTTAAAGGTGCGGCCCGCCTTGGTGTCAGACTCAAAGATGAGCTGATGCAAAAGGCTGCGCGAACGGTTTTCAGGACGATGAATAAATCCGTTTGTCATAATCGATTCCTGCGCAAATGAATGTTGGCAAAGGCCTGCTCCCTGTTACCTGAAACGACCGCGGCATGGCTTTAGCCATACCAGCGATCTCGGCCCGTGAAATTACCGCGATCGTTTATCATAGCATCGTTGCACCAACTCCCGGCTGCGCGGACGGCCATGAGCCGGCAGAAACAGCGCACAGCAGGTTTCCAGTAGCTTCCCCCAGCTCTGCAGCAGCAAGCCGGAATCCTGCAAAAAGGGTGGAAACGCGGTTCCGGGAAACGCGCCAAACAGGGTATCTCCCACCAGAGCGATCTCGTCATCGACGATGACGCTTACTGAGCCCGGCGTATGACCAGGGGTGTGCAGCAGATAGCCGTTGCAGCCCAGGGGCTGCAGATCCATTTTTTCCTCGACCAGAATGTCTGCTTCAACCGGCCGATATTGAAAGCGGGCCAGCAACGGCTCTTGCAGAGAATCGGTCAGCCATCGGGTCAAACTATAAGCGCCACGGATCACTGGATTTTCACCCTGCTGCAAATAGGCTGCTTCGAGGCAGTGGATCACCACCGCTGCGCCAAAGGCACGCTGAAGGTTGGCGGCATTCTCGGCATGGTCAAAGTGGCTGTGCGTCAACACCAGGGCGCTCAAAGAACGCTTTGTCACTCCCAACCGGAGAAGGCGATTGTTCAAATCGCTCCAGCGGTTCTGCCGGCCGGCATCGACCAGAAGGAAGCGGGCGCCGGAGGCAACCAGATAACAATTGCATCGGCGTTCCAGAATCCGGTAAATCTTTTGACCGCTGTGGGTGGTCCAGGTTTTCATATCGGCTGATCCGGTTTAATGCAGAACATGCTCTCTCCCAGCCCGCCTGTTTCCCTGGGGCGCATCGCCACCGGTGGCTGGGGAAAACAGCAGAAAGAAAACCTCCTTTTACTCTTTTCACAACCGGCGGTTTCCAAGGATCAAAAAAGGGATCGTCCAGGAGCCGCGGTTCGCCGCATGCACAGGCCGGCGTTGTCGTGGGTACGGCTCATCATAAAAAAATATAGCGCTTTCACCATTCGAGATCAAGACAATAATGGTGCGGCGGCCAACGGCGCCGCGCAGCCGGGAACAACCATTCACGCATCTCGCCGCGTTTTCAAACAGGCAATAAAAATAATTCACCTAGTTAAATAACTTTTTCATATATTAAAATTCATGTTCAGCAATGCACTCGATCATAAAGGAGTTGTCTATGCTTCGTATCGCCGCCTGGATCATTCTCTGTGCGACATCCATGGGGACCGCTGCAGATTGGAAGCTCGTCTGGTCCGACGAGTTCGACCGGCCCGGCCTGCCGGATCCCGCCAAATGGAGCCATGAAGTTGGATTCATCCGCAACCATGAGCTGCAATTCTACACAAAAGACCGCAAGAAGAACTGCCGGGTTCGTGACGGAATGCTGATCATCCAGGCGCGCAAGGAAAAGTTTAAAAATCCCGATTATGATCCTTCGAGTCCGGAATGGCAAAAATCGCGCAAACACGCGGAATACACCTCCGCTTGTCTGATCACCCGGGGCAAGGGGGAATGGACCTATGGCCGGGTTGAAGTGCGCGCCAAGCTGCCGACCGGCAAGGGCACCTGGCCGGCCGCCTGGATGCTGGGCAATGATTTCGGCGAAATCCCCTGGCCTGATTGCGGCGAGATCGATATTATGGAAAACGTCGGCTATGACCCGGACACGGTGCATGCCAACATACATACCAAAGCCTACAACCATGTTCTGCGGACCAATAAAGGCGCCAAGCTGTTCTTACCCAAACCATGGGACGCCTTTCACGTTTACGCCGTAGAGTGGTTTCCGGATCACATGGAGTTTTTTGTCGACGATGTCAAATATTTTTCGTTTGCCAATGAGGGACGGGGCAACGACACCTGGCCGTATGACAAGCCCTATTATCTGATTTTAAATTTTGCCGTCGGAGGAGACTGGGGGGGCGCCAAGGGCGTGGACCCGAAAATTTTTCCGCAACAGTATGTCATCGATTACGTGCGCGTCTATCAGCGGTAAACCGATCATCGGACCACTGGTCGCTCATTCACCGGCCGTTGGGTCCCAGTACACGCCCACCTCGGAGAGCAGCGGACAGGCGCGGCTTTTTTCCAGCACAATGCGCAGCCGGGTGGTGTGCGTCCGGCGGAAACGATCAAGCTTTTTATTGCCGATGGTGGCGCCGGAGGTGAGGGTGATCCACCCTGTTTCGCCCCAGGCATCGACGCGATATTTTTCAATGCGCTGCCCCAGAACCACCGGCTCGCGCAGGCAAACGATGTTTAAGCTCTGGGCCTTCGGCCAGGACAGCTCCAGAGTTGCACTCGTTACCGAATCATCGGTCGCCCAATAGGTGTCCTGTCGCTCATCCACAACCCGGCTGGCGGCGAAGGCAGCATCCCCGCCGCGCGTCTTCTCCGCGGTGATGCGCGCCCTGCGCGCCAAATTGTCGGCAAACAGGGTGTTCAGCCGCTGACGAAAATCGCGCAACACCGTCACATCTTGAGCGTCAATCCGTCCTGAACGATCGGGCGGCACGTTCAACAACAGCACGCCGTTCCGCCCGACCGACTTCCAATAAATATCCAGCAACTCATCCACGGTTTTCGGCGCCTGATCCGGATGCCAGAACCAACCCTTGCGGATGGACACATCGCACTCTCCTGGAACCCAATCTGTGCCATGGATATCGCCGCTGTTGAGATAGTCGGTTTGGCTGCCGCCGATCTTGACGCGGTCTTGGTCGATCATGGACCAGCAGGTTTCGCCGGCGTGGCCGTTTTCATTGCCGATCCAGCGCACGTCCGGCCCTACGTCCGAGAACATCACCGCCTGTGGCTGCAGTTGCCGGACCAATGCCCAGAAAGCAGCAAAGTCATAAACCTGGCGTTTGCCGTTGGGGCCTTCGCCGCAGGCGCCGTCAAACCAAATCTCATGCACCGGACCATACTGGGTCAGCAGTTCGCGCAGCTGAGCCGAATAGTGCTGATTGTAGGCCGCTCCCTGCCCATAGCTGGGCTCATGCCGGTCCCACGGGGAAAGATAAAGCCCCATCTTGAGGCCGAATTTTTTGCATGCCTGCGAGAGTTCCTCCACCACATCGCCCCGACCGTTTTTCCACGGGCTGCTCTTCACCGAATGCTCGGTGTAGCGGCTGGGCCACAGGCAAAAACCGTCATGATGTTTGGCGGTCAGGATCAGCGTCTCAAAGCCGGCATCCCGCGCCACCTTCGCCCACTGCTGCGCATCCAGCTTGTTTGGATTGAACAGCGCCGGTGCTTCGGTGCCATCCCCCCACTCCCGGTCCGTGAAGGTGTTGACGCCGAAATGGAGAAACATGATCAACTCAGACTTCTGCCACTGCACCTGCCTCGCCGTGGGAATCGGAAGAAGGGGCAGGGGCGGTCTGGCTGGTATGGCCGCCTTAGCCATGCTGACAAAAATCAGTAAATGGAGAGTTCTTTTGAATAAAATCATGCCGGCTTTCTCATAGACAAGGTTAATGGATGACGCCGATATACACATACTCCAGGGTGACAGGAGTCTCGGCAACGACCAGCAATTGATTCACCGACTGCAGCCAGGATGGCGACACGCTGAAGGTCAGAACCCGTTCAGCGGTGTGAAACGGTTGTTTCACC
>DAIQOA010000235.1:0-6444 GCA_036788095.1 bacterium | reverse complement strand
GAGCAGCAGCGGCTTGGCGATCTCCAGGCTGCCCACCCGCACCGCAACAGGCATCTCCATCAACTGGCGGTAGAGCGCATAGAGCGGCGAATTAGCTGCCACTAAGGCCAGCAACGCAAAAACCACCAGCAAAATACCACCGGCCGATTCCTGCTTGAAAAATTTCTGAATAAAAGAATCCGAACCGTTATTCATAAGAGCTCCCGTTGTATGCATGCTGAACCGTTCAGGCCGATGCCAGCGCCGCCTGTCAGTGCCTCAGGTGAGCAGTTGCTCGCCATCGCGGATCGTCTGCAGGCCTCAGACCGGAAGACGGGTCATGGCGGTGAGGGCGTCCACCCGCTTTTGAATATCAGCCGCGGACAGATCGCGAATCGCGGCGATGCCGAACGCTTCGACACTGTAAGAGGCCAGAGCGCTGCCGTAGACCACCGCCCAGCGCAGGCTGGCGTCATCGACCTTGCCCGCTTTCGCCAGAAAGCCCATAAAGCCGCCGGCAAAGGTGTCGCCGGCGCCGGTGGGGTCATAGAGTAAAGTGACCGGATAGGCCGGGCAATAGAAATAAGAGTTGTTATGAACCAGCAATGCGCCGTGTTCGCCTTTTTTGATGATCAGGGTGGATGGCCCCATGGCCTGTATTTTTTTAGCGCCGACAAAGATATTGGACTCGCCGGACAGCTCTTTGACTTCAGCGTCATTGATGATCAACCCGTCCACAACCGAAAGAATTTTGCGCAGCGGTTCAGGGGCGCCGGAGATCCAAAAGTTCATGGTATCCATGGCGACGAACAAGGGCTTGGCCACCTGCTGCATGACGGTGTACTGGAGCTCAGGACCGATGTTAGCGAGAAAAACAAACGGGCTGTTGCGATAACTTGATGGAAGCTCGGGCTGAAAGGTCTCAAACACATTGAGATGGGTGTAGATGGTCTCGCGATCGTTCATGTTCTCCAGATAACGGCCTTTCCAGCGAAAGGTTTTTCCCGGCACGGTCTGCAGGCCTTCCAGGCTGACCTTGCGGTCTTTTAAGAAGGCGATGTCCTGATGATCAAAGTCATCGCCGACGACCGCCACCAGATTCACCGGCGTAAAGTGACTGGCAGCGGTGGCGAAGAACGTGGCGGAACCGCCCAAAACCTCGTCCGCCGCCGCCTGCGGGGTGATGATCGAATCGTATGCGACTGAACCGACAACCAGCAAACTCATGAGCAAACCTCCTTACATTGTTTCCGGCGCAGAAATACCCAGATTCTTTAATCCATTGGCCAACACCAAACGGGCGGCCCGGCACAGGAGCAACCTGGCGTTGGACACCTCCTCATCCTCGATAACCACGCGGTTTTCATGATAAAAGCGATGAAACACCGTGGCCAGTTCCTGCAGATAATCCGGAATCCGGTGGGGCTCCAGATACTGCGCGGCGCGGGCTATGACCTCCGGGTAATCGATCAATTTTTTGATCAGCTGCAATTCAAACTCATTCTCCAGCCGGCTCGTGTCCGCCTGATCCGGCAGGGTTCTGCCCTGCTCCTGCGCATAGCGCAGCACATTGCAGATGCGCGCATGGGCGTATTGCACATAGTAGACCGGATTTTCATCCGTCTGTTTTTTCGCCAGCTCGATGTCAAAGTCCAACGGCTGGGAGATGCGGCGATCGACGAAAAAGAACCGGCTGGCATCGACGCCCACCTCTTCGACCAGTTCGTCCATCTCGATGATCTCGCCGGCGCGTTTGGACATTTTCACCGGCTGGCCGTTGCGCAGCAGGTTGACCTGTTGAATGATGCTGACCTGAAAGCTGTCGCCCGGATGGCCCAGGGCCAGAATGGCGGCGCGCATCCGGTCGATATAGCCGTGATGATCCGGTCCCCAGAAATCGATGATCTGATCAAAACCGCGCTCGTATTTGTTCTGATGGTAGGCGATGTCGATGAGAAAATAGGTCGGCTCGCCGGCGCTGGTGATCAACACCCGGTCCTTCTCATCGCCGAATTTGCTGGACTGAAACCAGAGCGCGCCGTCCTGCTGATAGCTCAACCCCGCCTTTTCGAGTTTCTCCAGCACCGCCTGATGCGCCTGTCCTTCGCGCAGCCGGCTCTCGCGGAACCAGAGATCATAATGCACACCGTACTTATCCAGGCTGCTCTTCTGCCGTTCCAGCATGTACTCCAAAGCCAGGGAGCTGAATTGGGCATCGCGCTCCTCCTCCGCCAGGCCGGCGTAATGGTCGCCGTCGCGCTGAACAATCTCTAACGCCAGGTCGCGCAGATACAGGCCGTGATAGCCGTCCTCAGGCACCGGTTGTTCGTTGCCCAGTTCGGTCAGGTAGCGGCTGCTGAGCGAGCGGCCGAGCAAGCGGATCTGCCGGCCCGCGTCATTGACATAAAACTCTCGGCGGGCGTCGAATCCGCACAGGGAAAAGCAGTTGGCCAGCACATCGCCGATGGCGGCGGCGCGGGCGGACACGATGTTCAGCGGACCGGTGGGGTTGGCGCTGACGAATTCCAGCTGAATCGACCGGCCCTGGCCCCACTGGCTGCGGCCGTATTCGGCGCCCTGCTGCAGAATGCTCGCTACCGATTGCTGCAGACAGTGCTTGGCCAGATAAAAGTTGATGAATCCGGGTCCGGCGATCTCGGCCTTTTCCACATAGAGCGGATCCAGTTTCAACAGGCTCACGATCTGTTCAGCCAGCTTGCGCGGCGCGAGTTTCCGTTCTTTAGCCAGATTCATGGCGATGGCGGAGGCGAGATCTCCGTACGCCTCCTGCTTGGGCTTTTCCAGGTTGAGCTGTTTGACGTCGCTGACGCTGATCGCCAACTCTGCGAGCGCGCTCTGTATTTGACTGCGAATATATTCCTGCGGATTCATACTTTTTCCTCAACAGAGTCCTCTATCCGGGTGGTTGCGGCATCGGCCCATAATTTTTCCAGCGAATAAAATTCGCGAGCTTCAGGACGGAACAGATGCACCACCACATCAACAAAATCCATCAACACCCAACTGGAGCCGCTGCCGCCCTCCACATGCCAGGGCTTGACCGCATCGACCGAACGCAGCTGTTCGTCCAGATGATCCAACACGGCTTTGGCCTGATGGTCGCTGTCCACGGAGCAGATCACAAAAAAATCGGTGAACGATGCGATCTTGGTCAGGTCCATCATAATCACGTCATACGCTTTTTTTTCCAGAACCAGCCTGCTGATACGTTCAGCTAAAGCTTTGCTGTTCATGGATTCCTCCCACTGTATGCATGTACGCGCAACGGTTTCTCAATCTGCCAGCAACGCGATCACGGCGTCAGCCACCTGCTCGGGAGACACCCCGGTCATGCAGCGGAAATGGTCTTTGGGGCAGCGCCGCCTTCCCATGGTCGTGCACGGACGGCAGGCTAATCCGGTGTTCTCCACCACCCGGCTGAACGGGGCATCGGGGTAAAAACCGAGTTCCCGGGTGGTGCAGCCAAAGATGGAAACGGTCTTGATGCCGAGCGCCACCCCCAGATGCATCAATCCGCTGTCGTTGGTGACCATGAGATCCATAGCGGCGATCATCGCCGCGATTTCGCGCAGGTTCAAGGCGCCGGCCAGGTCCATGGCCGCGCCGCCGATCCCCGAGGTGATCCGTTGGGCCACGGAGCGATCGCGATCATCGCCATAGATAAAAATACGCAGCGCCGTCTGCCCGCTGTTCGGCAAGCCGTTCGGCAAGTCGGGCGGCTGGCCGAGCAGTTCAGTGAGCCGCCCGGCCAGAGCGATAAAATGTTCGGCCGGCCACTGCTTGGTCGCGTGACCGGCGCCGACGGCAAAACCGATACGACGCGCGGACGGATCGATTCCAAGCGCGGCCAAACGCGCCCGGGCAAAGTCTGTTTCTTCTTCAGATAAAAAAAACTCCAAACCCTGCTCATCCGCCTCAATGCCCCAGGGCGCCAGACCGGCCAAATACCTTCGATAGACCGGCACTACTTCCTGGTACCGGTTCACCCCGGCATGGACCAAAAGCCGGCGCTTCCAATACTGCTTGTCATAGGTCGCGATCCGCGCCCGGCGATCCCGCAAGAACAACGAACGCAGGTTGCAATGTACGTCAACGATGAGATCATAGTTTTCCGCGCGGATAAGCCGGCGCATCCGGCACAGCTCGGACCAGCCGTAGGGCGTGGCCAGGATCACCCTGCGCCGAAGATAGGGATGGTCCTTGACCAGATCGGCGTACCGCTCTTTAATGCAAAAATCGATCTGCGCCAGCGGAAAGCGCCGGTGCAGCAAACGTAGCAACGGCGAGGTCAACAGGATATCGCCGATGGAGCTGAGTCGAATCACCAGTATTTTCCGCGGATCCTCAGAGATCATGCAATCTGCAGCGCCTTTTTAAACCAGGGAATGGTGACGGCCAATCCCTGTTCCAACGAATAGTGCGGTTCCCAGCCCAGCAGTTTTTTGGCCAGCGATATGTTGGGTTGGCGTACTTTGGGATCATCCACCGGCAAGGGCTTGGAGACCAGTTTGCTGCGGCTGCCGGTCATGCGGATGATCGTCTCAGCCATCTGCCGGATCGTCATCTCCTGGGGATTGCCGATGTTGACCGGTTCATGCTGATCGGACATCATCAGGCGATAGATGCCCTCGATCAGGTCCTGGACGAAACAAAAGCTGCGGGTCTGCGAGCCGTCGCCGAAAATAGTGATCGGTTCATTACGCAGCGCCTGGGGGATAAATGTGGGAATGGCGCGGCCGTCGTTGGGCCGCATGCGCGGACCATAGGTGTTAAAGATGCGCACGATCTTGGTGTCCACCCCATTGTAGCGGTGATAGGCCATGGTCAGGGCTTCGGCAAAGCGTTTGGCCTCATCATACACCCCGCGCGGCCCCACGGGATTGACGTTACCCCAATAGTCCTCGGTTTGCGGATGAACCAGCGGATCGCCGTACACCTCGGAGGTAGAGGCCAGCAACATGCGCGCCTTTTTTTCCATCGCCAAGCCCAGCACTTTGTGCGTTCCCATGGAACCGACTTTGAGCGTATGGATGGGAAGCTGCAGATAATCCAGCGGGCTGGCCGGCGAGGCGAAATGCCAGACATAGTCCACGGGACCGGCCAGGTAGATGTACTCGGTCACGTCGTGTTTGATGAAGCGAAAGGCGTCTCCCTGCAGATGTTCGATGTTGGCGATGGCGCCGGTAAGCAGGTTGTCCATGGCGATCACCTGATGGCCTTTGGCCAGCAGATATTCGCACAGATGGGATCCTAAAAATCCGGCGCCGCCTGTGACCAGTGATCTGGGCATACTCTTATCTCCCGTTTGCTTGCGCCCGTTGCCGGGCGCGATAGAAAAATGTGAGGTGTTACTCCTCAGCCGATAAAAGCTGAAACGTTTTTCGCAAGCCTGAGCTGATCATGTGATGCAGTCCCTGATCATCCTCATAGAGGATGATCGCCTCCACTCCCGGCAGGCTTTCCACCAGGGCCATACCCTGCTGCGGACCGGCGACGAACACCGCGGTCGACAGGCCGTCGCACAGGCTGTTTTCCGGCGCCTGGATGGTCACGCTGCGGCATCCCCGGGCCGGCAGTCCGCTGCGAGGATCCAATAGGTGATGAAAGCGTTTGCCCTGATACATGAAAAAGCGTTCATAATCTCCGGAGGTGGCCACGCAACCCTGGTCCATGCGGAAGCGACCGTAAAACCGTTCCCGCTGCCGTGGATCGCGCACATAGATGTGGCGTTTGCCCGCGGTCAGAGGGCTGGCCAGAGTCGCGACCTCGCCGCCGACATCCACCTGTGCATCAGTGACTCCGGCGGCCGACAGAACGCGCAGTGCCTCATCGATGGCGTAGCCCTTGGCAATGCCGCCGAGATCGAGCGCCATGCCTGGTTTAGCCAAAGCGACGCTGTCGCCCCGCAGCTGAATGGCGCGGTAATCGACCTGATCCAGCAGCGCCGCCAGCTCTCCGGGCGCCGGCAGAGACAGATTTTCAGAGCGGCCGAATCCATAGCGCTGCATCAGCACGCCGACGGAAACATCAAACAGCCCGGCCGAAAGGTTACTGACCTCCAGCGCCTTGGCCAGGATCGCGGCGGTCTCCGGCGACACGCGGGTCCAGCCGGCGCCGGCACGGACGTTGACCCGGCTGATGTCGCTGGTGCCGCGATATACATCGCAGACCGAATCGATCAGCGCCATGCGCTCCACCGCCTGATCCAGAACCCGCTGCCACCGCGTCTCCCCTCCATCCGTATAAAATATTTTCATGGACACATAGGTATCCATGAGGATGAACGTTTTTTCCAACGTCTGATACGGGGGGGTATGGCAAGAGACGGACAGGGCGAGGGCGAGGATCGCCGGGATTCTCAAAACAGCGGCAACCGGAATGGTCCTAATTTTCTCGAGTGATCGCAAAATCGACCAATTTCATTAAGCCGGCTTTTGTTTCAGA
>DAIQOA010000234.1:0-6461 GCA_036788095.1 bacterium | reverse complement strand
ACGAATCTGCCGCAGCAGGCTCCGCTGACCACGTATGGCGACCGGCGCGATCATGACGATGATGAACTGGTGCTGCAGTGGTGTCATCAGACCATCGGCAAACATGCGGACGAGTATTATTTTGCCTCCAATCTGGGCGCCTGGTGGCACTCCGGTCCCAGCATCCATCCGGCCAAAACCTTCCAACGATTTTCTTTCAGCATGTATTACGCCGATGGGCAGACGACCACGGCGCAGGTGGAAGACGCGGCGCGTAAAAAAGATACGGTGCAAAAGATCTATAACGCCAATTACCGTTTCGCCCAGCCGCCGAAAACCCCCAAGCTCACCGCCATACCGGGAGACGGCAAGGTCTATCTCTATTGGGACGACAGCGCCGAATCGAGCTTTGACCGTTTTTTTCAGATCTATGATTTTGAAGGCTATTCGCTGTATCGCTCCACGGATCCGAAATTCCGCGACTGCCGCATCATTACCGACGGCTTTGGCACCCTGTCGATGAAAAAGCCCATTTTTCGCTGCGATAAAATCGACGACTATGAAGGATTTTTCCCCGGCGCCTACAACGGAGTGCAATTTTGGATCGGCAATAACGACGGGCTGGTGCACAGCTACATCGACTCTGATGTGATCAATGGACAAACCTATTATTATGCGCTTTGCTCCTTTGATTTCGGCTTCATTCCTCCGGATGCCGAGACGGCCGCCGAACTGCAGCAATTCAGCGTATTGCCCTCTGAATGCCCGATCAGCATCAACATCGATGTGTTGAATAACGTCAACTCGGTGGGCTCCAACTGCGCGGTGGTGATGCCCACGGCGCCTGCGGCAGGATATCAGCCTCCGCCGTTACAGGAAGGATTGCAGCACTCTGGTCCGCAATCGACGGCCGCCATTATGTTTCATATTTTCAATCCCAATGAGCTGCTGGAAGACGGCCAGTACGAGCTGGCCTTTGACTATCCGGATTCCGGCTGGCGGTCCCGGCCGTTTTATCAGCTGTCGGGTGGGGCGAGCGCCGGCGAAAATCGGATCCTGCAGCCGTGGACGAAAATCGAAAGCAATGCTCTGGATTCCCCGTATTTTGACGGACTGATTTTTCATCTGGATATGGACACCAGCCTCACGCCCATCTTCCAGGGCTGGACCCAGAGCAGTCAATCCAACATGAAAGTGCTGTTTACCTATGATGAATACAAAACCAGCGCTGTGAATCTGGATTTTCAACTGGTTTTCACCGACGGCATGAGCGACACCTCCATGTCCGTCAGCCGTTATACGCAGCGCATTCCGGTTCCTTTTTACATTTTTTGTCCCACACTGCAAAAAAGGATGAAATTCACGCTTGCGGATTACAACGGCAATCAGCGCTGGGACCTGGGCGATGACATTCGCCTCATTTTCGGACCCCGCCGAGGGCGGGAACCGGCCCGCGGCAGCGCCAACTATGTGAACTCGTGGCGATTTCATTTCATCATACCGGAGGATGACACCACCGGCATGATCCAGCCTCAAGCCGGCGACGTCTTTGAGGTGCGGATGCATATTCCCCCTCAACCCGGCGAGCGCTATACATTCTTCACCGACCGCATCTCCATCGATCAGGACCGAGCCCGTGAGGAGTTGGACAAGATTACCGTGGTTCCCAATCCCTATGTCGTCACCGAACGTTGGGAGCCTTCCAGCCCTTATCTGGCTGGACGAGGACCCATGTCGATTCATTTCAATCATCTTCCCAAGGACTGCACCATCAAGATTTATACCGTACAGGGTTATCTGGTGGACACCATCGAGCATCACAGCGAAGCCTATCAGGGGACAGCGGAGTGGGATGTGATCTCTAAAGATAACATGCAGATTTCGCCCGGCAATTACCTGTTCCATGTGGAAGCCCCGGGCATCGGCAACAAGGTCGGCCGGTTCATGGTGATCAAATAAGTCCAACCGACAAAGGGTGACTATGAAAGTCAAAAAATGGTTTTTCTGGGGCGCCTTTTTTGCTGCGGCCGGTTCGGCTTCGGCGCAGTACTTTGTCACCGCCTTTAAAACCGATGTCAGCAAGGTGGGCACTACGGCCTGTCCTTTTCTGACCATCGGTGTGGGCGCCCGGGCCAATGCCATGGGCGGGGCGTTTACCTCGGTGTCCAGCGACGTGACCGCCATGTACTGGAACGCCGCCGGTCTGGCCGGCCTGCGTTCCAATCAGATCGCCCTGATCCATTCCAAATGGATTGCCGATTTGAGCCACGATTACATCGCCGCCGCTTTTCCTCTGGGCTATCTTGGCGTGATCGGCGTGAGCCTGAATGCCCTGACCATGGATGACCTGATTGTGCGCACTCCGGAATTGCCGGATGGGACCGGCGAACGTGCCGGCTCCTATGATCTGGCGCTGGGCCTGTCCTTCGCCCGCGCGTTGACCGATCGGCTGAGTCTGGGCGGCACTTTCAAGTATGTCACCAGCCGGCTGTGGCACATGTCCTCTTCCACTATCGCCTTTGATTGCGGCGTGCTGTTCAGTCAGATTTTCGATCTGTTCCAACTGGGCGCTTCGGTCAGCAACGTCGGCGGCAAGATGCATTACCAAGGACGCGATACATTCGTCTACCATGACATGCTGGTGAACGAATACGGCAACAACGAAAAAATCGATGCGGATCTGAAAACCGGTTCCTTTAACCTGCCGGTCTATTTCCGCGCCGGTCTTTCCACGGTGATCCATCCGAACGGCGCGTTGCCACTGCTGCTGGCAGTCGAATTTTGCGAACCCTCGGACAACGTGCGCAGTATCAACGTCGGCGGCGAGTGGTCGTTGCAGGACCGGTTTTTCCTCCGTGCCGGTTACAGCAGTCTTTTGGAGGATGACACCGAACGCGGCTTGACCCTGGGTGGCGGCCTGAAAGTGCGGGTGCCCAAGTCGCCCATGCAGTTGGCCCTCGATTACAGCTATGAGGATTTCGGCATTTTTCAAAATACACAAAAGATCGCCCTTGCCATCAGCTTTTGATCAGGAGATCGCATGAACCGGTATACCGACGGAAAAAACGGGCAACAGGCGGAGATTATGAAGACGCGTAAATGGCTTTTGTTTTTTTGTTTCATCCTGGCTGCGGTCTGTTTGATGGTCTGTGGCAAAACCGATAATCCGGACCGGGTGGTGGGCCGGATCGATGATTTTAAAATCACCTATCAGGATTTTGCCGAGCAGTTCAAACGGAGACATGGCGCAAAGGCGCTGGAGAAAGCGGACCCGGACCTCCGGCGCAAGGTCCTGAACGAGATGATCGAGGAGCAAATCACTCTGTTTGAAGCCCATCGGCTCGGCATCGACGGCGATGAAAAAGTGCTTGCCGTCGCCCGGGAAAAGGAACGAGAGCTCGCCGCCAAGGCCTGGCGCCGGCAAGAGGTCGATGATCGTGTTATCACTGAACCGCTTCTGCAGCGTCTTTATCAATACTCCGATCGCTCCCTTGAACTGTTGTACATGAAATTTTTCGCCGGTCCGACCGCCGCCGGCCAAAAGGCCGCGCTGCGCAAAGCCGGCGAGATCTATCAGCAGCTGCTGGCCGGCGCCTCGTTCAAAAAGTTGGCTTTCCGTTATTCTGAGCACACGACGGGAAGGGCGGACAGCGGTAAGATCGGCATTTTCGATCACACCACGCCGCCGCGCATATTTTTCGAAAAAGCCTACGCCCTGCAGGAGGGCGGCACCACGCCTCCTTTTTTTCATGATCGATCCGTCTGGCTCGTTCAGGTGGTCAAGATCCATCCCAACACGCGTCCTCCCTTCGATCAGGCTAGGGCTGAAATTTTGGAACAGGCCTATCAGCTTTACGCGGATGAGATCTCCGGACGCACCCGGGCTTTGAACGATAGCGTTCTCAGCGAATATCATTACCGGCCTGACGCTGAACAGATCGATTTTTTCTGCCGCCGTTGTGCCGGCTTGAAAACACGTGCCGATTCCACGGGACTGTTCCTATCGCCGGATAAAGCACGAACCCTCAGCGTCTCCTCGGTGGAGCGCACGACCATCGGCATATTTTTTCCGTTGGTGTTTTCTCATTATTGGAGTTCTCTGGATCAACCCCAAGTGGTGGCGATGCTGCTGCGGGAATACAACCTCAACCGCCTGGTCAAGCATAAGGCGATACAATTGCGAATTCACCAGACCGCGCCGGTCAAACAGGAATATCATAATTGGCTGGTCTATTATTTAAAAAAGAACGTTATTCAGCGCCAGGTGATCGATCCCATGAGTGTACCCGAGAACGAGCTGGCTGCTCTGTATGAACGTTCCAAGGCGTCCCTCGTTGTTAAAAAACAGGCCACGGTGCGCGAGATCTTTCGTACTGCCAAAGCGGACATCGACCAAGTCTATCGGCTGGCCTTGAAAGGCCACGATTTCGCCGCTTTGCAGAAAACCTATTGCCAGAACCGGGAGAATCGCAAGCAGGGCATTGTCGGTCCCTTTCCTGTCGGCATGAACGGCAAGTTGGGCGAATTGGCTTTTTCCGGCATGCGCGTCGGCGAGATCAGTGCGCCTTTTCGCTACCGTGGCGGCTTCTCGATCATTCAGTTGCTGGCTCTCGAACCCGGACGGACGCAAACCTTTGCAGAGGCCAGAGAACAGCTGAAAGCCGATTATGTGCAATCCCATCATGAACAGGCGATCGCCGACTGGCTGGACCAGGCAAAAAAGCACTACAAGATCCGAATCCATTTATAAAACGATTGGTAGAACCGCCATAACTATCTGCAGTAGTCGCATTAAAGGAGGTGATGAAATAAATTCAGGGGAGACTTTGATCAGAGAAGGAGGTGATGCTCGCTAATCGGCCCTTGCTTTCAAACAAGCTGCCGGCCTCTCGCCGTGCAGCGCTAAATTGTTGTTCACCTCACTACAAGGAGGTAACCCATGCGTTGGCGTACTTATTTGTTATTAGCCTTGACGACCCTATTGACTGTGGCTTTGGCTGCCTATGCCGCGCCCACAGGCGTGGACAACGACAATATGCAGTGGCAGAAGGCGTGGATGAGTCCGGACAGTGGGGAGGTAGAGGAGGACATACCGGTGCCGCGGCGAGGTCATTGTGCAGGGGCGTGGTATGATTTTGACGGGGATGGTAATTTGGAGTTCATGTTTGACGACAACGACAAGGCGCGGACGTTTGTGTACGAGAATGCGGGGGACAATGTCTGGGAGTACCGTTGGTTTACGGATTACGTG
Source organism: bacterium (assembly GCA_036788095.1). Taxonomy (GTDB): domain Bacteria; phylum Zhuqueibacterota; class Zhuqueibacteria; order Residuimicrobiales; family Residuimicrobiaceae; genus Anaerohabitans. Next base: position 1,231 of record DAIQOA010000234.1, on the reverse strand, counting down.
GATGCGACGGGAAAGAACCTGTACGATGCAAGCGGCGACCGAGGGGTAGTGGGAACGGATTTGGATGGAGATGGAGCGGACGAGTTGATATTGATCCGCAGCACGCCGGGCAAGGGGAAGGAGAATCACATTCCACCGATCCGGGTTTACAAGCATCAGGCGGGTTCGGCGGAGTTTTTGCCGATGCCGATGGAATGGACGGTGGATTGGGATGGTGTGCCGATTACGAATGCGGACAGTGTGTATCACATGGAGTACTACAATGGGGCAGGGGATTGGGACAAGGATGGGCATGGGGAGTTTGGATTGAATTACAAGGGGGATCCGACGTACTATTTTGGCATTGTGGAGGTGATCCCGCCGTTGGTGCCTGGTCAGGTTCAGTTCCGGATCGAGCATATGATTGAGAAGAAGACGGCGGCGCACAATGTGGCGTTGATCCAGGGGAAGGATCTGGACAATGACGGATATGATGAGCTGTTTTTGCCGCAGCGGAACACGGTGGAGCAGGTGATATACTATTTGGATTGTACGGGACCGGACGCATGGACGGAGTATTTCTGGGGACCGGATGATGCGCGAGTGGTGCCGGACAGTGTGCGGGTGGGTGGCACGGACGGGATTAATTTTGTGGATTTGGACAAGGATGGGATCAAGGAGATGGTGGGCATTTACCAGGCGCCTGGATTAGTGGAGCCGTGGGCGCAGGGTCAGAATTCGTTGTGGGTGGCGAAGCTGAACCCGATGGATCCGGCGCATTTGCTGGCACAGGATCGTTTTTGGCGGTTGAACACGATGGAAGAGACGATCGGATTGGGGCCGAAGAAGAGCCTGTCGAACGGTGAGATCCAGGTGGGGGATGTGGATGCTGACGGGTTGCCGGATTTGTACTGGGGATTGGGAGAGACGGCGGATCCGAGCCGGTTGGTGAATGCGGAGTTTGTGGGTACGGATTACACGAATCCGGCGCACTGGAAGTACTATACGATCATCAAGAGTCCGGTGGATGCGGGGTTGGCGGATCCGGTGATGGCGATCCTTGGGCCCAAGCTGGTGTTGGGCGATGGGGACAAGGACGGCAAGGCGGATCTGTTCCACAACAACCGCCGCGGCAGTTCCACCACAGTTCGCCCCGGCGCCTTTGTGTGGGAATTCAAAGTGGCCTCCTCCGCTGTGGTGGACAACGACAATATGCAGTGGCAGAAGGCGTGGATGAGTCCGGACAGTGGGG
>DAIQOA010000233.1:0-6493 GCA_036788095.1 bacterium | reverse complement strand
CCGGCGTCAACACCGCCACCTACAAGCACTATATCGATTTTGCCGCCAAGTACGGGCTGCCCTACATCATTCTTGACGAGGGCTGGTACGATCTCAAGGACCTGATGAAAGTTGTCCCGGAAGTGGATATGGAAGAGCTGGTGCGCTACAGTAGAGAGAAGAACGTCGGACTGGTGCTGTGGACCACCTGGAAGGCGCTGGACGACAAGATGGAAGAGGCCATGGCCCGATTCGAAAAATGGGGCATCAGAAGGATCAAGGTCGATTTTATGCAGCGCGATGACCAGTGGATGGTCAATTTCTATTATCGCACCGCTGCCATGGCCGCCAAACACAAACTGCTGGTGGATTTTCACGGCGCCTATAAACCCACGGGGTTGATCCGCACCTGGCCCAATGTGCTGACCTCCGAGGGGGTGAAAGGGCTGGAGAATCTGAAATGGTCGCGGCTGCCGGATCCGGAACACAATCTCATGCTGCCGTTCACCCGTATGGCCGCCGGGCCCATGGATTACACGCCCGGCGCCATGATCAACAAAGATTCGGCGTCGTTTCATATCGATTGGGATCAGCCCATGAGCCTGGGCACCCGCTGCCATCAGCTGGCGCTGTATGTAGCGTTCGAGAGTCCGCTGCAGATGCTGGCGGACAGCCCGTCGCAGTATGAGCGCGAACCCCAGTGCATGGAATTTCTGCGCCGCGTGCCCACGGTGTGGGACGAGACCCGGGTGCTGCAGGCGGCGGTGGGCGATTACCTGGTCATCGCCCGGCGCAGCGGAACCACCTGGTTCCTCGCCGGCCTGACCGACTGGACCGGCCGCAGTTTTGAGATCCCGCTCGATTTCCTCGGCGACGACGATTATACGCTCGAGTGCTGGCAGGACGGAATCAATGTGGAGCACCACGCGAGCGATTACAAATTTCAAACCCAGTCGGTGAGCGATCAGTCGAGGATCAAGATCGAGATGGGGAAGGGTGGGGGATGGGTGGGAGTTATAACGAAAAGTTGAAGGTAGAAATTGGAAGTTAGAAGGTGGAAGTTGGAAGTTAGAAGGGAGAAAAAGTTAGAAGGTGGAAGGTGGAAGTTAGAAGGGAGAAAAGGTAAAAAGGTAAAAGGGTAAAGGGGAAAAGGAAAAGATGGGAAAAGGGGGAAAGGGAAAAGGGGAAAAGGAAAAGATGGGAAAAGGGGGAAAGGGTAAAGGAGAAAAGGAAAAGATGGGAAAAGGAGAAAAAGAGAAAAGGGGGAAACGGGGAAACGGGAAACGGGGAATGGCGGGTCGGTTGGCCGGCTCGATGATGTTTTTGCCTGACCGTCTGATCGCTCGACGAAAAAAATAAACAGGAGCATGCTCATGTCTTCGAGATCCAGCCTGTTTTTTCTGATGATCGTTCTTTTCTGCTCTCAATCCAGCGCTTATACGCCGGGTGAAAAAAGTGCCAGCCGGGAAAAAATCCGCTTTACCCTGGTGGATGAAGTAAAGGAAATTTTTCCGGACACATTTCCGAATCCAGCCGTGAGTCGTCTGGAGCAAGAGGTGGCGCGCAATAGCATCGCCGGCGTGCATGTGATGATCGCCGGATTGCAGGGCACGGAAACCATAGCGTTCTCCGTTACCGCTCCGGATGGACGTTCGCCCTCCGGAAGCCGTTGGTATCGGATGATCGACGTGCCGGTGGCGGAAAACACCGGCCTGGATCGCAATACGGAAAAGTACAGCGCTAAAATAAATCCTTACGTGATCCGGCGAGCTCCTTTTCGCGTTTACGATCCCTTTCAAGAAAAAAGTTCTCCGATTTCCGCCGGTGCAGCCATGGTGGCATTAAGATTGGAACTGCCGATCGCCGCCGATGCAGCGGTCGGGACTACCACCTATCGGATTCGATTAAACTGCGGCGGCAAAAAAGCGGATCTGCGTTTTGCCGTAACCGTGCACCCGGTAACTGTGCCGAGCCTCGACCGCTCCACTATCAACTACATCAACTGGCACAGTCTCGATAATATTTGCACGGCTCACCAAGTCGAAAAGTGGAGCGAGCCGTTCTGGACCATGCTCGAGAAATACGCCTCTTTGATGGCCAAAGGCCGGCAGAATACCTTTTGGTTTATCTGGGGAGAGTATTTCACCTTTGACAGCACCGGCAACGTCGTGGATTTCCGGCGCGATCGCCTGGAACGCCTCATCCGCCTGTTTCTGGATAAAGGATTTACCACGATTCATGGAGCGCCCACCGTCAGTCGACGCGATTGGCTTGGATCGCTCGATATGCTGCTCAGCGCACGCGCGGCGGACGGCGGGGAGGTCTATGCCCTGTCTGATAAAGGCCGGCGCATGCTCACGCAGATGGCTGAGCGGGTCATCGCCATGATGAAGGAAAATCACTGGGAAGGAAGATGGGTGCAGGGCCTGTTCGATGAACCGACGGAAGAATATGTCGATCGCTACAAGCAGCTGATCTCTTTGTTGCGGGGCCTCTATCCTGAAATCCGTATTCTTGAAGCGACCCTGACCACGCAAGTGGCCGGAGACGTGAATATCTGGTGTCCACAGGTGCAGGAGTACCAGGCCGACCGCGCATTTTTTGACGGCCGCAAAAAGGCCGGAGATCAGGTCTGGGTCTATACCTGCCTGTCGCCTGGCGGACCGTGGCTGAACCGGTTGTTGGACCAGGAACGGCTGCGTCAGGTTTATATCGGCTGGGCCTGCGCGAAATACGATCTGCAGGGTTTTCTGCATTGGGGACTGAACCATCATACGGCAAAACCGTTTGAAGAGCTGGTCCGGTTTCACATGGAGGGTCAGTATTTGCCGGCTGGCGATTCGCACATTGTCTATCCGGCGCCGGAGGGACCGCTCTCCAGCCATCGCTTTGAGGCGCATCGCATCGGTTTTGAAGATTTTGAATTATTGAATCTGGTGCGAAAGCAGGATCCGGCGCAAGCGGAGCAACTGATTGCGCGGATCGTGACGGGGTTCGACCAATATGCCGCCGATGTGACCGCCTACCGGCAGGCGAAAAATAGGCTGTTGGCGGCAGCGGACCGCGCGGTGAAACAGTGACCGGTGCATGAAAGGCATGTCGTCGCACAGTCCCTTGCACCCAGGTCCGGGAACCGTTTAATCTCTTGGTAAGACTAAAAAATTTGATAAAATGCAAATATCCCTTGCAACGTATCGGGTTACATACTATATTGGAATATGATTAAATCATTTCGACACAAAGGAATTGAAAAGCTATTTTTTGAGGATGATCGAAGCAAAGTTAACCAAGATCATGTCTCAAAATTGCTTCGCATTCTGGATAGACTCGATGCCTCGACCAGTCCACAAGACATGAACTTGCCAGGCTATCATTTACATGAATTAAAAGGTAAATATCAAAACATTTGGTCAGTTTGGATTTCCGGAAATTGGCGAGTTACATTTCAATTCGAAGATCAAAATGTGATAAATGTAGATTATCAAGATTATCATTGAGGGAGTCTCATATGGTTTCAAAAAGAAAGCCAACCCATCCTGGCGAAATCTTGCGTGAGGATGTATTAAAGCCTTTAAATCTGACTGTTACCGAAGCAGCAAGAAGATTGGGAATTACTAGAAAAACCTTATCCGCTTTGCTGAACTGCCGCGCAGGAATGAGCCCGGAAATGGCTATACGGGTTGGTCGAGCTACAGGCACTTCGCCTGAAAGCTGGCTCTTCATGCAAGCAAAGCTTGATCTATGGTATGCTGAGAATGAAAAACTTTTTGTAAAATCACTGCAATTGGAGCCTGCCGTATAGCGCAATTGTGTTGCGATTAACCAATGTGTTCACCTAACCGGCGCCGATTGAACATTCTCAGGGTTTAGTTTTATACCGCCCAATCATTTCGACCGGAATTTTTTCAAATCCCAGTTTCCACGCCGGTGAATCTGGTTTTAAGCGAAAATCAGCGTGAGCGGCGTCGACGAAACCGGGATCGCCGCTGATCACTTTATTGCCGTTGCTCTCCAGTCTCTGGATGGCAGCGGCATTTTTTTTGTCATACACCGCCGCATAGCCGATGTGGTAGGGGTCATAGTCCGGCGTCCATTTTCGGGTCAGCACCAGCAGCAATGAATCCGCGATCAGGTTGTTGCGAACCACGATGCGGTTCTGGTCGATGAGCTCGGAGAGGTCGAGAAAAGTGCCGCCGCAGCTGATGTTGCGGCTGATCTCATGGCCATACGGCATGCCCAGGTCCTCATCCAGATAAGCCGGCAGTTTGGGATATTTTGCGCTGTAAGGGGGCGCCTGATAGTTGACCGCGTGCATTTTTTCCACGATTCGCCATGGACCATTGGGCTGAAAATAGTTTGCGTGCGGCCAGAGGTAGATGCCAATGGCCGGGTTGCATTCTACAAATATATTATTGATCACTCGATTGTCGCGGCCGCTGTTGAAAAACACGCCAATGTCCACCCGATAGAGAATGTTGCCATAGATGGTGGTGTTGGAGCCGGGCAGGTCCAGATAGATGGCGCGAATGCCGCCTTCGCCGCGGCCGTGACAGTGATGGATGTAATTGTAACGGATCGTCGTGCCCTGATCGGTATAGTCAGCGCCGGTGTTCATGCCGCCGACGTCGCCGCTTTCATGCGCCAGGTCATAGAGCTCGTTGTATTCAATGAGGTGATCGTTGCCGTAGTACTGGATGCCCGAGCCGGGACAGTCATGGATTTCGTTGTGGCGCACGGCGTTGCCCACGCCCTGCAGCCAGATACCGGTGTTAAACATGTGCACCATCTGTCCGTAGCGATGGATGTGATTGTCCTCGGCAAGGTTATCGCCGCGGGTCAGGGTTCGTTTGTCGCCGCCGGTCAACTTGAGCGCAGTGCCGCCCACGTCGTGAATGGTGCAGCCGGTGATGCGGTTGTGGCCGCCGCCGCTGATGACCACCGCGGTGTCGCTGCCGAAATTACGGATGGTGCAGCCGGCGATCACATTGTGCTCGCCGCCGGTGATGCGGATGGCAGCGGCGTTGGCGCATTCCAGAGTCAGGTTTTTCAGGGTCAGATGCGAGGGATCGTCCGCTTCGATCATGCTCTCGTCGAGCAACGAGAGCAGCACATCGCCGGGGTGGAGTTGATCCGGCGGAAAGAAATAAAGCCGGTGATGGGTGGCGTCCAATTGCCACTCGCCCGGCGTGTCCAGTTCCTCCAGCACATTCAGGTAATAGTAGCGCTGACCTTTCTCATAGCCGTAGCTGTGATGGGGTTCAGCCGGATAAATCAGCTTTTTCGCCGTGTCGATGGCGCGAATTTTTTGATAGGTGTCGCGCCAATCCCATACCCAAAAGCCATGCATCCAAATGTCGTCTGCTGGCTGCCAGTGTGACGGCCGGTCGTCGTCATAGCTGAACCGGCCGTAGTGTCGGCCCGCGGGAAGGCCGAATTTAATGACCTTGTGGTCGCCGGGATGGAACATCTTTTCACCCTGTTGGGGCACGTCGCTGATAAGCGTCCAGCCCTGGTTGGGATACCGGGCAGGCTGCATGCGTTGGCCGCGGCAATAGAGGCTCATGCGAGAAGGCGGATCGTTGTACAGAGTGATGCCCAGGCTCGCCAGGTCGCAGACCAGGACGCGGTCGCGGACCGAGGGCGAAAGACGCCGGCGGATGTTTTCATCGGTAATCGGCTGAAACGCATCGATGGCTTTGCCGCCGCAGAGGCGAGGGGTTTCCTGCTTATAGGCGGCCCAGCGCACCGGCCGGATTTTGTCTTTCTTGTCAGAAAAGTTAAAGCGAATAGGGCTATCCACAGTATAGAGCCCGTCGCGGAGAAAGACCGTGACCGGACCCTGAGCGTTCAGGGTCGCTTGCTGAGCACGATGGACGGTTTGGAAAGGGCCGTCGGTGTGATTTTTGTTCGGCGAGGACAGCCGACCTGACCAGCCGTCGTTTCCCTGGGGCGAGAGGTAAAAGGTCTGCCGGTTGGAGCACCCCGAAAAAAGGGCCATGAGCAGCAATAGGATGCCGGTTCGCATGATCATCTCCGGTTTATATTATGTCTATAGCAATGGTCCGTTGTACAGGCCAACTTACAAATATTTAGGTAAAAACAATAAGGAAAAACAGTTTTTCGTGCCTGTGCCTCGTTTCATTTATTTTGGACAGCATTGATTGAGAGCGAAAAAAACGCACCCCTCGGCTGTGGTGAAAAAAACAGCGAATAAACAAAAGAGGTGAAATGTTGTCAGATGAAAGAAGCTGTCGGCATCAATTCGAAAAGCATTTTGCTTTTCAGGAGAAGAAATCATGGCCAAAGTGAGCACCTATCTGAACTTTTCCCGCAACACGGAGCAGGCCTTTCTTTTTTACCGGTCTGTTTTCGGCGGTGAGTTTCTCGGTGACGGCATCAGCCGTTTCGGCGACATTCCATCGACGGATGAAACGCCGGCGCCGGCCCCGGAGGACCGGAACCTGATCATGCATGTCGCCTTGGCTCTGCCCGGCGGTCACGTGCTGATGGGTTC
>DAIQOA010000232.1:0-6501 GCA_036788095.1 bacterium | reverse complement strand
GTCTGCCATTTCTCAGTGACAAAAAATTTGTTCCCGTCATGGTCACGCCGTTTACTCTGGACGGCCGGGTCGATTACGACGGGCTTTCCCGGCTGACCGATTTTTACCTGGCGGCAGGGGCGAAAGGCTTTTTTGCCAACTGTCAGAGCAGTGAGATGTTTGCGCTGACGGAGGAGGAGAGATTATCAATAACCCGCCATGTCGTCCGTCATGTGTCCGGCGCGATGCCCGTGGTGGCCAGCGGCTCCTTTGGCGAATCGCTGGAAGCCAAGGCCGAGTTCGCCCAAAAAATCTATCAGACCGGCATCAACGCCGTCATTATGATCTCCGGCCATTTTGCCGGGAAAAAAGAGAGCGATGATGTGCTGATCAGCCGGTTTGAAAAATTTTTTGACCTGACCGGCGACATCCCGATGGGAACCTACGAATGCCCGCGGCCCTACAAGCGGATTATCACCCCTTCTGTGTTCAGCTATCTGCTGGCCGGCAAGCGGGTGATCTATCACAAAGACACCACCATCGCTTTCGATAAAGTGAAAGTCAAAATAGACCTTGCCAAAAACAGCCACCTGGAGTTTTATGATGCCTGCACGGCGAACACCATGCGCTCGCTGCAGGCGGGCGCAAAAGGGATGTCCGCAGTCTCGGGGAATTTTTATCCGGAAATACTCGTGTGGATGTGCAACAATGCCACCCACCCAGACAAGCAGGCAGATGTGCAGTATATGCAGGAGCAACTCACCAGGGCTGAGGCCGTGATCGCCAAAGGATACCCGGCGAGCTCTAAATATTTTCTACAGAAAAGAGGATTGCCGATCGAGCCGATTATCCGCAACAAGAAAATCAAGCTCAAGAAGAAAAACATTGAAGCGTTGGACGCCATGTATCAGACTTTTTTGGGATGGTGCGACCGGATCGGGATTGAACCGGTCAAATTGTAGTTAAATCCGGCTCTTACTTTAGTTCTGCGCCGTATTTGTTTTTGGCTGCGTTTGCCGCCGCTTTGTTTTCATCTCGAACCATACTTGAACTGCTTTAAAACACTTCTCTCCGTCGTTTTGTCATCGAGGATGAATATATCGTACTGGTCACCTTTTGCCTGCACGCGCAGGACAATATGTCCCGAGGTCGATTTGTAGTGCTCTTCGGCCATACTGCCCAGAAAGGTCTGATTAGCCGGGTGGAGAAAATTCGTGAAAAGATCTCTATCGCCCGGATAGACCAAGCGGCTGGTGATGCGTCGCACCACCTCCTCGCCCGGATGGCGGACGGTCCAACTTTGTCCGATCCATACGCGCGGTTGCAGGGTTCTGACGAAATATTCATTCTGCGAATCGCGGTTGCCGTGATGGTTCAGCGTGGCGACATCCACCTGGCCTATGACCGGCGCGGCATAGGATTCCATGCTGAAAAAATCGGTCGCCCCGGTATGGCCGATGCCGGGTATATCGCCGCCGGTGTACAAATCGAATTTTCCGTAGGAAATTTTGATGCCGCAGGAGAGGTTGTTTTCGTCGACCAGCTCTCCTTTTTTAAATTTTCTGACGGCCACGGTGGTGTCGTAGATGCCGGCAACGTCGCCGTTGGCGAAAAGATTCTTTATGGTGAAATGGGGAAACTCCTGGCCGTTGGTCAAATGTAATTGAGTGACCGATCCCACGCGGAATTTTTCGTAAACCAGTCCGTTGGATTTCTTTTGGTATTCAATGAATTTCCAATAGTCTTCGAACTGATTTACTCCCCTCATGCTGCCGGACCGTGTTTCCTTCGCCGCTTCCCTGAGATCAAGCGGATGATCATAGCCGCGATCGATCAGCTTTCGCATCGGAACGATGGAGCCCAATTCCGTAATTCCAAATATTTTATACTTGCCCTCTGGATGCGTGCGTTGGGCCTCTCTCGCCGAGCCCATGTGATCGCCGTGATAATGGGTGATGAGAACATAATCCAATACGGCTTGGTTGCCCTGCGGATGAAAGTGATGGATGTAATCCGCAACCCATTGCGCAGCGGATTTGCTGCTGTCCGGAACCGCGGGCGATCCTCTACCGTCTTTGCCCGACGGCAACTCTCCCATATCAACCAAAAGGCTGGTGCCGTCGGGCAGCAGATAGAACGCCGCATTGCCCCTGCCGGTGCTGATAAAATGAATGTCGAGAAAGCCCTTTTGCCATACGGGCAGCTGGGTTTGTCCCATAACCGTTGTTTGCAGCAAGAGAGCAATGAGATAATATTTTAAAAATTTCACGACCTTCCTCCTTGTCGAGATCAATGTGAAGACGTTTTTCAGGAGCATGACCAGCCGAGAATCTCTGTTCAAAGCTGCAGGAATTTCACCAGATCTTTTAGCAAAAATACAACCATGATTTAAAACAGAGAAAAGAATCTCCTGCAACAGCCGTGACGGAATTTATGGAAATCCAACATTCAAGTCAAGCAGGTTGCATTGTTGCGGCCGGCCGGCTGGCGGAAAGTTGTCTGAGCGAAAGCCTATCAAAGCAGTTTTGCGCGTGTCCTGATACAAAACCTCTAACAACGTTGTCTTCTTGAATCTGTACTGGATAGCTGCGAGCTGTGTGAACGCTGCTGTTGGCTTTCCACTGATCCCGGGAATTTACTTGTTTTTCACTGTCAACATGGCTAAATTTCCGCAAAAGAGAGAACGCGATTTGGCCGGGGTTGGCATGAAAGGGAATCATCGAGATCGCCAAAGAGTCGCCTGACTCTCTTCATCCCAATTCGCGTCAACTCCCGCTAAATCGTGGTTCCTCTCTTTTTCATACTCTATCATTGGTCAAATGCCAAGTCGTCGGAATGCATAGCCGGTTAAGCGCATTGTTTCGACCTCGCTCCGCTCATCTGGAATGTGGCACTAAGCGAACTTTTGCGCTGCGATGAACTATGCACTCTTCCGCACCGACTCGGAAGACTTAGCGGAGCGGGAGGATTTGTGCTTTTACTATGATCGCTGCGCTTTCGTCGGCGGTCAAAAAAATGTTAGGCAATTGAATGTTCTCATATGTCAAGTAATCTGAAAAGGAGGCTTGTCATGAAAAGGTTGCTATGGATTGCCGCCGGTGTGATCGTTCTGGCCGGTCTGGCCTTTGGCCAGAACTATGTCGATGTCGCACCGGGCGACGGCACCCTCTCAGCCGCTCTACTCGCGGCCAATGACGGCGATGTTTTTCGCCTCATCCCCGGCGCCGAGTACACCGAGTCGGTCAACAAGACTCTTGCCACTGTGGCTGAAAAGCGCATCGCCATCGTCGCCGACGGCGACGGCTCATTAAAGCCCATCGTCAAAATTTTAACCGATCCCGGCGAAGGCACCTGCCAGTTCTTTCAGGTCGGCAACAACGGCTCTTTGCTGCTGATGGGTCTCGAACTGGACGGCGCGGTAGACGGCACAACCAAGGTCTCCTATTTGGCCCGGTGTTATATGGGTGAAGTCGCGCAGCCCGCCACCATGAAAAAAATTCATCTGGAGAACTGCGTGATCAAGAACCTCAAGGGAAATGTTCTTGACGGCGCCGGCACCGCGCTCAAGGGCAATGTCGTGGTCGACACGACCGTCGTCAACAACTGCATCGTTCATGATACCGGCACTCTGGTTCATTATAAATATGTGGGCGCTCAGTATATTCTGGTGAGCTATTCCACCATGTACAACATCACCAGCTATGGCCTGCGCCTCAGCGGCTATGACGAAAGCGGAAGCACGGTCTATCCGGTGATGGTCATTGACCACACCACTTGGTACAACATGGGATTGACCGATCCGCGCGAGATTCTGCTGACGGAAAAAGCCACATCCGTTGCTTTTGACAAGCCGATCTTTGTTACCAATTCCATTTTCTCCACTCAGACTTCCTGGGAAACCACCTCCAAGACCGCTATCAACATCAAGACCACTATGGGCGACGCCATGGCCACCATCGCCAACATCTGCATGTGGCAGTTGCGGCCGAAAATGGCCTGGCTGAACCATACGGTCAGAGACACCATCCGTATGGATCCCGGCTTTGCCGACCCGGCCAATGGCGATTTCACCATTCCAGCCGGCTCTCCGCTGCTCACCTACGGCAGCGATGGCGGCCCTATCGGCGACAGACGCTGGGCCCAAAACGCCTCAGCGGTCGAGCGGCCGAACTTTCAACCTGAAGGGTTTATGCTCAGCCAGAACTATCCCAATCCCTTTAACCCTGCCACCACCATCTCTTTTATCCTGCCGCTGGCCTCTACGGTCCGGCTTGCAGTCTACGATGGTCTCGGACGCGAGGTGGCTGTGTTGGCTTCAGGTTTCTATCCTGCGGGCAGCCATCGCATCGAGTTCGCCGCCAGGGGTCTTGCTTCAGGCCTCTATTTATACAAGCTGACGGCGGCCGGTCAAAGCTGGACAAAGAAAATGGTGCTGATGCAGTAACTAAAGTATATGTGGGTCGAGAAAGAATGGGTAAGCGATTTCAACTGTTCCTGCTGATTCTTGCTCTGGGCATAGAGCGAACCCCCGCCCAGCCTTTCGCTTTTCCGGGCGCCGAGGGGGCGGGGCGCTACACCAGTGGCGGCCGCGGCGGCGCGGTCTATGAGGTGACCAACCTCAACGACAGCGGCCCGGGCTCGCTGCGCGAGGCGGTCAACAAGACGGGAAGACGCACCATCGTCTTTCGCGTCTCCGGCACTATCCGGCTGGTCACTGATCTCAAGATCAGCAAAGGGGATCTCACCATCGCCGGCCAGACCGCGCCGGGAGACGGCATCTGTCTGCGCGATCAGACCACCTTTATTGGCGCCAACAACGTTATCATTCGCTTTTTGCGTTTTCGTCTCGGCGACTCTTTAAAAACCGAGGATGACGCGATCTGGGGGCGCGAAAGAAAAAATATCATCATCGATCACTGCTCTGCCAGCTGGAGTGTGGACGAGACCATGTCCATTTACGGCAACGACAGCACTACGGTGCAGTGGTGCCTACTTGCGGAGAGCCTGTACAAGTCAACCCATCCCAAAGGTGCGCACGGATACGGCGGTATTTGGGGCGGCGTCCATTCCAGCTTTCATCACAACCTCTTTGCCCATCACTCCAGCCGCAATCCCCGCTTCTCCGGCAAAGAGACCGCCAAATGCGTAAATGTCGATTTTCGCAACAATGTGATCTACAATTGGGGCGACAACAGCGCCTACGGCGGCGAGGATGGGACCATCAATATAGTGGCCAATTACTATAAATCCGGTCCAGCCACCAAAAGCAGCAAACGTAACCGGATCGTAGAGCCCTCGGCAGAACTTCCCTCTTATCCACCGGGCAAGTGGCATATCCAGGACAACATTGTCGAAGGTTTTCCGCTGATCAGCGCGGATAACTGGGCCGGGGGCGTGCAGGGAAGTCACAGCAATCCGGCCGTGGTCCGCGCTTTTGAACCTTTCCCCTTTGTCTCCATCACCCAGCACAGCGCTGAAGAAGCTTATGCAAGGGTGTTGCAGTACGCCGGGGCGATTCTGCCCAAACGCGATGCGGTCGATGCGCGAGTCATTCAGGATGTGATCACCGGCGCCGCACGTTTTGAAGGGTCCGGTTATGATCCCGGTAATGCTAAAATCACCGGCATCATCGATTCCCAGAGCCAGGTCGGCGGCTGGCCCGAGCTGCACAGTCTGCCGGCGCCGGCAGACGGCGACCACGACGGCATGCCGGACGATTGGGAAAAAGCGAACGGCCTCAATCCCGCCGATGCCGAGGACCGCAACCTCCCTGATGCCGAAGGCTATACCATGCTCGAGGTCTATCTCAACAGCCTGACCGCAGCGGCCACAAAAGTAGTTTACTCTAGTCCTGCGCCGCCTGCTGATTTCATCCTGGCGCAGAACTATCCCAATCCTTTCAATCAAAGTACGACTCTTCTTTTCACCCTGCCGGAAGCGGGAGAGGTGGAGGGGACGGTCTACGATCTTGCGGGAAGAATGCTGCGGCGGATTCGTGGCGGCGTCCTGGCTGCCGGCGTCCATCGCCTGCAGTGGGACGGACGGGATGAAGAAGGCCGTGCCGCGGCCTCGGGTCTCTATTTGTGCCGGCTGCGCTTTCAGCAGCAGTACAGGGTGATCAAGCTGCAGCTTTTACGTTGAGCAGTGCTGCGTAGAGCTGACCGCTCGCACATGAGCGCCAGAGAAGGAGTAGCTATGGGATTTACAAGACCGTGGGGCAGGAGAGGATTGGATATTGTGCTCATTCTCCTGCTGACCCTTGCCGAAGCCCAGGCGCAGACACGCAGCCGCATCAGCGGAACCGTAAAGGATGCCGCGACTGGTGAAGGCCTGCCGGGGGTCAATGTCATGATCGAAGGGACCAGCCTCGGCTCTGTCAGCAACCTCGATGGCGAATATATCATCATCAACGTGCCGGTGGGCACGGTCGATGTGCGGGCTTCGCTAATGGGCTACACGTCGCAAAAGCTGACCGGGGTGATGGTCTCCGCGGATCGCGTCGCCAAAGCTGATTTCGCGCTG
>DAIQOA010000231.1:0-6541 GCA_036788095.1 bacterium | reverse complement strand
CGGGATTTCAGCACATCCACATACACGGTCCGCTCGTTGTTGTCCTGGGCCAATTCCTCGGCCTGTCCGGAGACCTGTACGCGCAACCTGTGACGGCCATCACTGCTCGCGGTCCAGGATAGATGGACGACCTGTTCAAAGGGCGAGCCGGCGGCCTGCAGCGTGGTAGAGGCGATGACTTTATCGTTTTCCATCAGCTGAACGGCGGCGTGAACCGTGGCGAGACCCGTGCCAGTGACCGTGACCTGGATGGGGGTTTCCTCGCCGGTGTAGACAAAGGAATTGGCCTGTACGCGAGAGATGGCCAGATCCGCCGGCGGCTGCGTGGAACCTACGCCGACGCAAAAGATCGGCACGCCGCTTTCCGCCGCGTAGCGGCTCGGATGGCCGCCGCGGGTATAATTGCCGTCCGTGAACATCAGGATGGCTGTCAGGTTTTCTTCGCGCAATGTGCTGTGGATGGTTTCCAGCGCAGAGGTGATGTCGGTAACGTCTCCGCTGGGCTGCAGCGAATCCAATTCGCTCGGCCGTAACGGCCGCAGCCGGCTGTCGAAGGCAAAATACTTTTGCGTCATTGGATCAGACCAGACCCGCGGTAGATCCTGACGCAGCGCCCGGGCCAGCTGTTCAGTGCGCGGGCCCTTTTGATCCACCGCAGCCATGCTGGCGGATTGATCGATGGCGACGGCGATCAAGGGGGGAACATCCTCATGCCAGGATGAAGTCACTTGGGTTTCAAAAAGGGCGAGCAGGAGGGTCACCAGCGCTGAACCGCGCAGGATCATCAGCAGAATGCGCAGAGGAGATGAAACGTGCGGATTCGTACGGCGATAAATAAACAGGGTTATGAGAACAGCCAGCCAGATCAGCGCGGTCAACAGGTACCAACGTCCGGAAACAGTTATGGCGATATTTGAAAGAAAGTCAATCACCCACCCACACTCCTATCATCCGGACGGTCCATGTCGGCCGTCCATGACGCAAAACAGTTACGGTTACAGCGAAAGATTCGGTGCTACGTCCAGCTCCAGGCCCGAGCGCTCCCCGCGTGCCAGATGCACATAACCGGCCCGCGCGATCATGCCGGCATTGTCCGTGCACAGCTCGAACGGCGGGATCACCAGGGAGATCCGCTCCTGTCGACAGGTCTGCTCGAACCGGCTGCGCAAAAAAGTGTTGCGCACAACGCCTCCAGCCAGAACCAGGATGCGGCTGTGGTGCCGGCGCATGGCGGCCAGGCTTTTATGAATTAACACATCGACGACCGCTGCCTGAAAACTGGCGCAGATATCCGGAATCGCTGCGCGCAACGCTTCGGTGGAAAGACTGCGGCAATGATAGAGCACCGCGGTTTTCAGACCGCTGAAGCTGAAATTCAGATTGCCCTCGTCCATCAGAGCGCGGGGAAACGCCACCGCCGCGGCCTTGCCGTGGACGGCGGATGCTTCAATCAGCGGTCCGCCGGGATATCCGAGGCCGAGCAGTTTGGCCACTTTGTCAAAAGCCTCTCCGGCCGCATCGTCCACCGTCCGGCCGATCACCCGGTACTGCAACGCTTTTTCCACCAGAATCAGCAGGGTGTGTCCCCCTGACGCCAGCAGACAGATATACGGGTAGTCGAGTTCCTCTTCCGTTGCCAGCAAATGGCCTTCGAGATGATTGATGCCGATGTAGGGCTTGCCCAGGCTCACCGTCAGCCCCTTCGCAAAACCCAGGCCGACCAATAACGAGCCAGCCAGACCGGGACCATAGGTGACGGCGACCGCGTCCACATCCGCCAACGTCCGGCCCGCCTGCTGCAGCGCGATGCACACCAGGCCGCCCAGCTGTTTGAGATGACTGCGGGAGGCAAATTCGGGCACTACGCCGCCGTAGGTTTCATGAATCTTTTGTGTGGCGATGATATTGGACAGAATGCGGCGATCGTCCGTCACCGCTGCTGAGGTCTCATCACAAGAAGACTCTATGCCCAGCAGGATCATTTATTTTTTCTTTCGAGAATCACTTTGAAACGCTTCGGTTCGATGGAGCGGAAACGAACACCGGGCAAGGGATCCACATAGGCCAGGTAATCGGCGCCGCCGCCGTCCGCTGCGCGAGGAAAATCGATATAGGCGTTGATCTCTTTATCCGTCAACGTGGCGATACGCTGAACGCCGCCTTCTGCAATCAGACTCAGCGTAGCGGGAATGGCAAAAGCGCTGACCCCCTCCGGTGTATGGATCACTCGGATCGGAATGCGGCTGATGCGTTTTTCCATCAATTTTTGTACATCCTGACTGAACGCCGTTACGATGGGCGACAGCTCGATCCGCTGATCCGGTGAAACGGTCAATTCGATTTCACCCGCCACCGGGTGTTTAATCTTTTCCAATATTTTTTCTTGCGTATACACTGCATCGATGGTGCGGATGACCGAGGCCGGCCCGGCTACGGCCACGGAATCCGGATCGAAAACCGGCTCGTCCACTACCGTGTAGCCTGGTAATGGTTTGATGGTGATTCGACTTTTCACCGCCACGGTTTTCTCTATCCGCTTTTCAATGACAATGGTGCGCTCCAGCGGATCGATCAGCTGCAATACAGAGATCGATTTGGCCGCGCCGCTCAGAACCACATCCTCTTTGGTCATGTGGACGGTCTGCGGTCCGATCTTCCACTCCACTTTGGGCTCCAACTGCGCTTCGCGAAATAAAAGATAGGCCAGCAGCGTCATGCCTTGGCCGCGCACACGCATTTTGGCCTGATGCGGAAACGACTCCGCCAGGATCATGTTGGGCGGGCTGTCGGGTACGCGGATGGGCGCCGATACGATATGATCAAAGGTGCCGTCGGTGATCACCAGAAACCAGACGAGAACCGCAAAGAGAAACGAAGCGATGTGGATTTTATATTTTTTCAACGACAGGGAGTGCTTTTGATTGAGCGCCATTTCCCGTTTTCCTATATGTTAAAAAGGGTGAACGCAGTTAGCTGCGTCACCCTTTAACATCAGTCCTACGAATGTGTGGAACAGTGTAGATTATTTCATCGATTCTTTGATCTCTCTTCCACGACTGATTTCGCCGTTGTCGATGCGGATGTTGAAACCGCATTCCGGATTGGTGCACACCCATGCCTTGTACATGATGGGGGCTCCGTCCCGCCCATAGTCAGACAGGGGGATCAAGATTCCAGTTTTACACTTCAGACAGCCCGGAAACGCTTTTTCCATTGCCCTTACCTCACCTCATAGGTCCCAAACAATTCCTATTGATTAGTGTCCGATCGATCAGCTGATGGTTTGGCTTCTCCGCATCGACCGGGAAAGGATGACCCTGACCTAATTTAATATATAAGACATTAAAAATCAACCCTTTTTTCTTGCGCCGGCCTTTTTATTGCAAATTATGGAAAAAAACTTGAAAAGAAGGCGCTAATGAAATATATTGGGATATTGGTTTGGTCCGGCACGGAACAGGGCATTTCACTGATTGGAGGAGGCTATGCAAGCTGTATTGATGGTCGCGGGAAAAAGCACTCGAACCTTTCCCCTCACTTTGACCCGGCCAAAGCCTTTGCTGCCCATCATGAACCGCCCGTTAATCGAGCACAGCCTGGACCAGCTTTATGGGCTGTTCGACGAGGTCATCCTCATCGTCGGCTACCGTCAGGATATGATCCGTCAGGCGTTAGGCGACCAGTATCGCGGCATGCACCTCATCTATCAGGAGCAGAAAGAGCAAAAAGGCACCGGCCATGCCGTTTTGCAGGCACGTCCCCATATCAAGGGACGCTTTGTGGCCATGAATGGCGATGATCTGTTTGCCCATGAAGACCTGGCCTTGTTGCAGCACCACTCCTACGCCGCTTTAGCCAAGGTGGTCCCGGATCCCTCTCTTTATGGCGTCTGTTTGGTGGACAAGGAAAACAATCTGCTCAATATGGTGGAAAAACCAACACAGTTTCTCGGCAACCTGGCCAATATCGGCTGCTATATTTTTGAACCAGAGATCTTTGCCGAGCTGGAGAAAGCGCCGTTGAGCGTCCGCGGTGAGATCGAGATCATGGACGGCTTTCTACCCATCGCCCGCCGGCAGCCCTTTAAAATCCTCGCCATCCGCGGATTCTGGTTGCCCACAGGGTATGCCTGGGACCTTTTGGCTCATCAAGAGTATTTCATGCGGCGAATGAACGGTCAGTCCGTGGCCGGCACTGTGGAGCTCGGCGCCACCCTAACCGGTTCGGTGCACATCGGCAAAGGCACGGTGGTCCGAGCTGGCAGCTATATCGAGGGGCCGGTGATCATCGGACAAAACTGCTCGATCGGTCCCAATTGCCATATTCGGGAGTGCAGTTCCATCGGCGACAACGTCAGGGTGGGGCAGGGCGTTGAGATTAAAAACAGCATTGTGATGTCCAACAGCCTGCTGTGCCATCTGGCCTATGTCGGCGACTCGGTGGTGGGTGAAAACTGCAATCTCGGCGCAGGTACGGTGACCGCCAACTCACGCCATGATGGCGGACCCATCCGTTCCGCCATTAAAGGCAAACTGATGGACACCGGCCGCACCAAATTGGGCGCTATCATCAGTGATTCGGTTCACACCGGCGTCCACACCTCCATCTATCCGGGCCGCAAACTTTGGCCCGGCGTTCATACCCTGCCGTCCTCAGTCGTGGCTCAAGACCTGCTTCCTGAGAATTGGACTTGGACCTGATCGCCGTACTCCAGCGGTTTCATCGACAGACCGGAGGTGTCTAACTTTCCTGACAGCGGTGTAATACCTTTTTGACACCTTGCGTTCTCCTCTCTCAATCTCTTCATTCCAAGCACAATAATTACAAGCTTTCCAATCCCTGCCCCGCTGGTATGATATTTGACCGCCTAACCATGGAACATTTTTATCAGGGAGATGCGGATGAAACGGGTTGGCTGGCTGCTGCTGACGGCCATCATTCTTTGTTCACAGTCGGTTGCTGCGAAAAACATGTCCCTCGCTCGAGTGTATGCCAAAGTCTGGCTGGAGGGGCCCTATCATGCCGCCTCCGGCATGATGAGGCGGACGCCGGCCTACAAGGCGATTCTGGACACTCTTAAACGCGATTGGGACACCCATTTTCTCCAGACGGATTTGAAACAACCCATCACCACGCTGGTGCCTCAGGCCCTGGATTTTATTTTGATCTATTTACGCGGCAGCGAATCGGAAGAGACGGCCCTTGCCGAAAACATCGGCATCCTAGGCACAGATGGATTCCTCTACGACCTTTACGGAAATCCCGGCATCACCCTGAACGTTCGTCAGGGCGTATATTACATTGTTCTGTTTCATCGCAACCATCTTCCAGTTCAGAGCAGCCACGCCGTGGATATTTCCCAGTTGAGCGGAAATCTTGCGGGGCATTATTATGATTTCACTCTGGCAGACAACTGCTATCCTGGCGCGAAAGGGGCATCCAACGAGCCGGTCAAATTGTTGGGCTCGAATGTCTATGGCCTGTTTGCCGGCAATACCAATCAGCAGATCGGCATGGAGAGCACAGGCGGTGGTGTTGCATCCTGGCCAAAGATCATCGCCTCTCTCGACATGACGCCGGTTCAGCAGCAGAGCGGGGACGATCCCCGCTATACGCGCGCGGATGCCGATCTGAGCGGCGTGGTGATTTATGCGCTGGATGCGGCCTTTATCACGCTTAACAGCGGCTTGGCCACTGAGACGCCGATGCCGCTGCATCCATAGAAGGTCTGCCCATACCCAGTAACCACCGTTTTTGTTCAAGGGATTCTGGTCATGGCACGTTTCTTGTGTTTCAGACGACAGCGTGTGGAAGCCGGTTTACGCAAATGGTTAAAAAACAGCGAATAGGGCTTTGCCAACGCAACGACTCTGTCAGTTGAAAGTGAAGAGGACTCTACACTCTTTTCATCCAGTGGGTAAATTGCGTCACACTGATCAGTTCCGGCGATTGCAGGGGCGGCAAAAAAGCCGGCGATCGCAGCACCTGTTTGAATGATTGGGGCGTTTGTCGCCCTTTATGTATGTGACAACGGGAGGTCATGAGAATGAGAATCCGATGTTTGAAAACCTGTATCGGTCATATGATCGCGATGATGTTGTTGCTGGCTGCTGCGTGGTCCCAGGGCCAGGTGTACGAAGCGTCATTTCAGACGGTTCGCGAAGGCGACAACACATTGTACGTCGATTTTTATCTGCGTCTGTTGCCGGGCCAGTCCTCGGAAAAGCTTGGAAATCTCACCCTGTTTCTCGACTACAGCACCGAGGAGCTGACCTTTGTCGGCAAAGTGGCGGCGGAGGATGGACCGTGGGATGATTCGAACACGGATCTGCCCGGCTCCTACAAGGATGTCTCCACGCTCAACCGCGGCAACAGTGGTCGATTTTCCATCGATTTCGCCAAAGAGGTGCAGGCGCCTGAAGATGGAGGTCTGGGGGCCGTCCTCTGTCCCACGCGCATCGGTCGCATTCAATTCGTTCGTCATCATGAAAACCCCTCTCTGGAGTTTAATCCCCAATTTATCGGATTGACCAACTGGGCT
>DAIQOA010000230.1:0-6647 GCA_036788095.1 bacterium | reverse complement strand
AGAGCGATACGTTCGCAACGTATAGGTCGTGGGTTCGAATCCCATCAGCTCCACAATGGCTGTGCTAGATGGGGAGCTAGCGGTGCCCTGTAACCTGCAACCCGCTCCAGCAGGATCGAATTCCCATTCTGAGGTCTGCTTATTTCCCTGCACTTCCGCGGTCAGCAACGTTGATCATTCAAGCCCCACGCAATAGAAAGGTGCCCAACCCCGCCAGGATCGGAAGAGAGCAACGGTAAGCATTCTGACTTTGTGCCGTGGGAGTACTTGAACGGAGTTGTGAACCGCGGACCCAGGAAACAGAGGGATCGAAGGTGGGTGCACAGCCATTCTTTCTTGAAATGCCATCCTAATCGTCGGAACACGCCATGTCGTACCTGGTCCTCGCGCGCAAGTATCGTCCCATGTTTTTCGATGACGTGGTGGGGCAGCAGCATGTCACCCACACGCTGCAGAACGCCATCCGGCAGAACCGAATCGCCAACGCGTATCTTTTCTCCGGCCCCCGCGGCGTGGGCAAGACCACGGTGGCGCGCATTTTAGCCAAAGCGCTCAATTGCGATCAAGGTCCGACCATCACCCCCTGCAACCAGTGCTCCTCCTGCATAGAAATTAATGAGAGCCGCAGCCTCGACGTGTTTGAGATCGACGGCGCCTCCAACCGCGGCATCGATGAAGTGCGTAACCTGCGCGAAGGATTGCGCTATTCTCCCACGCCGGGCAAATACCGCATCTATATCATCGACGAAGTGCACATGCTCACCAACGAGGCGTTCAACGCGTTGTTAAAGACGCTGGAAGAACCGCCGCCGCAGGTGCTCTTTGTCTTTGCCACCACCGAAGCCCACAAGGTGCCGGCCACCATTCTCTCCCGCTGTCAGCGGTTTGATTTCAAACGCATGCCCGTGAAAAAAATTATGGAGCAGCTGGCTGAACTGTGCCGGCAGGAAAACATCGACATCGAGGAAGAGGCTCTGCGGATGATCGCGGTGAAGGCGGACGGCAGCATGCGCGATTCGCAGAGTGTACTGGATCAGATCATCGCCTATGCCGGCACCGCCATCTCGGCGCAGGGCGTGGCCACGCTGTTGGGCATCATTGACCAGCAACTGTTTTTTGAGGTGACCGATCTCATTCAATCCGGCGACGTGCTGGCGGGTGTGCGCCTGGCCAGCCGTATTTTTTCCGAGGGCTATGATTACAGCGAATTTATGATCGGGCTGCAGGAACATCTGCGTAATTTTCTTGTCGTCGCAGCCACCGGCTCCCCGGCCGAGATCGACGCTTCGGAGGAGAGCAAGGGACGCTATATGGCGCAGAAAGACGCCTTGTCGGTGGAGGATCTCTTACGGCTGACGAAAATCTGTGCGGATGCGGAAAACCTTCTGCGCCGCAGCGCCAACGCCCGCTTGCATCTGGAAGTCACCATCGTTAAACTGATCAAGCTCAACCGCAGTGTGCGCCTGTCGCAGCTTTTAGAGCAAGTGGATGTAAAAAAAAACTCTAATTTAGAAACCGGCCGCAGGGCCGTCCCACCACCCGTTCCACCCAGCGCGGCAGTCGCCAAACCGCGCCCTGTTGCCGCAGCGGTCCCACCGGCGCCCAACGCAGGCGCCAAGATTACTCTGGCTGTGCTGGAGGCCCGCTGGCCGGAGATCACCGATTATATCAAAAAGACCCGAATCGCGCTTGGCGCCCTGTTGAGCGAAAGCTGGCCGCTGAGCCTGACCGAGGACCGGCTGGAGATCGGCTTTGCCCCGCATAACGGGTTCAGCATCAGCTCGCTGGAGGCCAACCGGGAACAGGTGCAATCCCTGCTCTTCGACCAACTGGGCGTGCGCCTACAGGTCGCCGGAGTGCGCGACACCGAAGGACGCGTGCCGAAAAATCCCAACGCCGTTCTGCCGTCCGACCGCAAACGTGAGTTCGAAAAACTAGCCGAAGAGAATGAATTGATTAAAAAAATTGTTGATACCTTTGACGCGGAATTTTTGAAATAACCGGGAGTGGATATGATGAACAAAGGCGCCATGTCGGGATTGTTGAAACAAGCGCAAAAGATGCAGGAAGAGCTGGCCAAAGCGCAGGCCGCGCTGGCGGATCTCAGAGTCAGCGGCAGCGCCGGCGGTAATATGGTCACGGTCACGGCCAATGGCAGTCAGGAAATTCTCCAGATCAAGATCGATCCGGAGGTGGTTAATCCGCAGGATGTGGAGATGCTGGAGGATTTAGTGCTGGCCGCGGTGAACCAGGCGCTGGTCAACTCTAGAGCCGCGGCCGAGGAGCAGATGGCCAAGGCCACCGGCGGCTTTAATCCCGGCGACATGCTGGGTGGTCTGAAAATCCCGGGGCTTTCCTGATGAGACCGTGCGCCGACATCCGGTCCGGTTTTAAGGTCCGCGAGCCTGGTGCCCATGCGCTACTATTCTGAAACGGTGGAGCGGGCCATCCATGAGCTGGCCAAGCTGCCCGGCATCGGCCGCAAAACCGCGCAACGGCATGTGTTCTATCTATTGAAAACTTCCGTTGCTGAGGTGGACGCGCTATCGCAGGCGCTGTTGGATCTCAAACGCAAAGTGGGTTATTGTTCGATCTGCTACAACATCACCGAAGAGGACCCCTGTCCCATCTGCAAAAGCGAACAGCGCGACCGGTCGATGATCTGCGTGGTGGAAGAGGCCAACGACGTATTGGCGTTTGAAAAGATCGGCGAGTACAAAGGCCTGTATCACGTGCTGGGGGGCGCGCTCTCGCCTCTGGACGGCATCGGGCCCGATGATCTGAAAATCAGGGAACTGCTCGTCCGATTGCAGAACGACGTCCAAGAGGTGATCATCGCCACCAATCCCAGCACCGAGGGTGAGGCGACCCTCTTTTACTTGACCAAGCTGATCAAACCTCTGCAGATCAAGCTATCGCGCATCGCCCAGGGCATTCCCATGGGCGCAGACATCGAACACGCCGATGAGGTCACTCTGTCCAGAGCATTGGACGGGCGCCTGCCGTTATAGTTGTCCCCGCAGAAGCGTTTTTATCTCTTGCCTTTATGCTTTTTTTTTATAATATTTTAATTTCATTAATCAAAACATGGGCAGGCGGCTGCGAAAAGGAACCTGATGCGCCTCGATGCCATTCGTTTAAAAGATTATCCAGCTCTGCTTCTCGCCACCACTCTGGGAAGCGGGTTTTTCCCCATAGCGCCGGGCACGGTCGGTTCTTTTCTGGCTGTGCTGGTGCTGTCTTTGCTGCCGGAACTGACGGCCGCCGATCTGCTCGCCGTCATCCTGGTCGCCTATTTTCTCGGCGTATGGGCCGCCGGCCGCTGTGAGTCCCTCTGGGGCAAGGATCCTGGGCGGGTGAATTGGGACGAGGTGGTCGGTCAGTGGATCGCGGTGTGGTTCATGCCGCGTACCCCGCTCCTGCTTTTAGCGGGATTCTTGCTGTTCCGTTTTTTTGACATTTTCAAGCCGTCGCCGGTTCGCGATGCGGAAAACCTGGTCGGGGGTTGGGGCATCATGACCGATGATGTGGCGGCGGGCGTTTATGCCAATCTGGTTTTGCAGATCGGCCGGACTCTGTACACATCCCTTTTCTAGGACTATATGCACGCGGAAATCATATCGATCGGCGATGAGCTGATCAGTGGAAAAACCATGAACAGCAACGCCGCCTGGATGGGCCGGCAGCTGCTGTTGATCGGCGTGCCGGTGCTTCAAGTCACCACCGTGGGCGATGATGAGGCCATGATCCTCGCCGCCCTGGCAGCGGCGGAGCAGCGCTCGGAGATCATCCTGATCACCGGCGGCCTTGGCCCGACCCACGACGACATCACCCGCTCGGTTATGTGCCAATACTTTCAATGCGATCTGATCCTCAACCCGGTGGTGCTGGATCAGATCCGCGAACGATTTCGCCACCGCGGTCTGCCGCTGGCCAAGTCCAACGAAAGCCAGGCCATGGCGCCGAGAGCTGCGCAGGTGATTTACAACCGGCAGGGAACAGCGCCGGGATATCATTTTGAACGGTCCGGCCGGCATATGTACGTAATGCCCGGCGTGCCCCATGAAATGCAGGGCATGATGAGCGAAAGCATTTTGCCGGAGATCCGCGCCCGGCAGACCGGATGGTTCATGGAATCGAAAATATTCTGCACCAACGGCATTGCCGAAAGCATGCTGTACGAAAAGATCGGCGATCCCGCTGAGGTCGAACGCTGGGCCAAAATGGCCTTTTTGCCCGCGCCCTCCGGCGTGCAAGTCCGCCTGATCGCACAGGGCGCCTCGGCCGATGAGGCGCGGCAAAAGCTGGAGCAGGCGGCCGCCCGGGTGGCGGAACGGGCGGGCCGTTATATTTATGCGGACCATGAGTGCACCCTGGAACAGGTGGTCGCGGAGCTTTTAGTACAAAGGCAAGCCACGGTGGCTGCGGCAGAGTCTTGCACCGGCGGACTGGTCGCGCACAAGCTGACCAACATCGCCGGCAGTTCGGCCTATTTCGAGCGTGGCGTGGTGTGCTACAGCAACCGCGCCAAAACCGAGCTGCTGCAGGTCCCCGCGGCGTTGATCGAACAACATGGCGCCGTGAGTGAACAGGTGGCAGCGGCCATGGCGGAAAATGTGCGACGCCTCGCCGGCGTGGATTATGGAATAGCCACCACCGGCATCGCCGGACCCGGCGGCGGCAGCGACGATAAACCGGTGGGCCTGGTGTTCATCGGCGTGGCGGATAAAACCGGATCGCAGTGTGAGCGGCACGTTTACAGCGGCGAACGCTGGCTGAATAAAGAGCGGTTCGCCAACAGCGCCCTGAACCTGCTGCGCAAAAAAATATTAGGGCTTTGATTCCATGCCGGGCTATCGATCCTTCGTCTGCATCGAACTGCCGGAGGAGATCAAAAAAAAACTGGCCGAGCTGCAGAGCCGGCTAAGGCCTTTGGCCAGGGGAGCGGTCAGTTGGCCCAAGCCCGAGGGACTGCACCTGACGCTGAAATTTCTCGGCGATGTGGACCCCGGCCGGCTGGATGCGGCGGCCGATGCGCTGCTGGCGGGCTGCGCTGAAAGCCACGGGTTTCAAGTGAGTCTTCGCGGCACCGGCGGTTTTCCCGATCTGCGAGCGCCGCGGGTGCTCTGGGCCGGCCTCAGTGAACCGAGCGGCGAGTTGGAGAAATTGCAGCTGCGGATGGAACAGGCCTTTCGCGCCAATGGTTTTGCGCCTGAGGAGCGGCCATTTTCACCGCATCTGACCATCGCCCGCGTC
Source organism: bacterium (assembly GCA_036788095.1). Taxonomy (GTDB): domain Bacteria; phylum Zhuqueibacterota; class Zhuqueibacteria; order Residuimicrobiales; family Residuimicrobiaceae; genus Anaerohabitans. The sequence goes on along the minus strand of DAIQOA010000230.1, from coordinate 1,391 downwards.
AAGGCGCCCAGAGAGGTGGCCGCGCTCGCGCGGCAATGGCAGGCCACTGTTGTCGAGAACCTCTGTTTCTCCGTCCAAGAGGTAGTGCTGATGCGCAGCGACCTTCGTCCCGAGGGAGCGGTGTATACGCCGCTGAGGCGCGCGCGATTGACCACGAATCATTAGGATATCGGAGCGTGTAAATCGCTCTCAAAATAAATCATCGCTTTAAAAAAATTATTGATTGATCGGCGCACCGCATCAATCAGAGAGGAGCCCATCATGCCAGAGGAAAAAGACGAAAAGCGCAAAGCCCTGGAATTGGCGATGACGCAACTGGATCGTCAATACGGCAAAGGTTCGGTGATGTGGTTGGGGGACGACCGGACGGAAGGGATCGACATCATTTCGACCGGTTCCATATCATTGGATGCGGCTTTGGGCGTAGGCGGCGTTCCGCGCGGCAGGATCATCGAAATCTTTGGGCCTGAATCCTCAGGCAAAACCACGCTCGCGCTGCACATCGTCGCAGAGGCGCAACGCAAGGGCGGCCTGGCGGCCTTTATCGATGCGGAACATGCGCTGGATGCAAAATACTCGCGCCAGCTGGGCGTGGATGTTGACAACCTGCTGATCTCGCAACCCGACACCGGCGAGCAGGCGCTCGAGATCACCGAAACCCTGGTGCGCAGCGGCGCTCTGGACGTCGTGGTCATCGACTCGGTGGCCGCCCTGGTGCCGCGCGCCGAACTCGAAGGCGAGATGGGCGATGCCCAGATGGGCCTGCAGGCCCGACTGATGTCGCAGGCGATGCGCAAATTGACCGCCGCCATCAGCAAATCCGCCACCTGCGTGGTCTTTATCAACCAGATCCGTGAAAAGATCGGCGTCATGTTCGGCAACCCCGAAACCACCACCGGCGGCCGGGCGTTGAAATTTTACTCGTCCGTGCGCCTGGACATCCGCCGCATCGCTTCCATCAAGGACGGCGAGAACGTCATCGGCAACCGCACTAAAGTCAAGGTGGTCAAGAACAAAGTCGCCTCCCCCTTTCGCGAGGCTGAATTCGACATCATTTACGGCGAGGGTATTTCCAAACTCGGCGATCTGCTGGATCTGGCGGTGAACGCCAAGATCATCGACAAGAGCGGCACCTGGTTCAGCTATGGCGAAGAGCGGTTGGGCCAGGGCCGTGAAAACGTTAAACGGTATTTGCTGCAAAATCCGGAGATGGTCGACGCCATCGAACGCCGTGTGCGCGAATCCCTGGGACTGATCCGCACGGCAGCGGCGGCTGAGCCGGACAAAGAAGAGAAAAAAGGGAAATAACCGGCGCGCGCTCCGGGGTAGGAAAACGTGTCTGCGACCAGAAAAGTCACCTCGCTGGAAATCCAAAAGGCGAAAAAGAACCG
>DAIQOA010000229.1:0-6688 GCA_036788095.1 bacterium | reverse complement strand
CAAAATCCATAAAGACCAAGCCTTCATACACCTGGATCACGCGATCCTGCAGACCGGCGGCAATGCCCAACTCCTCGGTTTCAACGCTGAGAATCAGGTTGGGCAGCGTGGGTCTGGAAATCTCGACCCCGTAAAAAGTCATCAGCGCGCGAAGCGTGGCGGTGACGATGGCGCTGGAGCCGCCGAGTCCCACCTGCACCGGAATGTTGGAGCGATAGCGCACAGTGAAATTCTTATCGCTCAGCTGAATGCCCTTGTGCTCGCAGTACTCGAAAAACTTTTTCGCCGCCGCCTTGATCAACCGAATGCCGCCGTAATAGCCGTGGCGTCGGACATCCTTGACCAGATGCTCCAGGTTTTCAAAATAGGAGTGATCGCGCTCATTGGGCAGTATCTCCAGATCCGGCGTCTCATACAGGGTGACTTCAGCGGAGAAATTTTTCACCGTCACTGAGAGCGTTTTGCCATGATAACCATCAGAAGGATTGCCGGCCAATCCGGCGCGGGAAAACACACGGGTTCTTACGATCATGGTCTATCCTTATAAAAATTAGTTGATTAAAACCAGGAACCGCTCAGGCAGCCTCAGCGGTCGCTTTTTATCACGATATCTCCGATCACCAGCTCATCGATCACGCCGGCGAGGAGTAGATGCATGGCCTCCGCGGGCCGGTGCACGATGGGCTCCCCATGGCGGTTGAGACTGGAATTCAGCACCATCCCAATCCCAGATAAACCATAGAAGCATTCCAATAATTTGCGGAAAAGATCCGCAGAGCCGGCCACGGCCTGCACGCGACAGGAACCATCCCCATGGACCGCCGCCGGCGCCGCGGCTCTTTGATCGCCACGCACCTGGAACAGGCGGGTCATAAAAGGGCTGGGCTGCCAGCGGTCAAAATACAAGTCCCCCTGCTCCGCCAGGCAGCTGACGCCGAGCGGGATCCACTCCTCGCGCTGTTTGCGACGGTTCAGGGTTCCTTTCATCTCTGGCCGACGGGGGTCGGCCAGAATGCAGCGCTGCCCCAGGCTGCGCGGTCCATACTCTTCCCGTTCCTGAAACCAGCCGATGATTTTGCCGTCATTGATCCGCTTTGCCGTATAGGCAGGTGCGTCGGAGAGCTCTTCAAAACGTAACGGTCTGTCGCAGCTCTGCAGATCCTGCAGCACCGCAACGCGATCAAAGCCGCATCCCCAGGCGGTGTCGGTGATGGGCCGGCGGGGGAGCACACCGGACGCCGAGCGATGGACCTGCAGGGCGGCGCCGATGGGCGTGGAGCCGTCGCCGGTGTGGGGAAAAATGAACAAAGATTCAACACCGGCCTGCTCGGCGATCAGGCGGTTGATCGCCGCATTCAAGAACAGACCACCGGCCAGGGCAAACTTTTTGATCCGGTAGACGCTGCTCAGGTGCTGAATGAAATGCAACAGATTCTCCTGCCACACCCGCTGGGCTGCGGCCGCGATGTCCTCCGGCCTGTACTGCTTCAGCAGCCCCTGGAGAATGCGGCCGCTGCGGCTGGAAAGGAACACTTCGGCCCTGGGCGTGAAAATATAATCCAGCCAATGCGCGTACGGCCGCCACGTTCCATCGATAAATCTTGTCGTGACCTTGGACACCGCATCGTAACAGGCCTCAGCATCCCCCAGCCCCGCCAGTCCCATGGTCTTGCCCTCCTGTTCCATGTAGCGATACCCCAGGGCGACCGTGATGCCCGAGAACCAGCAGCCGGTGGCAAAGTAAGGGATGTCCTGCAAAAACTCGATGTCATTGCCGCAGCAGCGATACACCGCGCCGGCCACGTTGCGGCCGTCGGCGTGCGGCGCAAATCCTCCATAGCTGATGGCTAGACACTCCTCCAGGCCCGATGCGGCATAGGCAGCGGTGACGTGCGCCAGATGGTGATCGACAAACACCAGTTTGCCGGAAGGCAGCGCGCCGGCGGATGCGGCATGGCTGGGATCATAGACCGCTTTTTTCAAATTGGGCAACAGATACTTGAGCAGCCGGTCCGGCCGGCGCAATGCCACGCCCGCCAGCGCGCGCGGCAGATCGATGAGGCTGCGTTCTAGCAGACTGGCATAGTAGCGCGGCGCCGGATAGCCGCAGGCGAACACATCGATATCGTCCATGCGCAGCCGGTTTGCCGACAGCACCGTCTCGATCGCAGCCTGGGGAAACGCGGAATCGTTTTTGATCCGGGACAGGCGCTCCTGCGACAGCGCCATGGCCAGACGGCCGTCCTGCAACAGCGCCACACTACTGTGGCTGTGATTTCCGGTTACGTCCGAAAGACCAAGGATATTCATACAGAAAATTTCGGCTCCAATAATTTCACCACGGTGATCTCTTCCGGCATCACCAAAGCCTGGCAGACGACGACCTCTACGCCGTTCTTGCAGGCCTCGTGCAACAAACGCGCATACTCGGGATCGATGAACCGGGCGGGCATAAACCGCTCCACGTCCATGCGCTGCACCAGAAACAAAATGACGCCGCGATGGCCCTGGCGGACGATCTCCTGCAGATCGCGCAGATGCTTTTGGCCGCGTTCCGTGACCGCATCCGGGAAATAGGCGACGCCGGCCTGGGCCAGGGTGACGTTTTTCACCTCGATATAACACTGCTGGCGGCCGCCGCTGAGCAAAAAATCTATGCGGCTGTGGCCGCCCCACGGCACTTCACGCCGCACCGCGGTGTAATCGGAAAAAGCAGCCAGGCGGCGCTGCAGCAACGTCTCGTGGATCAGACGATTGGGGACCATGGTGTTGATGCCCACCCACACGCCATTGATGCTCACCATCTCCCAGGTGTGGCGATACCGCCGCCCCGGCCGCTCGCTGACGGAAACCAGCACTCGGCTGCCGGGACTGTCGCAACTCAGCATGCTGCCCGAGTTGGGACAGTGGGCGACGATCTCTTCTCCGTCATCCAGACGTATTTCTGCAAGAAAGCGTTTGATCCGCTTGATCAAAATCCCGGAGAGAAGGGGCGGCATTTTCATAGGGAATTGAACCGGCAGATGTCGGCCTGGGGTTTGCGCTTGAGCGGGCGAACCGCCCCGTCAGACGGATACCCCAGAGCCAAAAGCGAGACTATTTCATATTTTGCGGGCAGCTGGAGGGTGCGACGCGCCTTATCCGGACTGAACCAGCCGATCCAGCAGGTGCCCAGGCCCAATTCAGCGGCCTGGAGCACAAAATGCTCGCCGCCGATGCCCATGTCGATGAGATAGTAATGGATGCCGGTGAACTGCTTGCCGATACGATTGGCGAGCAGGTCTTTTTCCGCCAGCAGCGCCACCAGGACCGGCGCTTGAGCGGCCCAGCGCGTGACCCGGTAGAGCCCGGTAAAGTTTTCATCGCAAAAGCTTTGCCGGACCTGTGGATCATCCAGAATGAGAAAGCGCCAGGGCTGGACGTTCTCCGCGGACGGCGCCAGCCGCGCCGCCTCCACGCACTGCAGGATCAGAGCGCGGTCCACCGGCTTGTCGAGGAACCGGCGCACGCTGCGCCGGGATTGCACCAGTTGTAGAAAGCTCATAGGACTCTATATTTTTCGCTTGTATATTTTATGCAAAAGGGGTATATTTTAGGTCGTAAAAATATGCTCATAGCTCAACTGGCAGAGCAATCCGCCTTAGGCGGACAGGTCCGCCACGACAGGTCCGCATTTGGCGGATAGGTTCAAGGTTCATTGGTCTCGTTCTTTTTCTCTTTGCGCTCATAGCTCAACTGGCAGAGCAACTGACTCTTAATCAGTAGGTTCAAGGTTCGATTCCTTGTGAGCGCACCAATAATATAAACAATTTAAGCCTGCAATCCAAGCAGGCTTTTTTTGTTTTATGGAGAAATGTTACCAAAACGTTACCACTTTTTGCTAACCGATACTTTTATACATTGGTTTAGAAATAGAAGAAATAAAATATTTATTAAAATTCTGCTTTTTTGTGATGATGCCAATTACCTTCACTGTTTTCTTCTACTAATAAAAGTCGTCATTGGTTCGATCCTGCTACTACCCAACTTTGATTCATAATTGCTTTTAGGGCCATGGCGTAGCTGGATAGCTCACTGGCCTGTCAAGCCAGAGGTCGCGGGTTCGAGCCCCGTCGGCCCCGCAAGGTAAATTATCAAGAAATAATCGATTACAGAAACACTCCTTCAGGTTCAATTTGTGGCTATTTGTACGTATTTGTCCCTATACATGGCACAAATATGGCACACGGCTTAAGCCTCTGCAAAAAGCAGGGGCTTTTTTTTTCGAAGTAGCATTCAACCTTCAAATTAGCTATATATTTTTAATCGTGGTAATACTCAAGCGGAGGCAAAAATAGATCAATGTGCATAGAAATAATTGCCTTTGTTTTCTGGAGTTGAATTTTTCTATCTCATTTTGCTTAGAAGTCCTACCTTATATTATTCTTGATTTTTACTTATTGTTTTTATATAATCTTGTTGGTGGTTTGTTTGTGTTGGTTGTTGTGGGAAAGGGGATTATTATGATCAAGTCGAATGAAAGCACAATTTAGCTGTCTTCAAAGATTGCCGGATTGTGCTTTTTTGCTTTTATTAATAGATAGTGTGCGATATTATTTTTGCAGTTTCTGGATAAACCGCTTATAAGAATGTTATGCAGAAATTGGCTAATCACTGGTTCTGCCCTCGCTTCGCTCGGGGCAGAATGCGGCGCTAAGCGGGCTTGAGTGCCTGTGCCCTCGCTCCGCTCGGGCAGAACCAGGCACTCAAGCGGATGCCCCCTTGCGGGGGCGACCGCTTAGCGCCGCATTGGCCACCTAAAAGGAAAAGATTCGATGTCATTACGCGGCTTGTTTGGAAAATCTCGCAAGAAGACACTAGACGACCTCATACGTGGCGACGATCCCGTCACAATGAAAGACCTACTCGAACTGGATGAACTCCAGTGCCGCCCCGAAATTGTGGCGGCAGGGTTGAAGCTAGTCCAAAATCCGAAGCATTCTCACGATGGCTACGATATCTTGGGTCCTCTAGCAGCAGAGGGCGACGTTGATGCGCAGTTCATTATGGGTGAGTTTTGCGAGTCGGTCTTGGACCGCCCCGAGCAAGCAGCGATCTGGTTCCAACGAGCCGCAGACCAGGAACACCCACAGGCACAGCGGAACTATGCGGATTTGCTAATGACCGGGAAGGGCGTAGATCGCGACCCCAGGAAGGCCAGCATCTATTATGAAAAAGCAGCCAACTCTGGCATCCCAGAAGCACAGTTTGTGATGGGTGAATTACTGCGCGCTGGCGTTGATGTTCCACAGAATCTCGAAGAAGCAAGGAAGTGGTATCGCTTGGCCCTGAAGAATGGCTATCAACACGCGCAGACCCGGCTTGAACAGATGGCAGAAGGCATTGGCTGAGCTGGTCCCGAAGCAACGGCGGTAGTGTATGAAGATCTTCAGGATGCCCCGCGTGAACAACTCATGGCTACCGGGTTGTAATATTTCATTGGCGATAGAGTGCCGCAGGATCTCAAGAAAGCGGCCGAACATGTTGAGATCGCCGCCAAGAAAGGTCTGGCAGATGCACAGCATATGATTGGTAAAATGTATATGGGAGGGCAGGGAGTTATCAAGAATTACGAAAAAGCACTATATTGGCTTAAAAAAGTAGCCGAACAAGACCACCCCGGAGCTGCCTTTGAGGTGGCAAAGTTCTATTACAATGGCATTGTGGTCAACAAAGACAAATCAGTAGCTGATGTGTTTTTGAAAAAAGCGGCATCTTTAGGACACGAAAAATCCATTGAAGCACTAAAGCGACGTAGGATGAATGGTTAACCCGATGATATCGCGATACTTGTTGGTCATTACTTTCTGGACGCTCAATAAGATAGGGCCAACAATCGACTGGAGGCGACGCGGTAAACCGCGCGCCTCAGCCGTATCGTTAGGATGCGACATCCCTGAGACTGCCCATGAGTCTGGCTAACAAAATCGGGTATCTTTCCTCGATCGGCCTTTTCGTCGTGGGCATAGCGTACGTGGTGGTCGTGGCATTCGGTATTTTCCAAGCCGGTTTCGACGATCCCATCGTGGATCCGACCCTCACCATGATGGAGGCGCTTACATTGCTGTCGGCTCCTCTTATCGTTGCTGTCATGGCATCAATCTACGAAACCGCGGGACGGGATCGCAAGATATTTGGTGTCATGGCCCTGGTTTTCGCTGGGGTCATGGCGGGCCTTACCAGCGCCGTTCACTTCGTAGCGCTGACGTCCGGTCGCCAAACCGATTTCACCGTTCTGGAATGGCCATCCACGCTGTACGCCGTTGAGCTTCTCGCATGGGATATCTTCCTGGGGCTGTCCCTCCTCTGCGCCGCCCTTGTTTTCGTCGGATCCGGGATCCGGGCCTTTGCCCGATGGTCTCTCGTTTTAGCGGGTGCGCTATCGCTGCTTGGCGCCATTGGCCCCATCCTCGGCGATATGGCACTTCAGCGGATAGGCATACTCGGCTACGGTGTCGGGCTCCCTATTGCCGCGTTGGTGCTATCACGATTCTTCCACCGGAACGAAGAGTTGTGAGGAAAGCCAAAATCGAACGAAGCATATCAACCGGTTGCAGCGGACGGTCCGCTGCGCGGCCCGCCGCTGAACCGGAGCGTTGGGCGAAATGGAGTACAATGGATATTAATCGTAAATACGAAATTATAGAAA
>DAIQOA010000228.1:0-6765 GCA_036788095.1 bacterium | reverse complement strand
ATGGGTGTTCGGTAAAACTCGTGCGTGCCATAACGATGGGTCATGGGTTCGGTGAGCAGGGTGCGGACCCATTTTTGCGTCAACCAGGGGGCGCCGGCCATGTTGAACAAAAAGGGCGCATGGATATCGGGCTGATTGCCGGCCTGATAGAGATGATTGCTGAAAAAATAGTCCAGATCGCGGATGAACCGCTCTCTGCCGCCCATCATTTCGATCATGCCCTGCACATCATGGGGCACGAACCATCGCCACTGCCATGGAGATCCTTCGTACATATATTTCTCCCGGTTGACCGCGGGATCGTCGGGAAAATCGAGCCAGGATCCGTCCGCCGCGCGCGCGCGCAGAAAACCGATGCGGGAATCCCAGGTGTTGCGATAATAACCGGCGCGGCGCATAAAGTAGTCAACCTCCGCGGTATGACCGGCTTTGGCCGCCATCTGCGCCACACACCAGCTGTCGTAGGCGTATTCAAAGGTCTGATCAGGCCGCGCGGGGATATAGCCGAGCCGGTCATACTCTTCCGGCATCTGCGTCATCGTTTCGCTGCGCATGCCCTGATAAGTGCTCTCAACCTCCTCTCGAACAATTCCTTTTTCATAGGCATCGAGCACCACGGTGAGCATGTGTTCATGCCGGCAGGTAAGAAAAGGCCTGAATCCGTTTTTGCCGCTCACGGAAAAACCGCCCACGTGGGGCTCGTGTTTGGGATTGGTGTAGGTCCAGTAATCCGCACAGTGCCGGTAGAGATGCTGGATCGAGCGGACCACGTTTTTAAACGTAGCCGGCTCCACCAGACTCATCAGCGGAAACTTGGTGCGATAATCATCCCAAAAAGCGTAATTGTCATGAAAGAGAAACCCCTTTGCCTGGTGTACCTGCTGATCAAACCCCAGATATTTCCCGTTCACATCGGTGATGTTGGAAGGCTGCTGGCAAGAGTGATACAGCGCGGTATAAAAGATCCTTTTGTATTCTTCATCACCGTCGACCTCGACCCTGTCAAGGATTTTACTCCAGCTCTCCCTGGCGGCCTGGGCGGTGGCAGCGAAATTCCAATGGGGAATTTCACTCTGCAGGTTGAGCCGAGCCTGCTCCTCACTGATCACGGAAAAGCCGATCTTGAGCAAAAGAGGCTCTCCAGCAGAGGTGTGAAAATCGAATAAGACGCCGGCGCGCCCCGCCTCGCATTGCCGTAGCCCTGAATGCAGTACAGTGTCCCAGGTGGCGAAGGAACGAAAGGGTTTGTTGAAACAAGCCCAGAAATGGATGGCGCTGGGATGTGTCCAGAGGGTTCCGGAAAAGGCGTCCTCGCCGGCCACCGAGATGCGCGAACGCCGGACAAAAGCACTGCTGCCCGGATCGAATAAAACATGCACATCCTCACTCTTGGGGAATCGATAACGATGAAAGCCGCAGTGCGTCGAGGCGGTCAAGGCGACCTCTATGTCGTCAGCCAGCGTAACCTGGTACAGACCGGCTGTCGCTTTTTCGCTGCGCTTGTCGATGGCGACGGCCGTTTTACTGCGATCGATCTCCGGCTGGCCCACCGTGGGCAGAACAGAGGCGATCCATCCCCGGTCATACACCGAGGTCCCGCCGCTGCTCTCCTTGCGAATGTGGCTAAAGCCGCGAATCAAGGTGTCGGCGTAATTATAACCGGAATGGGCCCAATCGCCGCTGCCGATCAGACTGCTGGGATAGGTGTCAGGCCCCAGTTTCACCATGCCAAAGGGCACAACCGCTCCGGGGAACAGGTGGCCGTGATCGCCCAGCGTACAGATAAAGGGATCAACATAATCGACGTTCTTCTTTCGATCCATCCGGCTGCACACGAATGCAATCGCCAACGCACAACTCACCCCCAGCAACAGGTATAAGTATCTTTTCATTTTTCGTCCATGGTCAATGTTCAGTTCGATGCTGAGAAAGGATTTTCATTCCACCACGATATCTTTGACGCCGATTTCGCCCTTTTTCAGCGGCAGTGAGATGAGTTTCCCGCCCGGCGGCCAATGGCGGTGATAGCCTGCGTCGCCGGTGACATGGCCGTACACCAAGAGAATGCCGCCGTGATACTTGCCCCAGTAGTTGTTGTCGTGATCATGGCCGCAAAAGCAGGCCCGCACATTGCCCTGGTCGAGAAAGGCCTGATACACCGAACCGTCGTCCTCCTCCAAGCAGACGGTTTCATGCATCTCGCCTGACTTGACCAGAGTCGAGTCATGCCAGAGATCATGGTACTGTTTGAGAGGAATGTGAAAGAACACGACGGCCGGCACGATGGTCTTGTACTCCGCCCGGCTTTTCAGCGACTGCGCCCGAAACCACTCCAGCTGGTTTTTCTTGATCGATCGGTTGCCTCGTTCCGATCCGCTGTCGAACGCATACAGCTGCCAGACCGGGATCGGCGCCTTACCGACAAACACATCGATGCGGTAATCGCACTTGAATTGTCCGGTATCAGGATGGTGCGAGCCCATCATCCCCCATTCAGAGCCGGAAAAGATCCTGCGGATCGGCTCCCGGCCCTGACCGCCTTCTGGATCATGGTTGCCGAAAGTAAAAAACCAAGGGATTTGCAATCGATCGAAATAAACACGGGCAAAGGCCGACAACGCCTCGCTGTCTTTTTTTTCTCCAGTAAAGAGATCGCCGGTGACGGCGATGATGTCCGGCCGGCACAGCTCCTTCAGCTTGTCGACACGCTCCATAGTGGTCCAGGTTTTTTCCCACGATCTGGAGATACCGATATGCAGATCGGTCACCTGCAGGATGCGAATGGAATCGGCCGTGTCGGCGGACAAGCGCAGAGAAAAGTGATCCTCAGCGATTTTGGTCAGGGTTACAGAGGCGTGGGCGGGTTCGATGGATAAAAAGACCGCGATTGAGAAGAAAAGACGGTTGGTTTTCATGGACCCTCATTCCCTCGACTCGGATGTGCACTGCCTGTGCCGGCGCTGTTCGATAGGCCCCTTTTTCGCGAGCCCGGCGCCGGCCGCATTTGCTACAAGATCATGTAAAAAATGATGAAAAGCAACCGTTTTATGTTGTTGGGCGGAGTGAACAAGGGGGGTGGCGCAGGAGCAGCGACTCGCGCGCGTCGCCGACAGACGTTGCTGCAAAAATCATCGCTCAGTCGTGACGCAGCGCTGCCACTGGATTGATCCGGCTGGCGCGTGTGGCTGGATACCAGCCGGCCAGTAGACTGACCAGCAAAGAGAAGAGAAGGGCGCCGGCGATGAGCCATAAAGGCAGATAGAAAAAGTCAATCTCCCCCCCTGCTCCGCCCTGATGGGCAACCCAGATGTTGGCGATCCAGTTCGCCAGTCGCGAAACCAGCCAGCCCAACACCACGCCCAGGCAACCGCCCATACTACCGATCATGCCGGCTTCAAAGAAAAAAATGGATTGGATCTGCCGCCCGCTCGCGCCCACCGCTTTCATCACACCGATCTCGCGCGTGCGTTCAAGAATCGACATCACCATGGTGTTGATAATGCCTAGACTGGCCACGATCAGGGCGATGGCGCCCACGGCGCCGAGGGCCATGTCGATCATCAGAAATCCCCGCCTGATTTCCGCAAACTGATCAGCCAGGGAGAAAACCGAAAAATTCAATTCCTGCAGCCGTTTCCGCACAGGGCCCAGATCATCGAGTTTTTTAAGGCGCACATAGAGGACATTGTAGCCCTCGGGCGCCTGACTACGGCGCAACAGATCCCACATGCTGGTAAAGGCAAACCGTGGTATCCTTTTACCGGTGACTAAAGGCACGAGAAGGCCGCCCTCATTCTGTTGACTGCCGAACGCGTGTGGTTTCGGTCTGATGCCCGCGATCCGAAGCCGTGTGACCTGCTCGCTGAAAGGCGCTTGTCCATTTAGGCCCAGGCCCATGGTCTGTCTGAAATCCAACACCGAGGTGATCACCTCCATCTCTGCACCGAGCAACGAATCCGCGGATATGCGCCGCAGAGTTTGGCGGGTGTTCACTGAATCTTTTTCTGCGGGTTCAACAGAGAGTCTGAGCTGGCCCAGTGTAGGGTAAGAGAGGATCGCCTCTTGTGCGGAATCACTGGTGAAAAACGCGCCCCAGCCCATTTTGTCATAGGGTTTGAATGCGCCCATGGCGGCCGGCAGGCAGCGCAGGTTGGTGTTGGTTTCGCGGCCGAGAAAACGGATTCTGACCGGAAAGGTGTTCTCGGGAAAGACGATCGCCACTTCGGGCATGGCGGCGATGAGCGCCAGCGCGGAATCATCGAGCGCCCGCGTTTTCTGCTGCATTCCATTCATCGCGCTGGCCAGATTGCCGGACAGGGCTTCCTCGATTTTCATCTTGACCGGAAACACCCGCAGGGTGGTGAAGAGATCGTTGGCGGTAAAGGCTTCGGTAACGTTGCGCTGCAGGCCGACGCCAAAGGAGACCATGGACACCAGCGCACCGATGCCGATGATGACGCCGAGGGTGGTTAACAGCGTGCGCAGCTTGGTGCGCCGGAGATTTTCAAGGCTGAAACAGAATAAATCGACCAGGTTCATGCCGGCCGCCGCAATTCTTGCTCCTGCACGATCTCGCCGTCCAGCATGTGCAGCATGCGATGCGAAAGCCGTGCAGCGGCAGGTTCGTCATGGGTGACCATCAGTATGGTGAGGCCGCGAAGCTGATTGAGTTGAGACAAAAGATCAAGGATCTCCACCGCTGTTCGACTGTCGAGATTACCGGTGGGTTCGTCCGCCAGAAGAATGGCGGGCTGGTTGGCTAAGGCGCGGGCGATGGCTACGCGTTGGGCTTCGCCGCCCGATAGTTCTGCCGGCCGGTGGTGTTTGCGCAACGCCAGCCCCATCAGGTCCAGCAGTTCCTCAGCCCGTTGTCTCCGTCGAGTCCTGCTTTCACCGGCGAACACCATCGGCAGCTCTACGTTTTCCCAGGCGGTGCGCGATGGAATCAGATGAAAGGATTGAAAGATCATCCCCACCGTATTCCTCCGGTGCTGTGCCAGGGATTCCCGGTTCATGACCGTCAGGTCGCGGCCCCGCACCTTGACCTGTCCCGAGGTGGCGCTATCCAGTCCGCCGACGATATTGAGCAGCGTCGATTTTCCCGAACCGGAGCGGCCCACCAGGGAGATGAACTCTCCGGCCTCGACGGAAAACGAAACGCCGGCCAAAGCGGCCACCGCGGTCTCGCCCTTGCGGTACTGTTTGCATAGATCGATCGCTTCGATCAGAACAGCCACTCTTCTCTCCTTTTTTTACCTCTCCTACGTAAGGCCACCGGACCGGGTTTCGTGTTTTTCTCTAAGCAACCCAAAAATGATTCTTGCATTTCTCCCGATGATTGAATAATTTTCTACACACACGGGGAGGAATCCATGGATTTTCTAGCTCTGGCCGGCCCGATCCTGGCGCTGGTGCTCGCCGCTCTGCTGCTGCTCTCAGCCTTTACCCTGTGGGTGGTGCGTTTGATGGGGAAAAAGTTTCGCGCCATGAGCGGTTGGGACGCTCTTGCGCAGGCATTTCCCGGGCCCGCAGATACGCCGGCCGGAACGCGCACCGGTCCGGTTAAGGTCGGCGCTGTCTATTTCCGCTACGGACCTCGCTTCTGTCCCACGGACAAGGGATTTTTTTTGGTTTTTCACAGCGTCTATCGTTATCCCCCTTTACTCATACCCTGGCAGGCCATGCAAAATCCACGGCCGGCGATGCTGTTCTGGCGATCCGCCCGATGCCTGGAGGTCGGCAACCCGACGATCACCAGCGTGACCGTCCTTGAAGACACCTGGCGCTGGATGGAGCCTCTTTTTCAGGCGATCCAAAATTAGATCCTTTTATATCCCGGTATGAAAAGAAAAGTGAGAGGCGGACCTACCGCATGGCGGGGCAAAAGATTTCCTCGACCCGGTGGCAAACCTCTCCTGCAGGTCGATCATCCTGTTAAAAAATAATGCTCAATGACACTTTGGCGGGCCTCAAAAAGAGCAACATGGAAGAAATACCCTACAAAGGGCCGCTCCGAGCAGCCCTTTATCGACGCAGGGCGTGTACATTACTCTGTGATCTCCTCCAACTCTCCCTCTTTGATGCGGAACCGGGTCACGGCGGGATCATAGATGTGGAAGCGCCAGGTGGTCCAATCGGCGCCGGACGCCGGCCTGATCAGCGTGCCTTCGGGAAGGCTGAGGTCGATATCAACCGTCGAACCATTCCATGGACTGCCCTCGGGCAGTTTGAAATATTCATCCAGATAGAGCGTGTCACGCGAGACCTTCCAGCCAAAGTCGATCGATCGCGCGTTTTTCAAAGCTTGTGCGAGCGATTTACTGTACGCGGTCTTCTCCACCGATATCCAGCCGGAGGGGGCATCGCTTCCGTGAATAGTCAGCTCGGGGGTGCAGAAAAGCTGTTTGGTAGACGACTTGGACAGAAAGGTAAAAGAACCCACCGCCGCCTTGCCATCACACCCTGTCTCTGATGCTTTTTTCAACGGAGCGATCCACAGCGTCCGGGGAACCGTGTCCAGCTTGACCTTCTCTTCCGTCTGATCATGATTGGCATACATGGAAAGCCGCAGAGCAAGCAACACGCCCAGGGCGCACAGGGCGGCGATCCAGACGAGGAACACAATCACCTTGAACAGCTTTGAACACGCCCCGATGCGGAAGATCAATTTGACGCCGAGATAGGTGAGCGCGGCCAAGGGGATAAGGACAACGATCGCTGCGAGCATCAGCACACTCTGAGCCAGATCGCCGCCCAAGACGATGG
>DAIQOA010000227.1:0-6788 GCA_036788095.1 bacterium | reverse complement strand
CCTGGGATGAGGGATCCACGGCTGAGGAGATAGAAAAATATTATGATCAAGTCGAGCATGTGGATTGGGTGCATCAGCTCAGCCGGGCGCCTATGCTTAAAGCGCAGCACCCGGATTGGGAACTGTTTCAACTGGGCATTCATTTTCAACGGGGATTGGCCTGTGCGGACTGTCACATGCCTTACCGCAGCGAAGGCGGTGTAAAATTCACCAATCACAAAATCTCCAGTCCCCTGGAGAATGTGGCGGGTTCCTGCGGCGTTTGTCATCGCGAGAGTGAAACCACGCTCATACAGAACGTCTATGAGCGTCAGGACAAGGTGCGGCAGTTGATGGGTATGGCCGAGGATCTGCTGACCAAAGCGCACATCGAAACCAAAGCGGCGCTGGATCACGCCGCCTCGCAAGAGCAACTCTTACCGATTCAGCGGCTCATCCGTCAGGCGCAATGGCGATGGGATTTTGTCGGCGCCAGCCACGGCGGCAGTTTTCACGCGCCGCTGGAGTGCAGCCGTATCCTGGGCCATGCAATCGAAAAGGCCTCTGAGGCGCGCAGGCTTCTCGCTCCACTGTTGATCCGGTTGGGAGCGCCGCTGCCGGCGCCCATGCCTGATCTCTCCACCAAGGCCAAGGCGCAGCAGTATATCGGTCTGGATATGGCCAGACTCGAGCAGGAAAAAAATCTTTTCAAGAAAAACATACTGCCCCAGTGGATCGCCGCTGGGCGCTAGCCATGGCGTTTCCCCGCAGGCATGGCCGCTTCAACGAACGCTTTAGCGAACGCTCCAGCAAACGCTTTAATGAACGCCTCAGCGGATGGCCCGGCCGGTTTTTTTTTAGCCGGTCCTCTCGACTCAGCCTTTTGCCGAACTTCTGGGGCTTGCGAGCTTCGCTATCGTTTTTTATGGAACCTTTGGATTGCCTCCATCACCAGGGCGTTCGGCAGATGGCGCCCGGACCAGGCGCCCGCACGGTTGAGAACGCCGGTGACGACCACGGATTTCCCCTTTAGCATTCCGCGATATCCCAACTTTGCCACAGTCTCGGCATCCATCATTTTGAGTAAACTCTTTTCTCTCTGTGCAATTCCCGTATTCAGGACGTTCGCGCGCGCCTGAAATTCCGTCGCCGTGGGACCCGGGCAGATGGCGGTGACGGTTACGCCCGTTCCCTTACATTCCTTTGATAACGCCTCGCTGAACGAGAGCACGAAGGCTTTGGACGCATAATAGACCGCCATAAACGGCCCTGGTTGAAAAGCGGCGGTGGAGGCGAGATTGACGATTCGGCCCTTTTTTCGCGTTATCATGCCGGGCAGAAAAAGCCTGGTGAGGTGGAGCAAACTGGTGATATTCACCTGCACCATGCTTTCGATCACCGGCCACTGTGCCTCCGCATAGGGGCCATAATCGCCAAAGCCCGCATTGTTGACCAACACGTCCAGGTGAAGGTTCTGCTCTGTCAGCGCTTGAAAGATGGCTTCCGCCGCGCCGGGCCGGCTCAGATCTTGGACCAGAGCAAGGGCCGAAGGCGCTCCCAATCCTTTCAACTCTTCCGCGGCCTGCGTCAGTCGGTCGGCGGTGCGGGCCACCAAAATCAGATGGTATCGGTCGCGGGCAAAGAGCCGTGCCATCTCCAGGCCGATGCCGGAGGAAGCACCGGTGATCAGAACGGTTTTTCCTGTTGTCATTTCTTCTCCATGATTATTAAAAAATGAAAACGGCCGATTCCTTTCTGCGCGTACAAGCCGGCTGCTGAAGCGGACGAAACCGGCCGGCCGGGCCACGACCCTGACTCGTCGGCAAAGCGGACAAAACAGTTGTTTTGCATGGTAAAATGTTGTAAATTTAACGCTGAACTCGCTGGTCGTTTTTCTGCTTCATATCGTAAGGAATTGGCAGTGCAAAGATATCTCTACCTCTCTTTAATGCCTGAATCGCTGATCGCCTCCATGTTGCCGCCGACCGAGTTCGGCAATTATTTCGCCACCGGCATGAAGAAACGAACCCAGGATCAGGCGATCTTTTTTCAGGTGGATCCCGGCTTTACCTCCACCTATTTCCCCATGAGGGATATCGAGGAGCGATGTCAACCGCACGTTGACGGTCAGCCCAAACGTTCCGTGTATTTGTCCATCTACCGGGTGCTGGAGCACGTGCCCCTCGAAGCCCTGCTCAATCTTTACCTGGTCACCTCCACCGGCGCCGTGCTGGAGCTGACAAAACAGCCCTTTGAGGAGGAGGAACGCAAGGAGTTGCATCTGTATCAAGAGCTGTGTCCGGTAACGCCGCGCATCGCCACTTCTTTTCATCCCCTTGAATTCATCCGTTTTGTCACCCAACCGGGCTATCCGATCTCTGTGCCCAAACTGATTTTTGTCGAGCTGATGTTGAACGGCCTGGCCATCGATCCTTTTCTCGCCCACCCCGAAGAGTTGCCCTATTCGGATGTCAATCATCTGCGCGATTGTCTGATCGAGTTGCAAATGCATCCGGAGAAACCGACTAAAACCGTGATCCGTCATCTGCAACAGGAGCTGCTGTATCGGGCTATCAAAAACGGCTTTTTTGTCGGCGATCAGAGCCGGGTTTTCTATTACCCCTTTCCCTCTTTTGAAGAGTTGGAAACCCGGCACGGCATGTGGTGGCAATCGGCCTGTGCCGCGGAAGAGCAGCGCATCGGCTACATCCTTTAATCGAGCACTGCAGGTCTGTGCAGCGGCTGCATCCCATTACCGCATAAACAGGCAGGCCACACCGCTGACGGCGATCAGTGTGCCGATCATGGTTCTCAGGGTGGGTTTGGTTCGGTAGATCACCATGGTCAATGGGATGATCAGGAGGGGAACCGTTGCCAGAAGCGTGGCGGCGATGCCGGCCTCGGTGTACTTGACCGCGACATTGGCCAGCCAGACGCCGAGAAACGGTCCAAAGATCGATCCTCCCAGAGTGGCGAGAGCGGCGCTGCGGTCGCGGACGGTTCGCAGCACCTGCAGGACCTGGCCGCGCAGCAATGCCACCAGCCACAAGGCCGCCATGGCTGGAACCATGCGCAACACCGTTGCTGAAAGCGCATCGATGTCGGTGTTCAGCGCCTTTTTAGCAAAGATGATTCCCAATCCCTGGCCAATGGCGGCGATCAGGCCCATGATCAGACCAACGGTTTTGGAACCCTGGACCGGATCGTTGTGTTCCTCCAGCACCACCCACCAGATGCCCCCCAGCGTTAAAAGAATTCCAAATATGGACAGCCCGTTCAGTTTTTCGCCCAGGAAAAACCAGGCCACCAGCGTGGTGATGGCGGGCGCCAGCGACAGCAGCAGGGTGGCGATACGCGGCCCCAATCCCACCATGCAGACGAACAGCGCCGCGTCGCCGATGGCCAAACCGACGATGCCGCTGATCGCCAGCCATTTTATCTGATAGGGGGTAGCATGAATGGGAAAGAACTGCCCCGTGGTAAGCCACAGCGCGAAGCATAAAAACAGCGCCCCGCATAGAATGCGCAGCAGATTGGTCGCAAAGGCGCCGATGCGTTTTCCCGCCGCGCTGAACATAATGGCGGTGCCGCTCCAAAAAAAAGCCGCGGTAAGCGCGGCCAGCTGACCCAGATAGGACAATGAGGTCTCCCTGATAATGTTCGGCGCTTCCCCGAGTCCTCCGTCGGTGCGCTGCAAGCCGGGCAAAGGCGTCCTGGCCGGAGAGGGGAATCGCGCGAAAAAGATACTCATTAATTTTGTTTTTTAAAAGCAGATAATCACGCAAAAAAGCAAAAGACCCCTGCATCAGGCGCTGCAGGGGTCTTTTATTTGGCTGAATCGCATCTCAGCGCAACAGCACCATTTTTTTTACCGCCCGTTCTCCGGCTGATTCGACGCGGTAATAATAGACCGCTGAGCCGACCGGACGGCCCTGTTCGTCCCGGCCGTCCCAGTTGATCTCATGATATCCGGCCGGCAGCGAGGCATCCGCCAGTGAGCGCACCATCTGTCCGAGGGTGTTGAAAACCGCGATGCGGGTTCGGCCGGAGGCGGGCAGTTGGAAGCGAATGCGCGTTTCCGGATTAAAGGGATTGGGATAGTTTTGCAGCACGGCAAATTGCTCCGGCAGCGCCAGATTCACCTGCACCGGACCGTGCTGCGTGCGGCTGCCGTCCAGGCTGAGATCCTGCAGCAGGTAATAGTAACGCATACCCGCCACCGCGGTGCTGTCGATAAATTCATAAGCGCCCGCGCCGGTGGCGGCGATGAGCCCGCGGGTGACGGCGCTAAAGCCGCCATGTTCCGTTGTGCTGCGCAACACGTCAAAGCCGGCATTGTTCACCTCGGAGGCCACCCGCCAGTTCAAACGTACGCCGGCAAAGGGCTCAAAGGCTGCGGTAAAGGAGGTCAGATCCACCTGCGTCACCAGCATGACCCATTCACAGGAGCGGGTGGTTTTAATGCCGTCGGATATTTCCACATGAATGCGCAGACTGCCGCGCGGATGATCGAAGCTGCGAAAAGTAAAGTTCGGACCGTTGAATGACCGCTCATTGACGAACCAGCGATAGGTCAAGGGATCGCCGTCGTAATCCACCGCGGTGCAGGAGAAGACCATGCTGTCCGGTTTGCTCAGGGTCAGGGGAAGCCCGCACATGGGATAGAGGCTGGTGATGACCGGCGCGGAATCACCCACCACTTTGACCAGCAGCGAATCCACATCCAGACCGCCTTTGGGGTCCTGCACGGTAAAGAAAAATTGATAGTTCCCCTTTTGCCGTATCGTCGGCGTCCACTGAAAGAGCTGATTGCCGAGCGAATCAAACCGCGCATTGGTGGGATTGGGCTTGATTCTGAGGCTGTATTTCAACGGATCGTTGTCCGCATCCAGCGCATGGAGGGTGAAGGACCATGATTGGTTGTATTCAATCTCCTGTTCATATTCCGGCAGACCTTGGAATTCTGGGAAATGGTTGGTCACGCCTGTGGCGGTGAATGGGAGGGGGCTGTTATACAGGCCCAGACGATAGGCCATCACTTTGTTGTGGCCCGGGGTTTCGCCCAGCACCCAGCGGCCATAGACGCGGCCGGAATCATCCGAAATCGCCTTGGGATTGATCATATAACCGTTGTTTTCCACCACGGCGAACTGGACCAACTCGTTCTTGACCGGGTTGTTGTGTTGATCGTGCACCACCACAACGATCGGATAGAGCAGTTCACGGCCGATGGTCATGCTCTGCCCGTTGTTGGAGCGGTTGCCGGGCAGCAGATCGATTTTGTAGGCAGCGCCGGCAAGCGCCTGGCAGCTTAACAATGCCGCCTGGTCCGGCAGCAGGGAGGAC
Source organism: bacterium (assembly GCA_036788095.1). Classification (GTDB taxonomy): domain Bacteria; phylum Zhuqueibacterota; class Zhuqueibacteria; order Residuimicrobiales; family Residuimicrobiaceae; genus Anaerohabitans. Next base: position 1,463 of record DAIQOA010000227.1, on the reverse strand, counting down.
ACAGCCAGAAAGGCATAATCGCCGGCTTTAAAGCCCAGCTGCACCTGTGCGTTGATTTTGCCTTGCGCGTCGGTCTGCAACGTATCCGCACCGATGATCTCCGCGCCGACGCCCTCCACCAGTCTAAAGGCGATGGACGCTGCTGCGACGCCGTTGCCGTATTCGTCCAGAACCTGAAGAACGAACGGTTGTTCCAGCATGGCGCCGGCCGGCCCCTGTTGGCCGTTTCCGGATACGACGACGATGCGGCTGGGGGTTTTGCCGCTCGCGTGAATAATAAATGTGGCGGCTGTAGCTATGCCGCTGACGCGCGCCGTCACATAGCGATCGCCGGCCTTGCTGCCCAGCCGGTAAGAGGCCCTGGCCAGACCGTTATAATCCGTACGCACAGGATTTGCGCTGGTGATCAGACCGTCGCTGTCAGCCGGAGTAAAGGTAACGGCTGCATTCCAGACCGGATTGCCGGCGCTGTCCTCCACCCGCACCACCAGAGGATCGGCGAGGTCGGTGGTGACAGCGGCAGCCCGTTCATTTTCTTCCTGCGTGTAGATAAAGGCCGCTGCGGCTGTGCGCGTCTTGCAGGTGATCACCTGTTGGACGGAACCGATGGAAGCGACCACCACATTGTTCAGATCCACCTGTTTGCCCAGAATGAGAAACACGCGGGCTATGCCGTTGGCGTCGGTGGTATCGGTCTGAGTGATCTTTTGCGACTCGAGGAACAGGCCGCCGCCGGATTGAACGGTAAAAGAGACCACACTCTGGGGGATGGGATTGTTCAGAGAGTCAAAAACCTGAACCGCCAGAGAATCCCGCAACGCAGTGCCCACGTTGCCGACCAGTCCGTCGCCTGATACGATGCGCATTTTAGTCGCCTCGCCGGGCAAAAAGGTTACGCGGGCGCAGCAGAGGGTGAAGGGCGTTCCGCTATGGATGATGGCGGAGATGGTCATGACGCCGCTGCGGGTCGAACGCACTCGCACGGTTGCATGGCCGTCTGCCGCGGTGGTGGAACCTGATTCGCTGAATTGAACGCCTTCGTCCTCGCTCTGCCAGGTGAGAGTGACGCCTGGCGCCGCATTGCGGAAACTGTCCACCAGGGCAACCGTCACGCGCGCGTAGCTGATGTTATCAGCACGAACGGAATCCAGCGTTGTGTTGATCGCGCTCTGTCCGGCCGATGCCACGCCCGGGGTCACCGTCGCCTTGATCGTATAGGGCGAATTCTCTAAAGCGGCTGAACTGACTTGCAGCGTGTTCTTGTCCGCGCCGGTCACGGTGCCCAGCGTCCACTGGGCTGTGGCCACGCCGTCGGCGCCGGTGTTCACCGTTATCCATCGGTTGCCTGTTCCATCGAGAGAGCTGCTTTCCTCCATCACCTGGAATTGGATCGGATGGCCGTTGACCGGCTGGCCAAAGGCATCCACGGCTTTGGCGCTGATGGAATGGGTTGAGCGCACCGG
>DAIQOA010000226.1:0-6850 GCA_036788095.1 bacterium | reverse complement strand
AAAAAGATCCGTATCTTCGTCGCCGGCCAGGTCAAAGTTTTCATCGTCGAGAATGGAGGCGAGTGAGTAGGTGCGGAAGGAGGCGGCCGGTCCGGCAAAGTTGATGTATATGGCGTTGCCCGAAGTGGTCGGCACCCGTTGTCCGGCCAGCAGCACGTGATTGTCGCTGATGCTGACGGTGCGTCCGGATTCCGACGGCGCTAACGCCAGGAAGGCCTGCACCGCCAACGGATAATAGAGAGCGGCGCCGACCTGTTGATAGAGCATGTATCTGCGGATAAAGCCATCGCCGTCCTCGATGACGTTGACCAGGGCGAACGGGGCGCCGGTTTCCATCAGCGGTGAGATGGGGGGGAGCAGGTAATGGTTATTCAGGCTGCGTTTGCCCGTATCCAGCACCACCTTGCCTGCCAGAATGACGTTCTGCGCCCGGGCGACCGCGCGGGCGAGCGAATCATCCTCTGCCGGCTGATCGCGCGAGGGCTCGGTAAATTCGATGTCAAAGACGATCAATCGGGCGCCGGCCTGGGAGAGGTGATCGACCATCCGGGCAAAATAGCTGCGCGGGTACGGCCAATTGGTCGGCAGGCTCTTCATGCTTTCGTCATCCACGGCAATAATCACGATGGAGGTGTCCGCCTGCGCCTGAACGCCGCGAAGGGAGAACAGTTCATTCACGGCGCGCAAATTCAGATTGTGGAAAAATCCGAACAGGGAGAGCAGCCAAGCCAGCCCAGCGCCGGCTAGAGCAAAACGCAGCGCGATCAGCAGCTTTGAGGAGGTTCGTTGGCTCATAGGGTAATGTGGATTGACTTAAAAGTAACGATCGTAACGAATCCGGAAAATTTTGTCTGTGTAGGAATCCATGTAATCGGAACTCAGAGTGTAAAAGTTACCGTCCACCGCCACGGTGTGCCGTGGCGCGATCTGCCAGGTTGCACCAAGACGAAACTGGGTGCGGCCCAAGCCGGTGTCTCCAGGCCCGGCATCGTTCATCTGCATGCGGCGCAGATCCGCCAAAAGAGTGAGCCGGTCCTGCCACAGATTGTATTCAGCGCCGCCGCCGAACATGAGATAATCCAAATTACCCGCGCTCAGCGGGCCGCTGTTGCGATTGGAGGCAAACGAAAAGTTGGTTTTTAACGGCGTCGTGAACTGGGTGTTGACGTTAATCATAAAAACGCCGGTGTTCAACTCCCTGCCGATGTCTCCGGCGGGGCGACTGTTTTTATACTCATCGATGTTGCGCGTCGAGATGTAGCTCAGACTGACCGTGTGCTGCAGGTTGAACAGCGACAGGTTTTGCGAAACCTGGGCGGAGAGGTCCCGATAAGTCTGCAGGTCGCGGTCGTCGATCACCAGCGTATCCGTCTTGATGCCGTCGTAGAGAAAAGCGGTCTGAACTTTTTCCACGCCGTTATCCCGGCGTTGATCTCGCAAGCCCAGCGTCAGTTGCGGCAGGTCCTGCCCAGGGTAGAGGGTCACCGAATAGTTGAAGGTTTTAAGCGAGATGGATGGATTGTTGTTCTGCCGGGAAAAGTTGTCGAGCAAGTCTTCATACCCGAACGTGGCATAGACCTTGTTGTCGAACAATCGCAGGCGATCGTTGAGATACCACCCCTCCAGGTTGGTGCGCAGCCATGCATTGGCCAGAGACCGGTAGGAGGCGCCGATGGATTTATAGCCCACCTGCAGCAGATTGCGAAAGTAATCTAATTTAACCGAGGCGTTGTAGGCCATGGAGGTTTTTTCCAGCGGGTCCAGCGGCAAGGTGCTTTCGTTGACAATAAAATAATCCGCCAGACTTTCGGGATCGATGGGCAGGTCATTCTCCAGGTTCAACGCCTTTTCGATCTCATCGGCCGTAACCGCGCCCGGGCTGATGTCCTCCGTCAATAGGCTGAGAGCGCCTCTGGCTTCCAGCTGAATGCGGCCGCGGTCAAAGGAGAGCTTGAGGTCCGGCCCCATCACCAGGTTGTCCTTGGGCATGGCGCCATGGTGGATGGATTGGGTGTCGTCTTTGACCTTGACCAGGGTCAAACCGAATTGGAAATTTTTACCAGAGCCGATGCTGGGACGGATGCCGATCAGATTTTGCTGAAACGTGCCGTAGGAACGTCTTGTTGAATCAGCGGAGCGGTTGCCATTCACCGCCCTGGTGAGCGAGCCGGAGACCAGATCGATGTTGAGGAAGCCCAAGTGGAGATAACCGGAAAATCCCCGCACCCGTCTTCCCCATAGAATAAGATCATTGTACATGGGGTGGATGTCGCCGGCCGCAACGCCAATCCATTTGTTGTGCAGCGTCAGATAAAAGCGATTGGCCGGCTGTTTGTTTCGATCCTCCAGCGACGTCAGATAGAGATTGCCCTCGTAGAGCAGGCTTTTGTACGCGCCGGTGAAATCTGCCCCGCCCATGAAAAGAGACTGGCTTTCATCCAGCACCTGTTCCGTGCGGCCATCGGCAAAAAGATGAACCTGCAACGCTTTCGCCGCGGTTTGGGCGGTCGTCTTGCTTTCCACGGTGAAGCGAATCAGGGCCTGGGGCAGGGGGGAGCCGGCGGCGGATTTCGCCTGCACCACCAGTTTGTGCGGTCCCGGCTTGAGCTGTTTGGGTGTGTAGGTGATCAGGCTTGGACTGCTCTCGGCCAGGTTGGTGATCTCAGCCCCATCCAGCCACAGCTGCACCGATCCCGGCTCTAGCTCCGCTGCGCCGGAGACCAGGCTGACCGCAATGGCCACTTCATCCGGCGCCAGTGTTTCCGCCTCATTGGGCGAAAGGATCATAATGGCTGACGCCGACTCTTCGGCATCTGCGGCAATGGACTCTTCAGTCGCCGGTGGCTGTGTCGGCGTAGTGTCCGGTCGAGCCTGTTGCAGGGTGATCTCCGGCAAAGGTGCGGACTGCGGTTTTGGTTTTTCAGCGGGTTTGGTCTCCACCGGCTTGGCTAGCGGCATAGCCGGCGGCTTTTCTTCAACCCGGGCGGCCGGTTTTTCCGCCGGCGCGGTGATCCGGATGTCTTCAGGCCGGTTGTATGGATTAAGGGCCGGATAGGTCAACACCAGATCGTTCTCCACGGCCGCGGAGATGAAATATTGCAGTCGCGACCCTCTTACCTCATCGGCGGGGATCAGGGCGATCCATGTGTTTTCCTGCGGCGACAGCGGTTGAAAGCGATAGGTGGTCTGATCCGCGCTGCGGTAATACACTCTGACCTGATACACGCGCACCGGCGGTGGCGTAAAGATCACTTTAATTTCCAAGGCCTTTCCCTCAACCGCGGATTGAACGGGTTGATGGTGCATTTGTACAAATTCAGCCGATGCCGGCCGTACCACCGAAGCCGAGAACAGGAGGAAGCAGCATCCCTGGTGCACAAGTCGTTGTAAGAGCATGTTCGTCGGTTCCCTCGATTCCTATTTCTTTTTGAATTTTATCTGCAGGTTCTTTTTACCGCCATCCGAATTTTCGAATTCAATATCCAACTCTTGGGTCTCATCGCCCATGCCCCAGTCCGGCGTCCGGGTGGCAACGACGGCGGAGGGCTTTGCTCCCTTTTTGCTAAAGCCCATCTGTCCTTTGGCCACCATCACTTCGCCGAGTTCGTTGAGCAGTTGGACAAGACCTTCGATGCCGAAAACAAAGGTCTGTCCCTGATTATCCACCAGAGTATAAAATTCAGTGCCTTTTACCGCGGCCACGCCGGAGGGGGTTTCGATGCGGAAGCCCGGCCCATTGGGCGAGACTTTATTCCACACCTCGCCGACCTGCATGGCCAGCTCTTTTCCGATCCCCTTGGCGTTCTTTTCCCCTTTGATCTCCACTTCGGAATTGGCGCGGATTTTCATCAGCGCCTTGTCGTCGATAAAGATCAAGGACACCAGGGCGTTTTCACCGGTTTTAATCCGATCTCCGTTGCGAATGCGGTTGCCCTTTTGCAGCACCGTCCAGTCCTGTTTGGCTGTTTTGATTTTAGCGTCTCCGCTCACCTTGAGGACAAAGGCCATCTCGGCGACATCCGCTGCAGCCAAATGTCCTGCGGCGAACAACAATCCGGCCAGGAGTAACAGTTTTGTTCGCATAAAAAGCCCCTTGCGTTATTGGCACATGGTGCCGGTGACGACATACTCTCCGCGGTTTATTGCAGCCAACAGGGCCAGCAATTGATCCAGGCTGTATGAATGACCGTTCACTCTAAACACGCCGGTTGGCTGGTAGCCGGCCAGAGGCCCGGCGCCTGTCATCAGAGAAGCAAGCTGGTCGCCCAACAACAGCGACAGTTGGTTCATCAGCGCGCTGTTGACGCCGCTCATTCCCGCGGTTGGCTGGGTGATAATAAAACACCAGATTTCCCCGGGCATTTCGATTTCACCGCCGGAGGAGGGCCCCAGGCCGGTGATCTGCCAATAGTATGTTTTGCCGCGTTCCAGAGGCCAGACGCCGGCCGCAGGGTATTGATAGGCGGTGGAGGCGATCATCTCCAGGCCTGCAGAAGAGCCGGCCGATAGATCCCGGTTCAGCTGAAAAGTACGATCAAAGCGGACCCGATCGTTCATGATCTCTTCCGGGCTTGCGCTTTTATGCAGTTCAGGCAGCTTTTCCGCGATGCGCAGCCGAAACTTGTCCAGATTAGAATCCCAGCGAAACATCGGTAAAGTGGTGAATACCTGTGCGGGATCATCCGATCCGGCGCGCGATCCCGGCGCCAGAATGTCGAGGGTGTTGGGATTATCGACGCGCAGGGAAATTTCCGCCTGGCTGGTATATCCGGTACGGAGCTGACGCAGTGTGAATCTAAAGTAATAGATGTCCGATGGCAGCTTGCCGGTGGTGAGGATGCGATTTTTCAGCTCATCGCCGGCCCTGGCAATGGAATAGTCTTCCAGATGATATTCGTGGGTTTTGGAAAAAAGATTTTGGCTGCCCAGGGTGATGGAACTGGGGCCGCGAAGGGTAAAGGTGTTGGTGCGCCCCTCAGCCAGTTCACCGAGGTTTTCCGAGCGCATGGTCAGAGTCAGATCGCAGGGTTCTGCGGTGACGCTGGTATTGGTCAGAGTTACGGAAAAGATCGTTGCCCCGGATGTGCCGCTGCCGGTGAAATTGAAATCACTGAGGAAAAAGGCCCGCAAGCTGGGATTCAGCATATGGGCGGAGACATGGACCTGCTGGCCCTGGGCGCCGGTCCATCCGCCGACGACGGCCATGATCAGGACGATTTTTACCGTTTTGGTAAATGTCATACTCCCTCCTAGACAGAATAAAGTAGTGCCGGCAATATGCTTACAAATAAAATGCCAGATGTCTCTGCTTGTTTATTAAAGAATAATCCCTGTTTTTATCTCCTCATACAGACCGGTGGATGTTTTGCAGTGGCATAGTGTCTCATGCAAGAACATCAGTGGTTGCTTTTAAAGTGGATTATTTTTATATTATTCGCGCCTCTAATGGTTCTCCCCTGCCTGAAAAGAGGCATGTTTGTGCTTTTCGATGTCCTGGAGAATGGTGGCCTGCGAATCAAGCGTTCCATTCTTTTTGAAACCATACCGTTTCTTTGGAAATTCCCATGGTGGGATTGCGGTTATGAAGCTGCTAAATCAGACCATTGTGATCACCGGCGCCTCTTCCGGCATCGGGCGGGCTTTGGCGCGGCAGTTGGCTCAGCGGGGCAACCGGCTTGTATTGGTGGCGCGTAGGATTAGGCTGCTGCAAGAGCTGCAGGCAACGTTGGCGCCGCATCCTGCAGGACATTTGATCGAGGTCTGCGATGTAGCCGATCGACGGCAGGTCGAGGCGTGCTGTGCCGGAATTCTTGCGCAGGGGCTGCCGGTAAGGGTGCTGATCCTCAATGCCGGCACAAGCGGCGGATTTGATGCTCGGCAGATGGACTTGGACGCCATGCATCAGCAGATGGGGGTTAATTTCTGGGGCGTGACGTACATGTTGCAGGGTCTGCTGCCCTGTCTGCTCCAGGCCGGTGAAGGACACGTGGCGGTGACCGGAAGCCTGGCGGCCTATCGCGGCATGCCGGGGTCGGCGATCTATTCCGCGAGCAAAGCAGCAGTGTCCCGTTTGGTGGAGAGCCTGCGCATCGATCTGTATGACTCGGGTGTTCATTTCTCTCTTCTTTCGCCGGGATTCGTCAAGACCGAAATGACGGATAAAAATCGCTACCGGATGCCGTTTATGATGTCAGCTGAAAAAGCCGCGGCAATTATCATCCGCGGGATGGAAAAGAACAAGACAGAGATCCATTTTCCCTATCGACTTTCATTATTGTCCAAGGCCTCGCAGTTTTTTCCTGATCGTTTCTACGCCCGGCTCATGCATCCACGCAAAAAAAACGGTGAACGATGAAAAAAGTTCAATGGCTGTTCCTTTTACCGGTTCTGCTGATCGCCTGCCGCCAGCAGGAAAAATCCGACGATCGTCTGATCATTGCCGCCAGCATTGCCCCGCTGGCTGATTTTTGCCGGCAAGTGGGGGGTGAACGGGTGTCGGTTTTTACCGTGGTTCCCTCGGGCGCCAATCCGCATACGTTTGAACTGGATCCGCAGCTGCTGATCCGGATGGGCGACGCCCGACTGCTGGTGTTGAACGGCTTGGGGCTGGAGTATTGGGCTCATAAAGTGGCGGACAATTATTCCTCTCGCGCGCTGCAGGTACTCACCGTTTCACAGGACATCCCTGTTTTACAGGATGAGGATCATGCTGAGGGAAATCCGCACGTGTGGCTCAATCCCTTGCATGCAGCCCGGCAGGTTGAAAAGATCACCGAGGCGCTGATGCGTCTGGATCCACTTCAGGCACAGGGGTATCGTGATCGATCCGACCGTTATCAGAAGGTATTGC
>DAIQOA010000225.1:0-6906 GCA_036788095.1 bacterium | reverse complement strand
CCGCACGGAACAGACTCTGGAGGGATCGGTCACCATTCTGATGCACAACGAGGCGGACGCTGAAGAGCCCGCCGCATCGATCACCTCTGATGAGGATTTTATCCGCCGGCTGGTCAAACCGCTCCTGGAACAGCGCCGAATCCATCCCGGCAGCACCGCCATTCTGGCACGGCGCAACCGCGATCTCGATACATTGGCCCGTCGCTTGGACGACCACGGCATCGATTACGTGCTGAACAGCTCCCGCTCCATCTTTGAACACCGCGCCATTAAACCGTTGTTCTATCTCTTTACTTTTTTCGTGCGGCAGGATGTGGTGGAATTGGCAAAATTTTTGCGGTCAGACTTGGTGCGGATGGACGGACCAGCGCTCAAACAAGTGCTGCGCTGTTATCAGCGCCACAGGATGACGCCCGAAACCTACGGTTCCTTTATTCAAGCCCTGCGTCAAGAGTGCAGCCACCTGCCGGGGGTGGCGAGTGTCATCGATTTGGCGGCGCCCGGTGCGGCCTTTGACCTGTTCGACTATTGCCTGGCCGCCGTAACCGCTTTCAAAGTGCCCTCCGTCTTTGCTCTGGAAGCGGACCTGATCAATATCAATTTCTTTCTCGAGCTGGTCGCGGGGTTTGCACAACGCTATCGCACCTATCCGGCCACGCTGCAGGGATTGATCCGCTTCGCCGAGGAACACGGGGAGGATGAGAATTTCCAACAGGCCGGCTTGGAAGAGATCGACGCCATCAATCTGCTGACCATCCACAAATCAAAGGGGCTGGAGTTCGATTCCGTGCTCCTGTACTGGGAGGTGCAGCCCCGTTCCAACCAGGAAACGAACGTGCTGCACGATTACCTGGTTTATACGGAGGATTACAGCACGGCCCGCGATTTTGCCCTGACCTACAATCTGGATCATCTGCTGCCTTACACCAGCCAGGGAGCGTTGGCGGCCACCGATCGCATTAAGAGCCTCATCGAGGAGCTCAATACGTTCTATGTGGCCATGACCCGGGCCAAACAGAATCTGTTCATGTACTGCAGTTATGAAAAAAAGGACGGACTGGAAGCCTATCTAAACAGTCCGGCCGATGCCGGTGAAGCGGCGGCTTCAAAGACGCTGTTTAAAACCATGATGAAAAAGATAAAACAAGAGCAGGGCTGGCAGGTCCTTGACGAGCGCACCCTTCAAGTGCGGATCGGAGCGCTTGCGGCGCCGGCAACCGGTCGCCCGGATGCCGATAAAGCCGATCCAGCCTTCACGGCCGAAATCTGGGATCCGCAACGAAAGAGCCTTTTGCAGCGGGATCCGCTCAAGTCCGAGCGCGAAGCTTACATCGATTTCAAATCCATGTACATAAAAAAGCGCAACATCGATCGCGGCACGATCGTGCATTTTTACCTGTCCCAGTTGATCCGAGGTACAGAGGAGGAAAAACGCCGGGCCCGCATCGGGACCGTCAGCCGGTTCGGCACTTTACTTCCAGCGACAGAGGTGCTGCGTTTGCTGGATCAGGTCGATCGCCGGCTGTCCCAACAGCAGGCCGATCTGTTTTCCGATCGTTATAAAAGCTTCACGGAACAGACGGTCTTTAGTCCGGAGGGAAAAGAGCTGCGCATCGATCGCCTGCTTGTGGATGAAAAGGAGCGGCAGGTTGTCATCGTTGATTTTAAAACCGGCGAGCAGTATGATGAAGGACAGATGCAAGCCTACGTAGAGGCTGTGGCCGCGCTGCCGGTGGTTCAGCAGGGGCGGTACACAGTGCGCGGAGAGTTTATCGAGATTAAATTGGAGCTGGAATAATCGTTCCCATCGTCTCATCCCAGCGAAGCAGCACGCCGGCGCCGATGCGGGCGCGCAATTCCGCTGCGGAGGAAACATATTTTCACATCAGCACGGTCATGCAAACGGTTCACATTGAGATTCCAGCCGTGGGATTACCTGCGCAACCGGTAAACTGAATTGACGGTGCGGTCCAACCGCAGGGGCACGGCTCAGCCGGCGGAGATCAGCCGGTAGCGGCTGCGGATCGCCTCCAGGGTCTGATAACCGAAATTACCCAGCGCCTGAATGGTGGAGCCTTCCGGCATGTGGCTGTTGTAATCGTTCTGAAACGCCACCAGGCTTGCGTGGGTTTTTTCCATATCGCCGTCGATCTCACCCTGATAGAAATTCACCTCCGCCAGAACCGACTGAATAAGCGCATAGGCCTGTTTGCGATCAGCGCCCGGGAGCGTGGTGGAGATAAAACTGCCGTAGCGGTTGATGAGGAACTCGAGTTTGAGCAGTTTGTAGCTGAATTTGTTTTCCCATTCGGCCATCTGTTCGGATTGCGTGGACAGATGCCTGATTTCATTCAGCGCTGCCGTTTTGCTTTGTGTGCTGTCGATGAGGCCGTTCAGCTCCGCCAGGGTGACGGCACTCTGCAATTGCATCTGCAGGGATTCGATTTCCTCCTTGAGCGCCACGGAAGGCTGGGAGATCTGCACCCCCCAGAACGAAACGTCAGAGCCGCGGGCAACCGCCAGCAGCAAAACAGCGGCCAGCAAGACCATGGCCAGCGCGATCACTCCGCCCAGCAATTTGGGGGTCAGTTTGGCGATGATCTCCTTCCAAAAATCCAAGCCGAATGCACTTTTTCCCTGCGGCATAAGACCTCCCCTCGCAAAACGGCATAAACATGATTCATTCCCGCATCGGTCGTTAATATGGTTCATCCGGCAAACGGGCAGCGGATCAACCACCAAGGTCGCCACAAACGCCGAGAAGTAATACTCGTAAGTTCTTCATTCCCTCTGCGTCGCTTTGCGCTTTCTCCGCGGTTAAAAAAGGCACGCAGAATAGGAAAAACAGCCGTCCGACCGGTCCTCGATACAGCCGCCCGGACGGGCTGTTTAATAAGGAATCAGGTTGTTCCAACACCCGACGTCTTATCGCTGACGCCGTTTGAACAGACGATACAGTTCCAACTGATGCTTCAAGGTGATTTCATTTTTCTTGACCAGCTGCTCTACCAGATTCGGCCCGAGTAAAAAGATATCCTCCTCCGCCGGCGTCGGTGCGGTCCACACCAGGGTCTCTTTGGTCGACTCGAGCAGCCGGATGAGCTCGAGAGTATTGTCCACATCATGACGGGTGATGTTCTGGATCTCCATCAGGAGCTGATCGCCGTCCATGGGATAATAGTTGTCCTCTTTGGGAGGAGTGGTGTAATCCGCGCGATCGAGGATATCCTGGTACTGGATGGTATAGAGCGCATTACGATAAAAGCAGGTCAGCACCTTGAGCCGTGTTTGCAGCAGAGCCAACTCTTTGGGCAGCCCTTTTTTGCGCAGCGACTCGAGCTCATCGATGGCGACTTGCAGATGACCCGCGGCCTGGGAGAAAAAATTGCCCGCGATCATAGAGCCGGAAAAACCGTTGATGATCTCGAATCCCTGAATGTTCATCAGATCCGCCGCCTCTTCTTCCGAATTGGCCTGGAACAAAAATTTGCGGTAATAGTCTTTTTCCTCAGCCGTCAACTCCATGGGGAACGGCACCAGCGGCCGGGTGATCCAGCGCTGGTTCACCGTAGCCACGAGCATCAGCGGATCCCCGCTCATGGCGCGGATATTGTGCACTGCGCGGGACACTTTTTCCCACACGCTCATGAGCACCTCCGCATACTCGGCGCCGCCCTGCGCCAGCGCTACCTGATGGATGTTCTCCATCCTGCCCGCGATATCGGTTTTCGGATTCTTGCGGAACTGCTCCAGCAAACCGACAAATTCCGGATAATCCAGATAGTCGAAAGTGACCGTCAGATTCGCCGATGGATCCTTGCCCGCTTCCTGCAGCTGTTCGGCGATGCGGAAAACCTGCGGAATGCCGGGGATGGGGCCCACCCCATTATCATAAAACGGGTAACCGATTAAACGGCTCGGCACCACGCTGTTGCGCGTTTTATTGTTGATCGATTGACCTTCCTGCAGAGCCGGGATCACTGAAGCGATCTCCGCCTGAGAGATGTATCCCGAACCATAGTACATGGACACCTCAGCGGTCAGGCCGGCATCCTTGGCGCCCGCTTGAATCGTCGACATAAAACCGACCACGCGGTCCGCATAAGAGCGCTGCTCGCACCAGGCTGGTCCGTTCTGCCCGGGATAGAGGCTGACGCTCCAGCAGATGCCGCCGCCGGAATCATTGGTCAGCAGATTGAACCATTCGATGGGCGCGTGGCGGCACAGCTCCGCCACCGCTTTGCGGTACATCTCCAGCACCTGGGCATTATCGATGCAGGGGGCATAGTAGGTGTGGCGCGCCCGGCGCGGATGCTCACAGCGCGGCCCGCGCCACTCGGGATGCGCCTGAAAAACCGCTTCCGGCAACCAGGCAGGCTCCTTGCCGGTATAAGCTGCTTTCAGGCCGAGCTCTTTGAGGATGGCGCAGCGCTGGGTCACTATTTCCAGGTTTTTGCGCGCATAGTCGGCCGGCAGATACTCTTTCAATTCGGGCGGAACCACTACCTTAAAAATCGTAGACAGCAACATGCCCCAGTTAGGATAAGGATCATTCCGGTCCAAATCCCATTGCCACATGCTCTTGGGCAGATCGCTGATGGACACATGGGTGGCGCCCAGGCGGGCGGCCTGCTGCGCAAAGGAACGAAACTCTTCCAGAGTGTTGGTAGGACAGGTATAGATGATTTTTCTTTGCTGGGTCATTCTTTCAGCTCCTTGTGGGTAAGGGTTCTCGGTTGCGGATACGCCGTTCTGCACTGGAAGCAGTAAAAAGACGATCCACAGGAAAACACGAAGGCATTTCAATCTCATCCTCTGCAAGGCTCCATAATCATGAAATGAAATTACTTTGGTTTTTCAATTAGAAGTTAATACATTTTACGATTAAATCAAGTGCGGGTTTAGCAAACGATCTGCGCAAAGGTAAAATGAGCCGTGCCGCTGACTGCGATCGACTGGAAGATCATCGCTGCCTTTTTCCTTTTTAACCCGGCCACCGATCTCTTACCGCAATAAAGCGACCGGGAACGTCAACGATAATTGCATCTCCGGGGATCACCACGGCGATCTGGCTGATCACGACCCGGCTCACTCGTCCGGAACCGGAGGCGGTTTTATTGGCTTTCTATCGCCGGGTACGGCCGTCCGCCCGGATGTGGCGGCCCATTGCAGAAAAAGCCCGGGACATCACGCCGCAGAAAGATGGGCTCTTCAATCTGCTGAACTGGATCCTCGGCTGCGCGTTGATCTACCTGGCGCTGTTCGGCGTCGGCCATCTCATCTTCGGACGATGGATCCTGGGCGGGCTCTTTCTCGCTATGGCGGTTTTAGCCTTTGTCTGGATCTATCGTAACTTGTCCGTCAAGGGTTGGCAAACGCTCAGCCGGTAAACGGCCATCCCAAAAATAACCAACAAGGAGACGCCATGCTGGGCGCCGAGCTCGTTTTCTTTGTCACCGCAATCAGCCTTTTCTGTGTGGTTCTTTCTCTCTGGTCTCAACGCGACATTGAAATCCCATTCACTAAATTCGTTCTCAAGAACGGATTAACCCTGATCGTCCACGAGGATCATAAAGCCCCCATCGTGGCGGTCAATATCTGGTATCATGTGGGCTCTAAAAACGAAAAGCCCGGCCGCACCGGTTTTGCCCACCTCTTCGAACACCTGATGTTCAACGGCAGCGAGCATTTTAATTCCGACTATTTCAAAGTGCTGGAAAAAGTCGGCGCTACGGATCTGAACGGGACTACGAACAACGACCGCACCAATTATTTTCAAAACGTGCCGACCTCAGCCCTGGAAGTCGCCCTGTGGATGGAATCGGATCGCATGGGCTGGCTGCTGGGCGCCCTCGATCAGGCCAAATTGGACGAACAGCGCGGCGTCGTACAGAACGAAAAACGCCAGGGCGAAAACGAACCCTATGGCATGGTCGATGAGTACATTGCCAAAGCCACCTATCCGCAGGGCCACCCATACTCGTGGACCGTGATCGGCTCCATGGAGGATCTTTCCGCCGCTTCGTTGGAGGATGTCCGCGAATGGTTCACCTCCTATTACGGCGCAGCCAATGCCGTGCTGGTGGTGGCCGGCGATATCGATCCGCAGACGGCCAAAGCTCAAGTGGAAAAATATTTCGGCGACATTCCCGCAGGCCCGCCTGTGGCTGCCTTCACCTCCTGGCCGGCCAAGCGCATTGGCGTTCAGAGACAATGTATGCACGACCGGGTGCCCCAGGCGCGAATTTTTAAAGTGTGGAATGTGCCCGAGTGGACCTCCAGGGACCTGGTCTATCTCGATCTCGCCGGCGACATTCTGGCCTCAGGCAAAACCAGCCGGCTGTACCGCAGACTGGTGTATCAGGATCAAATCGCCACCCAGGTTCATGCCGCCATCGATAAGCGCGAAATCGCCGGACAATTTTATCTCGATGCCTCAGCCAAGCCCGGCGTGGAGCTGGCCCGGGTCGAACAAGCCCTGGATGAGGAACTGGCCCTTTTTCTGCAAAAAGGGCCAGACGCCAAAGAACTGGAACGGATTAAAACCCAGCACCTCGCCGGCTTTGTCCGTGGCGTTGAACGCATCGGCGGCTTTGGCGGCAAATCCGATATCTTGGCCAGCAATGAGGTGTATGCCGGCGATCCGGCGTTCTATAAAACCATACTCAAGACCGTGCAGCAAGCCACGGTGGAACAGATCTGGCAGGCAGCGAGAACCTGGCTCAGTGACGGCGTTTATGTTTTGGAGGTGGAACCGTTCGAAAAATATGAAACGGCCACCGGCGGAGCGGATCGCAGCCGGGCGCCTGAGGCCCTGGCCCCACCAAAGGCGAAATTTCCACCCCTGCAGCGCACCACCCTGAGCAACGGACTGGCCGTGCTTTTGGCCGAACGCCACACCATCCC